>MERG01000199.1:0-11164 GCA_001771985.1 Betaproteobacteria bacterium RIFCSPLOWO2_12_FULL_62_13 | reverse complement strand
TGAGCACCGGCATGCGCGCGGCGCTTGGCATGATCCTGCTCGAATTTCGCTCGCCCTACGCCAACGACGCGGCGGATTACCTGAGCAAGGGTCTCGCCGTCCGCGACAGTCTGCGCGACGAACCGCGCCTTTCGTTCTGCCTCGCCCCGCATGCGCCGTTTACCGTAAGCGATGCAACTTTCGAGCGGGTCGCGACCTATGCCGGTGAACTCGACGTACCGGTCCACATTCACCTGCACGAAACCGCGGACGAGATTCGCGAGAGCCTCGCTGTGCACCATCTGCGGCCGATCCGGCGGCTGCAGAAGCTCGGGCTGCTCGGTCCGGGACTCATCGCCGTGCATGCGGTGCACCTCGCACCGGACGAAATTGCATTGCTCGCCGAGCACGGCTGTCATGTCGCGCACTGCCCGTCCTCCAATCTGAAGCTCGCGAGCGGAATCGCGCCGCTAGCGCAACTGCACGCGCATGGCGTCAATGTCGGCCTTGGGACCGATGGGGCTGCCAGCAACAACCGCCTCGACATCTTCACTGAAATGCGGCTCGCGGCGCTGCTTGCGAAGGGATCGAGCGGCGATCCGACCGCTCTTCCTGCGCATGCCGTGCTGGAGATGGCGACGCTCAACGGCGCTCGCGCGCTGGGCCTCGAGCGGTGTATCGGGTCGCTCGCCAAAGGCAAACGCGCTGACATCGTTGCGGTCCGACTCGCGGCGCCGGAACTCGCGCCCTGCTACGATCCCCTGTCACACCTTGCCTACGCTGTGGGCCGTGAACACGTGAGCCACGTGTGGGTCGACGGCGAACTGCTCGTGGAAAACGGGGCGCTCACGCGTCTCGATCCGCGCGAGCTGGCGGCAAAGGCGGCGCATTGGAAGGAGAAGATCAGAGGCTAGGGACTAGGGGCTAGGGGCTAGAAATGAAGATTGAGCTTTTTAGTAGAATTCAAGAATCGGCCTGGTTCGCCACTCCTGAATCCTGATTCCTGAATCCTGCCTTTATGATCAACGTCGATCCCCTCGAGCTCGAGAAATTCAGCCAGCTCGCTCATCGCTGGTGGGATCCGACGAGCGAATTCAAGCCGCTGCACGACATCAATCCGCTGCGGCTCGACTACATAGACCGCATCGCGGGCCTCGACGGGAAGTCGGTCCTCGACGTCGGCTGCGGCGGAGGTATCCTCGCGGAGGCCATGGCGGCGCGCGGCGCACGCGTAACCGGCATCGATCTCGCGGAAAAGCCGCTGATGGTCGCGCAACTGCACTTGCTCGAATCGGGGCGCCAGGTCGATTACCGCATGATCTCGGCGGAGGAACTGGCGCGCGAAACGCCTCGCAGTTTCGACATCGTCGCCTGCATGGAGATGCTCGAGCATGTGCCCGATCCTTTCGCGACAGTCAGCGCCGGCGCCCAACTGCTCAAGCCTGGAGGCTACGCGTTCTTCGCTACCCTCAACCGCAATTTGAAAGCATATTTGTTTGCGGTGGTCGGCGCCGAATACGTGCTGCGGCTGCTGCCGCGCGGCACGCATGACTATGCGAAATTCATCCGGCCCTCCGAGCTGGCGGCCATGTGCCGCGACGCTGGATTGAGCGTCGCCAGCCTGACCGGGATGACCTACAATCCGTTCACAAAGGCGTATGCCCTCGGGAACGATACGGATGTCAACTACATTTTGCACGCTCAGAAAACGTGACAGTGGACAGTGATGAGAAGCATTCGTCGTCTGGGATGTTCCCGGGTCACGGGTCACGGGTCACGAGTCACGCACTTCCATGATCAAAGCCGTCCTCTTCGACCTCGATGGCACGTTCGCCGATACGGCGGCCGATCTCGGCTTCGCGCTCAACCGGATGCGCGAGGCGCGCGGGCTTGCTCCGTTGCCGGTCGAAACGACGCGACCGGTAACATCATTGGGCGCACGGGGGCTGCTCTCTGTTGGGTTTGGCATCACGCCCGAACACGCGGATTACCACGCGATGCGCGGGGAGTTTCTTGAGGTCTACGAACAGAATCTGTGCCGCCACACGCGGCTGTTTCCAGGCATCTCGGAGCTGCTCGATGCAATCGAAGTCCGCCAGTTTCGCTGGGGTATTGTCACCAACAAGGCCGAGCGTTTTGCAAAACCGCTGCTCGAACTGCTCCACGTTGGCAAGCGTGCTGCGTGCGTAATCGGCGGCGATACGACCGGCAAGATCAAACCGCATCCTGCACCGCTGCTGGCCGCGAGCCACATGCTCGCCACGGCCCCCCAAGCTTGCGTCTACGTTGGTGACGACCGGCGCGATATCGAAGCAGGTCACGCCGCCGGCATGATGACGGTAGCGGTCAAATACGGTTATCTCAATGGCGGCGAGCCGGAAAGCTGGGGTGCCGATGCTGTGATCGAGCGGCCGCAGGAGTTGCTGCGACATCTTTAAAAGGGGGATTCGGGATTCAGGAAAGCCCTTGAAATTCGCCGAATCCTGGCCATATATGTAATAATGGCTTTGCTTCTTGGGCATCCGTTTCAGGTTTTAACCGAATCCTGGTTCCTGGATCGCGAGTCCTGAATTGGGGGCGACTTGGTTTCGACGTGGGTAGCGAAGCAGCGCAGGGCATGCCAAGGTCCAGTCACCTTGTTAAACCGCTGGAAATCTACAAACGCCAACGACGAGCGTTACGCTCTCGCCGCCTAATACCGGCGAGACGCTGCACTAGCTTGCTGATGGGCTAGGCCGGGGAAACCCGGTGCAGCGTCATTCACATCAGCCCCTCTGTGTGGTCTGGTCGCTTGGCCGCACGGATCCGTCGAAGCGACTGGCTGAGCGTCAGCCTGCCGGCCGGCGGGCGCAAGGCGAGATCCAGATGACCAGGCTAAGCATGTAGTCCTGACTGTAGAGGACTTGCGGACGCGGGTTCGATTCCCGCCGCCTCCACCATCTTGACAAAGCCGTTGGCCGTGGTGAATCTTGCGGTCTTGCTGGTTCGTGTCCGCCGCGGGGCAATAGACCGCAAGAAAGCGGCGGTGCGTTACTCGAGCACGCTGCTGCTTCCGGTGGCAACGCTCATCGTGATCTGGGGCACGGCTGAAGTGGCGGAATATTTCGCGGTTCCTTCGGGTCAATATGTGTCGGATGCCAGCGCGGCGGTGGAGTCGTTGATCAGCCTGCTCCCGATCGCGGCGTATGTGGGCATATCCATCGCAGTGCTGGTCGTGGTGTTTTGGTCGGCTTTGGCGTTCTTGAAGGCAGCGTGATCCGGAATAGCCAAGGGCGTGCAGAAATCGTTCGAGAAATGCCCGCCGCTCCAACGTTCCGGCAAACGCCGAAAGAGCAGGAGTTGTACTGATTTCGGAGGTGTCGGTGGAGCCGATTACAGGTCCGGCGATGGCAATGCCGCACGCCGATGCGAGTGGAAAGCGCAGCGACACATGCCTATCGAACGGGGAATGCTCTCACACCCCGGGCTCCAGGAGGTTCTTGCGTATCGTGCGCCACGCCGTCAACCCACATCCCCGCGACCTATCGCAATCTCTTTCCGCCCGTCGCACGCTGGCAGTTTTCGGGCCTGCGACTTGCACGCGACGCCTGATCTTAGAGCCCCATCATTTGCGCCAGCCGCTCGCGGTGGTAATCGGCGTCGCCGAAGCTCAATTCCGCGGACTTGGCGTGGCGCGAGTAGAACTGCAAGTCGTGCTCCTTCGTGAAGCCGATCGCGCCGTGGATCTGGTGGCTCAGGCGGCAGACGTCTTGATACGCGTCGCTCACCCACGCCTTCGCCATGGACACCTCTGCGGCGGCATCGAGGCCCTCGTTCAGGCGCCAGATCGCCTCGTAAGCGATGAACCGCGCGCCAAGCACGTCCACCGCCATGTTGGCGCAGTGGTGCTGGACGGCCTGAAAGCTGCCGATGGGCTTGCCGAACTGTGTTCGCTGCGTGGCATACTCTAACGTCATCTCCAGTACCCGCTGCGCGCCGCCGACCATTTCGGCGCACTTGGCGGCGGCGCCCCACTGGTGGATCGCTCCGATGATCGGCCAGCCCTGGTCCACCACGCCCAGAATACAGCGCTTCGGAACGCGCACACCCTTGAAGCGCACCTCGTACTGGTGGTCGGTGCCGATCGTCTCCAGCGGCTCGCATGTAATGCCGGGACTGCGGGCGTCCACCAGAAAAAGCGTGATGCGGCGTTCGCCATTTCCGCTGGTGCGCGCGACGACGAGCAGCACATCGGTCGCCGTCGCGTAGGGGACGAATAGCTTGGAGCCATCGAGTATGAATTCGTCGCCCTCGGCCTTTGCCGCAAGTTCGACCGCTGAAGTCTCCCATCCCGTGCTTGCTTCGGCCTCTGCGTAGCTCATGACTCGCGCGCCCGCAGCGATGGCCGGCAGGTACTCCGATTTTTGGGCTTCGCTGCCAAAGCGGGCGATGGGAAGCCCGCCGAGCACGACGGTCGAGAAGAACGGTCCCGGCAACCGGAACCGGCCGTGCTCTTCGAGGAGGACGCACAGCTCGAGAAATCCGCTCCCGACGCCGCCGTGCTCCTCGGCGAAGGGAAGCCCCATCCAGCCAAGCTCGGCCATGCGCTTCCACTGCTCGGGCGCGTAGCCCTTTTCGTCCTTCTCCATGGCGCGCACGTGCGCCGGGGGACATTCCTCCAGCAGAAAATCCCGCGCCGCAGCTTGAATGAGCCGCTGATCCTCGGTGAGCGTCAGGTCCATGCGATCAGCGCGGAGCGGGAATCTTGTCGGAGCGGCTCCACACTCCCGGCCGTTCCTCCCAGAAGAGCTGCACGAGAAAACCACCGGTATGCTTGGGGTGGATGAACCAGTCGCGCCACTTCGCTCCGTCGGTTTCGCCCTCGTGCAGGTTGATGGTCGGGACACCGTGGTACTCGGCCGCCGCCATCGCCTGCTCGTAGTCCCGCACTTCGAAAGTGACATGCGCGATGCCCGCGCCGCGTTTGTCGAGGAAACGCTGGACGAACGACTCCTTGCCCACAGGCGAGATCAATTCCCAGTGCATCTGCGTTCCGGGGATGGTAAGTACCATCGTCGCCATGTCGGGATGCTCGCCTTCGCGCGTGCGATAGACCTCACGCATGCCGACCGCCTGCTCGCACCAGCGCGCGAGCCCGTCGCGGTCCGGGTGCGCCTGCCCGACCTGCTCGATGGCGACGATGCCCAGATTTGGCCCGGCGGCTGGTGCCGCCTCGATTGCCGGCTGTGGCTTGCCGTCGTCGCCGCAGGTGGCGAGCACCGGCGGCGCGAACAGGCGCAGGGTAAGGCCGGTCGGGCCCTGCGGCGGTGCGAAGGCCGCGTCGATCCAGCGCTCACCTTCCTGGAAGGCGACGCCCAGCGCCTTCAGGTGCTTGTTCGCCGCCGCGGGATCGGTGACCTGGACTGCGACGTGGTGCAGTCCGGGTCCCTTCAGGTTGTCGAGGAAGGCCTGGTACTGTGAGTCCTGGCTGAGGGGCGCGAGCACCTCCCAGCGCTGGCACCAGCTTGCGGGCAGTTCGAGCAGCACGCCGCGGCAGCCTTCGCCGCGGTTCTCCCAGTTCCGCTTGCGCCGGAAGCCGAACAGCGCCTCGAGGAGCGTCACCTGCTGGTCGAGGTCGGGAACGACCTGGCCGATATGGTCGATGCGATAAATGTTCAGCATGATTCTCTCCTCAGCTCGGATGTCCTTCGAGCAGGTCGTAGCCGCGGTTCACCAGCTCCTTCACGAGGCGCAGGTTGTACCGGTTCATCGCGCCGATGCGGTTGGCGAGTTCGGTGACCTGATTGTCGAACTCGGCCTGCGGCCAGACGGCGTTCACCAATCCGAGCTGGAAGGCCCGACCGGCATCGATCCTCGCGCCGGTAAAGAGCATCTCTTTCGCCCGCGCCCGTCCGATGTGTTCGGGCAGCCGTGTGAGGCCGCCCCAGCCGGGCGCGCTGCCGCCGAACTCCGGCTGGTCAGGATCGCCGTCCGCGGTGATCTTCGGGCGATAGGGCGGATGAGCAGAGAGCGTGATCTCCGGCAGGCCGAGTTGGGCGTCATCTCGGGCGACAATGAAATCCGCGGCGAGCACCAGCTCGAGCGCGCCACCCAGCACGTAGCCGTGCACGGCGGCGAACACCGGTATTTCCATGGCCGCGAGCCTGGCGAAGGTCTTCTGGCCGATGCGGTTGCTCTCGACGCGATCCTTCTTGGTCAGCGACTCCGACCACTTCAGGTCCATCCCCGCGCAGAACGCGCGCCCGGCGCCTTGCAGCACCATGACGGACACGTCCTCGCGCGCGTCGAGTTCGTCGCAAACCGCGCGCAGCTCGTTCATCATCGCGAGGTTGATGGCGTTCAGGACCTTCGGCCGGTTCAGGGTGAGGCGAGCCACCCGGTTATCGATCTTGAGTTCGAGCGTCTCGTAAGTCATGTCGATCTCCGTTGATTGGAACCTATCTCAAAAATCTCAAAAACAGATTTAGCCGCAGATAAACACCGATAAACTTCAGATGAAATGTCCTGCCGACCCTGTCGTTGATGTTGATGTTATCGGCGTCCATCGGCGGTCTTAAATTGTGTTTTGAGATAACTCTAGTTTCTGGGGAGCTTTAGTCCCCGTGTGGCAATGACATTTCTCTGGACCTCGGAGCTTCCGCCGAGGAACGGGTGGGCGATGGCATCCAGGAAGTCGTGGGTGAACATCGCCTCGAGCGGTGCACCCCGACGCTGCGTGAGGTGCCCGTAGGGCCCGAATGCCTTCATACCCGTGCGGGCGAGGCGCTGGTGCAGCTCGGAACCGAAGAGCTGACTGATGGAAGCTTCGTAGTCCGGAGCCGCGCCCGCCGCCTTCTTCGACACCGAATACAGGGCAAGGTTATAAAGGACCCGGATTTCGATCTGGCGCTGGACGAGTTCATGGCGCAGCGCGCTCTTTGAGTCCGCGCGCACGAAGCGCCGCCCCTCTTCGCTGCGCACGAACTCGATCAGGCTGGTAAGCGCGTGCTGGAACTTGATGGTCGAGCCCAGCCCCGCACGCTCGAAGCCCAGCGTCGTCATCGCGACGTACCAGCCTCGATTCTCCTCACCCACGCGGTTCGCCTCGGGCACGCGCACGTCCTCGAAGAAGATTTCGCTGAACGGCGTGCCGCCGCGCATGTCCTCGATCGGCCGCACCGTGATCCCGGGCGAGCTCAAGTCTACGAGGAGGAAGCTGATTCCGTGGCGCAGTCGCGCGGCGGGGTCGGTGCGCACCAGCGCCATCGCCCAGTCGGAGTATTGGCCGAGCGAGGTCCACACCTTCTGGCCGTTGACGACGTAGGCATCACCATCGCGCACGGCGCGCGTCTTGAGCGATGCGAGATCGGAGCCGGAGCCGGGCTCGCTGAAGCCCTGCGCCCACGCCACTTCGCCGCGCGCGATCTTGGGCAGGTGCTCACATTTCTGCGCTTCGGTCCCATGCGCGAGCAGTGTCGGACCCAACAGGCCGACGCCGATCCCGTTAACTGGCGGCACGCGCGCTCGCATCGTCTCTTCCTGCAGGATGAATTCCTCGATTGCGCCCAGGCCCGCGCCGCCGTACTCCTTGGGGAAGTGCGGCGCGACCCATCCGCGCTCCGCCAGTGCGCGCGCCCACGCCAAGGCGCCCTCGCGCCGCTCGCGATCCACTGACCGGCGGTCGGCGGCCCAGTTGTAGCCGTAGACGTCCTCCGGCTCGAGGCTTTGCTCCATGTCCGTATCCGGGCGGTAGTTCGCGGGAAAGCGCTCGCGGATGAAAGCGCGCACCGCGCTGCGGAAAGTGGCCTGCTCCGGTGTGTCTTTCCAGTCCATTACGCCTCCTGAGTTTTCTTCCCGCGCCGCCGCAACCCGCGGTCCCAGGTGCGCGCCGTCACGCCGTGGCGGCGCAGCTCGTGCTTCGCGACCTTGCCGTTCGGCGTCTTGGGAAGCCCGTCCACGAATTCCACGAAGCGGGGCACCATGAACGCGGGAAGTTTTTCCGCGCACCAGGCCGCCAGATCCGGCGCGCGCAGCGAAGCGCCCGGTCGCAAGACGACCGCGACCATCAACTCGTCTTCCTGCAATTCCGAGGGGACGCCAAAGGCGGCAGACTCCAGCACCGACGGATGCGCGTTGATCCCGCGCTCCACTTCGAAGGCCGAGATGTTTTCTCCCCGGCAGCGGATCGAGTCTTTCACCCGCTCCAGGAAGTAGAAGTAGCCGCCGCGGTCGCGGCGCGCGAGGTCTCCGGTGTGAAACCAGAGGTTGCGCATGATCCGCGCCGTTTCGGCGGGATAGTTGTAATAGCCGGTCGTCATCACGAACGGCTGCTTGGGACGCACCACCAGTTCGCCCGCCTGGTCCGGTCCCAACTCGCGGTCCTCCGGATCCACGATTGCGACATCGAAACGCTCTTCCCATGCGGTGCCGCAGGAGCCGATGCGCCACTCCCCGTAGGGGCTGGCGGTGCCGATGCCGATCTCCGTGCTGGTGTAGGTCTCGACAGCGTGAACGCTGAAGCGCTCGAACAGCGCCGAATCCAGCTCCGATTTCCCCATGTAAAAACTCTTCAGTGAATGTTGCCTGTCGCGGGTCGTCGGCGGCTGGTTCAGCAGCACGGGGATGCTGGCGAAGACGCCCATGGCGAGGCTCGCGTCGAAGCGCCGCACGTCGTCCCAGAACCTCGACGCACTGAAGCGCTCGACGATGCCAATGCCCGATCCCGAAAGGAGTGCCGACATGACGCCGTCCCACAGCGCGCCGGCGTGGAACAGGGGCATCGGGCAATAGATGCTGTGCTCCGGGCCGTGCGCCATGAAATGCACCGAATCCCGCGCGCAGGTGAGCGCGTGAGCATGGGGACACATCACGCCCTTGGAGGGACCGGTCGTGCCCGAGGTGTACATGATCGCCTGCAGGTCGCTGAAACGCACCGGCGCGCGTGGGGCTTCGTCGCCGTGATCGAACAGCCGCGCGAAGGGAAGCGCCGGCGCCGCGAGTCCCTTGGGGACGCCCTTTCCGCGGACCACGATGCGGGCGAGCCTGGGCACGCCGCCCTCGGCCGCGGCGATTCGTTCGAGAAGAGGCTCGTCCACCACCAGCACCGAGACATCCGATGTCGTGAGGACGTGGACCAGCAGCTCGCCCTTGTAATCGATGTTGATCGGCACCGCCACGGCGCCCAACCTGGCGAGCGCGAAAATCACGTACAGGAAGTCCGCACAGTTCGGCAGCATGACTGCAACATGGTCGTCCCGGCGGACACCCGCCGCCGCAAGCCCTTGGGCAACTCGATTGGTTGCCTGGTTGACCTCTCCAAAAGTGAGTTCCCCTTCCCGGAACTTCAGGAAGATGGCGTGGCGATGGGTCGTGGCCTTCTCCTCGAGGATATCCCCGAGGACAAGGCTTTCGAGTTCCAGATCGTGCACCCGTGCGGGCCGGGCGGAGGGCAAATGGGAACCTCAGCCGGTTATTGGATTCTGATATTCTGGGTAGCGGCGCCGGGTGAATCCATTGCACGAATCGACATTTTCTTGCAGCTTTCTGACATGAAGCCCTGGGTGCCTGAGAACGGCGTAGAGTTTCATTGGGGCGACGTTTTTGTGTGCGAGCCCGACTGGCACTGGGGCGTCCGCAACCTGCCGGACCTCGATCTCTGGTATGTGACCGAGGGTTCCGGCTGGATCAGTGACGGCAAACGTCGCACGCTGGTCGGCGCGGGCGACTGTCTGTTGCTCAGGACCGGCGGTTACTACGACTCGGGACATGATCCGGCGCGACCCCTGACGCTGATCGCGATCCATTTCGACCTGATCGGGGAAGGCGGCGAGCCGCTTCGCCTACACGACGGGGACCTCCCGCCGCTGCTCCGGCGCATGGGCGCAGGCGGCTTTTTCCGGGAGCTGTTGATGCGCGCACTGCGCTGTCACCAGGATGGTCGCCGCGCCGAGGCGGGCGCCTGGCTACAGGCCGCGCTGATGGAAGTGGTTCGCGAGGATGCTCATAGCTGGCCGGCAGGGCGCACGGGTCTCCACGCACAAAGCATCCAGGAGATCTGCGAGCGCGTGCGCCGCCACCCGGGACGGCCTGTGCGCGTCGAGTCGCTGGCGGCGGAGCTCCATGTTTCGCCGGAGCATTTCTGCCGCGTCTTCCGCCAGCTCCAGGGCATGTCGCCGCGAGCCTTTATCGCGCGAACCCGCATGGAAGGCGCCCAGGCGCTGCTGTGGACTTCCAGCCACTCGGTCGCGCGCATCGCCGAGCTTCTCGGCTACCAGAGCCCTTCCTATTTCTCGCGCCAGTTCAAGTCCGTGATCGGGCTCTCCCCGAGCGCTTTTCGCCGCGGCGACCGCAAAGCGAACTCCACCACCGGCCGCGGCACCTCTCCGCGGCCATGATCGACATAACTGGCGAGACGCGGCTCCTCGCAGCTACGTGCCATCCGAGCGATAGCGGCGCTGGCATCAACATCGAGTTCCTCTATTTAATGTCCACGCCGGAGGCTTTGACCAGTTCGCTGATCCGCTTTCTCTCGTTGCGCCGGAAATCATCGAGCACGGAGCGCGAGCCCCCGACGATGTCGATTCCCAGTGCTTTGAGGCGCTCGCCGAACGCCGGCTCCTTGACCGCCTTGACCACTTCGGCGCTCACCTTGGCCAGTATTTCTTCCGGGGTCCCTTTGGGGGCCACCAGGCTGTACCATCCGAACATCTGGTAGCCAGGCACCACTTCCGAGATCGACGGCACGTCGGGCAGCACCGCAGCACGCTTCGGGCTCGTGACGCCCAGCGCCCTCAGCCGCCCGGACTCGATGTGGGGCCGCGCGGCAGGAAGCACCGCGTAGGTGAGATGCACCTCTTTCGCTATGGTGTCGGCGATGGCCTGGGCAACGCCCTTGTAGGGAACATGTAGCATTTCGGTGCCCGTCAGGTTCGTGAACATGACGCCGGAGAGATGCTCGGAGGCACCGGCGCCGGCCGAGCCATAGCGTAGATTTCCCGGCTTCTTCTTCGCCAATTCGATCAGCTCGCGGACGGATTTCACCGGCAGATCAGGATTGACCATTTGCACGAACGGCACCGTTCCGATCAGGCTGATCGAAACGAAATCCTCGTCAAGATTGAACTTGAGATTGGGGTATACCGAGGTTGCGACAAATAGCTGCGAGGTCAACATCATCCACGTGTATCCATCGGGCGCCGCGCGCAAC
>MERG01000198.1 GCA_001771985.1 Betaproteobacteria bacterium RIFCSPLOWO2_12_FULL_62_13 | reverse complement strand
CACCCGCAACGATGATGTCGGCATGCATTGCCAGCTCGCAGCCTCCCCCGAGGGCGAAGCCGTTTACCGCCGCGATGACGGGCTTGGGACAATCGGCAATAATCTTCCACAGTCGGCGAACTCCCGTCTGCATCATGTCGCGTGCGCCGAGGTCGGCGACTTCCTTCAGGTCGGCGCCGGCGGCAAAGGCCGTTTCGCTGCCGGTGATCACGATGCACCGCGTCGCGCTGTCCTCGCCGAAGCTGCGAAAGAGCTCGGCCAGGGCCGCGCGCACGGCGTTGTTCAATGCATTCCTCGCTTCCGGCCGGTTGAGACGCAGCCATACCACTCCTTGCGCCGGGTGCTCGACCAAGACTGGCGACATGTTCCCTCCCTTTTGCCAAAGACGCTATGGTAGCGAATATGGTACCATAACCCATTCGAGTCTTCTGAGGCGCGAGTCGCGTGGCCACACTGGTAACAGCGGCGACCAAGTTGAGGAACAGTCCCGGGCCGCTTTACTTGCACATCACAACGCTGCGGCGGCGGCGAATCCGGTCAGGGGAATGGCCGCTTGGACAGAAAGTGCCGATCCTGGAGGAACTCGCGCGCGAATTCGGCGTCACCCGTGTCACGGTGCGCCAGGCGATGGGAGTACTCGAGAGTGAAGGACTCATCTGGCGCAAGCAGGGAAAAGGGACCTTCGTCGAGAAGAATATCCTGAGCGGCCCCTGGTTCTCGCTTCAGACCGAATGGTCATCGCTGGTGAAGATGACGGGCTTCGGCGATACCGCGATTGAGCTGCGCAAGGTGCGCGCCGGGGAAAAAGCGCCGCCGCTCGGCGCCTCCGACGGCAAACCGGCGGCCGCCTATCGCGATATGCAGCGCGTTCACAGCAAGGACGACATCCCCTACGCGGTGATCGATATCTACCTGGATTGGTGCATCTATCTGAGTGAAAGCCCCGAAAGAGTTTTCGCAACGCCCTGTCATATCCGTTCTCGAGACGATTCCGCGCCTGAGGATTGGAGCCGCGAAACAGCAGCTCACCATAGGCACCGCAGACATCGAGGCCGCCGAGTTGCTCTGCGTGCCTGTCAACGCCCCGGTGGCCCAGGTGCGGCGCGTCATCCACGACGAGGCCGGGACGGTCATTTACTACGGAGACCTGATCTACCGCGGCGACTTCGTGAAGCTGGACATCAATCTGAGGAAGTGAACTGAAGTTGGACTTCGAGCTGCCAGAAGAGTATGCCGCCATCACCGACACCGTCAGGCGCATCGTCGAAGCGGAGATCAAGCCGGTGATCGGCGCGTACGAGACGAGCGGTGAATTCCCGTATCCCGTCATCCGCAAGATGGGTGACGCCGGACTGTTCGGCGCCACCTTCCCCGAGTCGCTCGGAGGTACGGATGCCGGGTTCTTTGCCATAACGGCGATTTCGGAGGAGTTCTCGCGCCTGACACCCGAGTTCGGCTACGCGATGAACCAGCAGGCCATGACCTGCCCCTTCACGATCTTCAACTGGGGCAGCGATGCGCAGATCGAGCGCTTCGTGCCCGATCTGATCGCCGGGCGGGCGATCGGGATGTTTGCGCTCACCGAGCCGGGCGGAGGCTCGGACGCTGCGGGCGCAATGAAGACCACAGCGCGCAGACACGGCGACATCTACCGCCTGAACGGCTCCAAACAGTGGATCACTTTCGCCAACGCCTGCGATACCGGGCTGCTGTTCGCCAAGACCGACCCGGCGGCCGGTCACGCCGGAATCACCGCCTTCGTCGTCGAGCCCAAGCGCGGTCGCGGCTACCGCGCTCATCCGATTGCGATGTCGGGACTGTCGAACTGCCTGCGATCCTGCGCGGTGTTCCTGGAGGACTTCGAAGTCCCGGTGGAAAACCGCCTCGGCGCCGAAGGCGAAGGATTCAAGATTGCGATGAACGCCCTCGAATACGGCCGACTCACGGTCGCCGCGCGGCTGACCGGGCTTGCCCAGGCATGCCTGGAGCATTCCGTCACGTACTCCAAGGAGCGTCTCATCCGCGGGAAGCCGCTCGGCGAGTACCAGATGATTCAGCAGCTCATCGCCGATATGGCGGTCAACATCCCGGCAGCACGGGCGCTCACGTGGCGGGCAGCGTGGACCATGGAAACCGGCCGCCCTTCGTCACGTGCCGCCGCACAGGCAAAATACTTCGCCGGAAACGCGGCCAGACACGCCGCCCAGGCAATGGCCGACATTTATGCCGGCTACGCCCTCGCCGACGAATACCCGGTGAAGAAGATCGCGGCTTACGTCAACATGCTGACCGTCGGCGAAGGCACGCCGAACGTTCAGCGCATCCTGCTCGCCGAGGACGCGTTGGGCATCAAGGATACCGACCGTCATCCGGTGCGCAACCGGGCACGCGGCCACCTCAGCCGATAGGGCCGGCTGCGGATAGCGCTGTAGCCCTAGCGCTTGTTCAGGAATGCATGCATGCGGCTCTGGGCTTCTTCGCCCACGCGCACGCGTGCGAGCCATTTCGCCGTATCCTGGCGCATCTGTTCGGTCACGGGGCCGGCGACATGATTGATCAGTTTCTTGCATTCGGCAACTGCGTGGGGCGCTGCGGCGAGAAGAGCATCGACAATGCCCGCCACGGCAGCATCGAGCTGCCCGGCGGGTGCGACCTCGTCGATCAAGCCGATTCGCTGCGCTTCGGCGGCATCGAACCGATCCCCCGTCATGCCATAGCGCCGAACCGCCCGGACGCCGATGCTGGGCACGAGGTAAAGGGCAATATTGGCCGGAATCAGTCCGAGCTTCACCTCGGTGATGGCGAATTTCGCATGCTCTGCGGCCACCGCCATGTCGCAGGCTGAAAGCAGCCCGACACCGCCGGCGAGCGCCGCCCCGTGAACACGCGCCACCGTGGGCTTGGGACAGGAGTAAATCTTGTAGAGCATATCGGCGAGGCGGCTCGAGTCGGCGAAGTTTTCCGCTTCCGAGTAGCCCACCATCGCTTTCATCCAGTTCAGATCCGCGCCGGCGCAAAAACTCTTGCCGTTTCCGGCGAGCACGATAACGCGCACACTCGGATCGGCTCCGAACTCGGTGAATGCCCTGTCCAGACGGGCAATCAGATCGTCGTTGAAAGCGTTATGCACCGCCGGGCGGTTGAGCGTCACCGTGGCGACGCCGCGCGCGTCTGTTTGCGTAAGCAGGCTGTCTTCAGTCATTTTTCGTGCGTTTCCTCAAAGTCTCATTTCGTTGGCGATGATGAGCTTCTGGATCTGCGATGTGCCGGCCCCGATGGTGGCAAACAGGCAGTCTCTCAGATAGCGCTGGCTGTGGTACTCCATCGCGTACGAGTAACCGCCAAGGACCTGCATCATCTTGCGGCTGAGGTCCACCACGAGTTCTGACGCGAAAAGTTTTGCCATGGAGGCTTCCTTGCGGCAGGGCTTGCGTTCGTCCATAAGGCAGGCCGCGCGGTAGGTGAGCAGCCTCGCTGCGTCGACCTTCGTTTGCATCTCGGCGAACAGATCCCGTGTCCATTCGAACGAGCCGATCTTGCGTCCGAACTGGCTGCGGTTGCGAGCGTAGTCGATGGCGTAATCGAGCGCTTCCTGCGCGAGTCCCACCCAGCGCGCCGCCGCGCCGATGCGATCGAGCTCGAGGCTGTGAGTCACCACCGCCCAACCCTGGTTGAGACCGTTGAGGATGTTCTCGGCCGGTACGCAGACGTCATCGAAGAAGACCCCGCAATAGGCGTTCGCCTTCACCCCGAGTTTGCTGATTTTCCGGATGGTAAGCCCCGGCGATTTCGAATCGACGATGAAGGCGGTGATGCCCGCGCGCTTGGGCACCTTGCGGTCGGTCCGGGTGGAAACGATCATGTAGTCGCTGATATCGGCGGCGGAGATGAAGATTTTCTGGCCGTTGAGGCGATAACCATCGTTCGCGGGGTCCGCTGCGAGGGAGATCGAGGCTGCGTCGGAACCGGCGCCCGGCTCGGTGAAGGCGATGGCGAAGTTGATCTTTCCCTCGGCGAGCGGCCGCAGAAACCTGTCCTTCTGCGCCGGCGTCCCCAGCTGCAGGATCGCCATGCCCGCAGAGAGGATGGACACCTGGAAGGTCATCTGCAGCGGCAGCAGCCGCTTGCTCAACTCTTCCTGGAAGATGACCGAGCTGACGCAGCCCAGCCCGGACCCGCCGTATTCCATCGGCAACGGAATGCCGAGAAAACCCAGCTCGGCCAGTTTCGAATAGAGCTCGTGCGGGTAGTACGCCTCCTCGTCCATCTTGCGGAAGAGCTCCTCGGAGCATTCGCGACTGGCGAATCGGATCACCGAGTCGCGCAGCATCTCCTGTTCCGGGGTGAAACCGAGATTCATGGCGGCGTCACTTCAGGATGCCCGCTTCCTTGTACGCCCGAAGGGCGCCGGGATGAATGTCCTGCGGCGCCCAGCCGAAACGCAGGGCGCCGCGGGACATGAGCTTGCCGATAGCCGTGAAATCGGCAAACTTGTCGACGTTGTCGATGATCAATTTGGTGATCTCGTAGGCGAGGTCTTCCGGAAAATTCGGCGAGGCCACCCAGGCAGCGTTGTCGACGAGGATCGGCAGCGCTTCATTCAGGCCGTCGAACGATTTGGCTGGCAGCGTGAACGGCGCGATCGGCATTCCCGTTGCCGCCGTCTTCTTCACCGCGTCCGCAGCCCAGCCTAGATGGCGGATTTTCCTTCCGGAGGCCACGAACTCCATGGTCTGAGGGCTGAGCGCGATCTTGCCCTTTTCCGGGTCGAGGTAGCCGCCGACCACGGCTGCATCCACGGTTCCGTCCAGCAGCGCCGCCACTGCGCCCTGGACACCGACGTACTGGAAATTGATCCGCTCGGCGGGAATGCCGTAGCCGACAGTGATCACCGCCCTCGGTTCGACGGCCCAGTTGATCTGCGGGGCCTGGCCAAGCGCGACCTTCTTCCCTTGAAGGTCGTTCACCGTCTTGATGTTCTGATCCAGAGTCGCCAGCCAGACGGCGACCAGGTTGTAGTTCGCCAGCAACTTGATGGGGGGATACTTCTTGTCGAACGGTTTCTCGCCGCGCTGGGCAAGCGCCGCGACTGCCGACCCCGAACCCATGATGGTCGTCTTCTGCAGCTCCGGTTCGTTCGCCAGCTTCTTGTAGTTATAGACGAATCCCGGGCTCTCGGAGCTGATGATCCGCAGCCATGGGTGCTTTTTCGAGATCTGTTCCAGGCCACTGGAAAGCACATAGGAGCCGGTGCCGAAGGGCGCCGCAATCAGGTTGACCGTGACCGGCGCATGATCCGCCGCTGTTGCAGGCAGTCCGTAGCCAGCGAACGCCCAAGCCGCCGCCGCAATACCAATACCAAGCATCTTCCGTTTCATCGCTATCTCCTCTCTTTCGTGGAAAATCTCAAACTCATCCGGGTAACACATCAGCGAGCATAGGCTGCGACGCCCGCTTTTTCAACATCTGGCTGCGAAGCAGGATCGCCGAAAGCACCAGGCCGGCCGCCAGCATCGGGTACTCCAGAGGCAATTCCTCAATATGGCGGAACACGGAGTATCCGAACATCATTAGCGTAACGCCCAAGGACAGCAGCCGGTCGGACCAGTTGAATCGGACCAGCGCGCAGTCGTAAAGCAGCGCTGTCAGCGCCGTCAGGCCTATTGGGACCGCGATAGTGGTACCGAGGGCAAATTCCCAGCTCACTACGTGAAATGTTATGAACGGGTTGTAGACGATGAGATAGGGAAGGATGAATCCGGATATTGCCAGCTTGAAGGCGTGGAGCGAGGTTTTGAAATAATTCGCCCCGGCGATGCCCGCTCCAGCC
>MERG01000197.1 GCA_001771985.1 Betaproteobacteria bacterium RIFCSPLOWO2_12_FULL_62_13 | reverse complement strand
ACACCCGTTAATGTCGTGCTCTGGCCGCTCGCCGTAGTAACCGTCCCGCCAACCAGAGCCGCCTGCAGTTGCTGAGCGGTGGGCTGCGTGATGCCCAGGCCCGCAAGTTGCTGTTTCGCCAGCGCGAGCGAGGTGTAAACGTTGCCGAATCCCATCTTGCCGGTGGGCGGGGTAAACGTCGTCGACGTGGTTACGCCTTTCGGATCCGTCGAGGTAAGGGTGACAACCGTGCCATTGCGCAGGCCGGTGACCAGTGCGTCCGAATTGGCCGTCGAGCCCGCGAACGCGCTGAAGTCGGCGCTGATCTTGCCGGAGACTGTGGTTTCTCCGCGCGTTGTCGTCAGCGAGTCCATCTGTCTCGTTTGCGTTGTCAGCGTGCTTTCGCCGGTGTCGGCGGCCAAGGTGGTGGTGATGCCAGTCGGGAGTGCGTTCATCAGCAGGAACGTTGATGCAATGGAAACAAGATGCCGTCTCATGTCATACCTCCTTTGAGGGAGCTCTGATTAACGTATTTTGGCATACGACGTCGCATAAAGAGATGGCTTCAACGCGTTGATTTGCATCACCCTCGCTCGCCCAAGCTGCGCTCGCTCGCGACACAACTCGCGGTTTTTCAGAGTATCCTTAACTGCCACCGAGCGCTTTCTCGGTCTGGATGATGATTTCGGTTGCGGTCGCGGAGTCCATCCACACGCCGCTTCGCGCCGTCGAACGCATGCGGGTCGTCCTGGGGCTGATAGACTCCAACTCGATTTCGATGTCCCGATCGGTAGCGCGTGCCTTGATTCGTTCCCCATTTTCCATTTTTTCCGTGGAGCCGATCTTGATATCCATGTGGCCAAGAGCGGTCTTGACCGCGGATCGGACTCTGGGCAGCGGGGCGGAAAAAGTGCGATAGGCGATTCCGCCAAGGGTGTGCTGCACGCCGGCGGCTGTGCCGACACCAAAGACGGTGAGAGAAACGGGGTCACAACCCGACAGCGTAATCGCTGTGAACGCGAGGAACGGCAGCCAGCAGCAAACAGCCGCTTGTCGCCTGCGCCTTATCTTCCCGTAGTATTCGCCCTGCGCCATTGGACCGGCCCCTTATCGTTCGAATCATAACAGCCGCACCGACTTCGGACTGTGACACTTTTCACAGATTTGTCCAGATGCGGATGAGATTTTAGACCCGCCGTCGGATGGTTGCACCGTCACTCATGGAAGGCCGGAGCGCCCGCAGCGTGCCGCTGGGGGCGCGGCGGGCAGATCCCGCCCCACGACTGCGTCTGTTTCAACCGCGTCCGAGCGCTTTTTCGGTCTGGACGATGATTTCGGCCGAGGTCGCCTGGTCCAGTAACACGCCGCTGCGCGCAATCGAGCGCATGCGTGTCGCTTTGGGGCTGATCACCTCGAGCTCGATCTGGATCTCTCGATCGGAGGTGCGTGCCCAGATCCGCTGTCCATTGTAGATTTTTTCCTTGGAATCCACCTTGATGGCCATGCGATCAAGCGCGATGAATACCGCGAGCATCACTTGGGGCAGCGGTTCGGAAAACGTGCGGTATGCAATTCCGCTGAGCGTGTATTGCACGCCGGCGGACGCGCCCACCCCTAAGGCAGTCAGCGAAACGGGATCACACCCCCACAACGCAGCGCTGGCTGCTGCGACAAGGAAGAGCCGACAACATCTTCGGCCCCGCACTTCCAAGCCCAAGCCGTCAAGGGTCCGCATGCGGAGCAGGTTCGCCGTCAGGAGCGCTTTGCAGGCGCATTTTTGGGTAGGTGCCGCAGTTATGGTGCGGCACCCGCTCCCATCATTAGACAAGGGCTCTGTAGTTACGGTTGCGTTCTGCCCTCCGTGGGACTACCTTAAAACGTCACACTGGCGTAGGCGGTTCCAGTGCCGTTCCAACCATTTATTGCCAATCCAACTGTTTCTTCAGGAGCCGACTGTCCGCGCCAGCCGAGCCGCCGGAATTTGGAGAAAAAGTTGGAACGGCACTAGATCACCTGGGCTTGAGACTCCGGCTCAGGCAGCGCTTTGTCGCGATACCTGTCATAGATCACGAAATCCTCGTGCAGCGCGGCGATCTGGGCATCGCTGTATCCGAGGCTGCTTAGCACCTCGTCCGAGTGCTGCCCGAGCCACGGCGCGGGTTTGCGGATCGCCAGCAGTTCTCCCGTCGACTTGACCGGAATGCCGAGCGACTTCATGCGGCCGATCTTCGGGTGCTCGATCTCCACCACCATCTTGCGCGCCTGGATGTGCGGATCGTTGAGGATCTGATCGTAGGTATAGACCGGGCCGCCCGGTACTTCCGCTGCATCGAGCTTTTCCACCCAGTACGCCGTGGGCTGGGTCGTAAATACGGCCTCGATCTCCTTCTCGAGCTCGTCGATGTTCTTCAGACGCGAGGGCAGGTCATGGAAGCGGGGGTCGGTCAGCCACTTGGGTTTGCCGCAAACCATGGTGCAGAAGTTGTGCCACAGCTTGTTATTGTTGGCGCCGACCGTGACGTAGCCGTCCTTGGTCTTGTAGGCCTGGTACGGCGTAGAGCGCCGGTGGCGCGTGCCGGTGGCTGTCGGCAACTCGCCTCCCCCGAAATAAGCGCCGAATTCCCATTGTGTCCACGCCAGCCCCGCTTCGAGCAGCGAAGTTTCCAGATACTGGCCTTTGCCGGTCTTGAGCCTGCCGATATAGGCGCCGAGGATGCCGTAGAGGGCGGTGACGCCGCTCGCGATGTCGTTCATCGCGATGCCGACCTTGGCCGGGCGCCCGCCCGGATAACCCGTCATCATCATGATGCCGGACATGCCCTGCGCGACGATGTCGAAGCCGCCTTTCCTGCCATACGGACCGGTTTGTCCGAAACCCGACATCGAGGCGTAAATCACGGCGGGATTGAACTTGCTGATGGTGTCGTAGTCGACGCCGAGCTTCTTGACCACCCCGGGACGGAAATTCTCGGCGATGATATCGGCTTTCGCGGCAAGCTTCATGAAGATTTCCTTGCCGCGCGGATCCTTCATATTGAGCGCAACGCTCTTCTTGTTGCGGTTCAGCACCGCGAAGCAATAGGACTCGCCGTTGACTTTCGGATCGAACCGGCGCGAGGCGTCGCCTTCCGGAAAGTTTTCGATCTTGATGACTTCAGCGCCCATGTCGCCGAGCACCATGCTGCAATACGGCCCGGCCATGACATTGGTAAGATCGAGTACTGCAACGTTTTCGAGCGGAAGTGGCATGCGGGTTTTCCTCTTGGATAATTACACCGGAAGAACTCCGGATCGGCGCGAGGGTCTTAAGTCAATTGATATTATAGCGTTTCGGTCCAACCGCTTATAGCAGCCGGTTGAATCACGGTGTTCTTTTGGCCGATAATGTCCAGAAAAGCAGATCGACCGTCAAAACGAGGAGGAGGTGACCTATGAAACTGTGCTGCCGCATTGCATTGCCGTTTGTTGTCGCTGCTCTATTTTCCCCCCTGACTAGCGCCCAGGACTACCCGACGAAGCCGGTCCGGGTGATCGTCGTGTTCCCGCCGGGCGGCTCCAACGATGTCGTTGCGCGAATCGTGTTCCACAAGATGAATGACTTGATGGGGCAGCAGTTCGTGATCGACAATCGCGGTGGGGCGGCCGGCACGATCGGCGCCGCCTTGGTTGCGCAAAGCCCGCCCGACGGCTATACCCTGATGGTGCAGTCCACCACCCACGTGGCCAACGCGCACATGTACAAGAAACTGCCGTACGACACGCTGGGTGATTTCATCGGCATAACGCCGCTCGCGAGACAGGTGGGCATGCTGGTCGTGCACCCGTCCTTGCCGGTGAAGACGGTCAAGGAGCTGATTGCGCTGGCCAAGAAGCGCCCCGGCGAGCTCATCTACGGGTCGGCCGGCCACGGCAGTTACGTCCATTTGACGTGGGAGCTCCTGAAATCCATGACGGGGATCAACATGATCCACGTGCCATTCAAGGGCGGTGGGCCGTCCACGACGGCGCTCATTTCCGGGGAGACCCAGGTCACGATCGCGACGATCGGTTCGCTGTTCCCGCACCTGAAGTCGAAGCGGGTGCGGCCGCTCGGCGTGACTTCGGACAAGCGGACGACGCAGTTCCCGGATGTTCCAGCGATCGCTGAAACCGTTCCGGGCTACGAGTTCACCGCGTGGGTCGGCAGTTTCGTGCCGAAGGGGACGCCCCGGGCGATCGTGGACAGGCTAAACGCTGAGCTCGGAAAGGCGGTGAAGGATCCCGACATCGCATCAAAGCTCGGCGCCCAGACGCTCGATCCCATGCACATGACGCCGGAGCAGTTCGCGCAGCGCCTCAAGTCGGACTACGACAAGTACGGCAAGCTCATCAGGGAAGTCGGCGCGAAGGTCGATTGAGGAAACTGCACAAGGCGTGAGGGCCTACGCTCGCCAAAAACGGCAGTCCATAACCGCGGAGGCGCAGAGACGCCAAGTAACGCAAAGCGATTCTGTAATCTGTCCTTTCACCCAAGAGGAGAATCGCTGCTTCTTTGCAAGCCATTGTCTTTGCGATCCTTTGCGCCTTCGTGTCTTTGCGGTTCGCTTTTTCTAGGATAATCTCTGGTTTTCGGGACGATTTCTATGTCGAGCAAAAAAAGGAGGAGTAGATGAAACGGATCTTGCATATCACGGCGGCTGCTGTCATTACGTCATTGTTCGCGTCGTTCGCTGCGGTTGCCCAGACATACCCGGCGAAACCGGTGCGCGTCGTGATTCCCTGGCCGCCGGGCGGATCGAACGACGTGGTCGGGCGGCTCGTGTTGCAGAAGCTCTCGAATTGGATGGGGCAGCAGTTCGTGGTCGACAACCGCCCGGGCGCCTCCGGCTCTATCGGCTCCGACGTCGTCGCCAAGGCGGCACCGGACGGCTATACCATCATGATTCATTCGACGACGCATCTCGGCAATGCGCACCTTTACAAGAAGCTCCCCTATGACACGCTCAAGGACTTTGCGGGCGTGGCCCTCCTTACGGCGCAGCCGGGCGTGCTGACGGTGCATCCGTCTCTGCCAGCCAAGTCGGTGAAGGAGTTCATCGCGCTTGCGAAGGCGCGTCCCGGTCAGATCCTGTACTCTTCGTCGGGTAACGGCAGCGCGCCGCACCTGCAAATGGCGTTGCTGATTTCGATGACCGGCATCAATATTACGCACGTGCCGTATAAAGGCGGCGTGCCGCAGGTGGCGGCGCTGGTTTCCGGCGAGTCGCAGGCTTCGTTCGCAACCATCTCGACCGTCGTCGCTCACATCCGAAACGGGAAGCTGCGACCGCTGGGTGTCGGTTCGGCGAAACCGTCGAAGGCGCTGCCGGGCGTGCCGACGATTTCGGATTCGGGCGTGCGGGGCTACGAGATGGCGCCGTGGATCGGCGTGTATGCGCCGGCGGGAACGCCGAAGCCCATCATCGACCGCCTCAACGCCGAGATCAACAAGGCGCTGGCCCAGCCCGACATCGTGCAGAAGCTGGAAAACCAGGCGCTGGACCCGTCGCCGAGCACGGCGGAGGAATTCAACGCGCGCATCAAGACCGACTACGAGAAGTACGGCAAGCTTGTCAAGCTGACCGGCGCCAAGATCGAATAAAGCGAAAGGCGTGACCCGTGATTCGTGACCCGTGACTCGATGTAAAGTTGCGGGTTCAAGGTTTGTCATGCAACATTGAACTCGAAACCCAAAATCCGAAACCCGAAGCTCGAAACTCCAAACTCGAAACTCGAAACTTTGAAACAATCACCGACCCGAGGATTCCCATGTCCCTCAACTACCCCCTGGTGCACGTTGACGACGTCCGTCGCGAGAACATGAAGGCGGGAGAAGGCTGGGCCATCTCCGAGTTCCGGCTGCCGATTTCGGGCAGG
>MERG01000196.1 GCA_001771985.1 Betaproteobacteria bacterium RIFCSPLOWO2_12_FULL_62_13 | reverse complement strand
CCGACGGCATCGACCACCTGCGGCAGAACGAGGATAGGTGCGGAAGTGCTATCGAGCACTCGCCCGCCATGATTGGACAGGACGACCGCGTCAGCTCCGCAGTCCGCCGCCAGGACTGCGTCATGCGGATGCTGTATGCCTTTGATGATCAGCTTGCGCGGCCAGAGCCTGCGCAGCTCGCGCACATCCTCCCACGTGATTGTGTCATTAAACGGCGTTGACCGCCCCATTGGCAGCGCCGTAATCCGCGTCTGCATGTGCGCCGGGAAATTCATGTAAACAGCGATATTTCCTGGCTGCGCTTGGAAACGTCGATCAGAACACGCAGTTTCAGCTTGATGCGGTCAAGCGCGATCCGGTTCTCGCGCACCGCGATCTCATCATCATTTCCCCGATCCATGAACTCGAAGAGCCCCTTCGGCAACCGGCGCCGGGCCATCTCGCTCAGATCGGCGATGTTATACGCGCCTGGCAGCCTGTCTGACTTAAGCATGGGACAGGCTGCCAAAAGCAAAACCGCCTAAGAATTTCGGATGACGCATTCCAAAACGACAACTTTTGCTTCGCAAATGGGGATAAAGCTATGATGGATATCGGTCCGTTGGCTATTTTTTTGCTTTTTTTCCAGAAGGCGGTTTTGCCTGAGGAGTTTGTCGAGCCAAAGTCCGACAAACCCCTAGCGGCGCGGGATATTCAGCATGGCCCGCGTTTCGTTAACGGTCGCGACTTCGCGGCCAAACTCTTTTGCGATCCGGGCAATGCGCGCGACGTGATCGGCGTTGTCGCCCAGCACGCCGGGGCGCAAATAGGGCTCGTCTTCCGTGCCGACGCGGACGTGTCCGCCTGACATCACCGCCATCGACTCGAGCAGCAGATGTGAGGGCCCCGTCACACTGGTGGCGTAGAAGCTGTCGTTCGGCAGGCCGGCGGTCCGGTTGAGGAATTCATTCATCGTCGGCGGCGACCAGCTCCCGCCGGGGCGGCCGAAGAAAAGCGTCAGCAGGTACGGGGGGGAGACCAGATCCTTGTCGATGAGGTCCCGGAGCATCCAGATCTCGCCGAGGCTGAAGACCTCGAACTCGGGCTTCACGCCGTTGTCGCGGCAGATGCGCATGAGTTCGGCAAGCTCGGCGCGCGGATGCAGCATCATGAGGTCGCGTCCAGTGAAGGCAAGGTTGTGCGCCCCCAGGGCGACCGACATCATCTCCGGGCGATTCTTGACGACTGCGCTGCGCTGTTCAACCGTCTGCGTTGAAATGCCATATTGGATCAATATATCGCAGCGATCCCGGATCGCTTTGGTGTGCGATTCCCATGCGCGGTAGTCGGTGGGCGGCGCATGAATATGCACGATGGCGGCACCTGCACGCCACGCCGGCTCCACCGACGCCGCCAGGGCCTCGGACTTGGCAAATCGCGCCGGGACCTCGGGGTGCATGGACGTATCGGCCGCACAGTTAGTGATGATGAGTTTGTTCATGGGTGCTCCCTCTGTAACGGTTTTCAATATCTAATCGACCTTCATCCCGGTTTCCTTGACGACCCGCGCCCATTTCGCAATGTCGCGCTTGATGTAGTCCGCGAACCATTCAGGCGAATTCTCGAGTGCGGGTTCCCATCCGACCTCCGCGACCCGCTTCAGAACTGCCGGTTCTTTCAGTGCCCGCAGCACCGCGCCATTGAGTTTCGCGACGATACTCTTTGGAGTGCCGGCAGGCGCAACCAGGCCGTTCCAACCGATTTGTTCAAATCCAGCTACTCCCGCTTCGGCCACTGTGGGTATATCCGGCGCAAGACGAGAGCGTTGCCGGCTCGTGACGGCAAGTGGCCGAACTTTTCCTGCCTTTATATGGCTCAGCGCGCCGGGAGCTATCTGAAAATTCATCTGAACTTGCCCAGCCAAGACATCGTTCATTGCCGGGGCCGCGCCCTTGTACGGCACGTGGACGATGTTGACGCGCGCCATCAATTTAAAGTTCTCACCGGCGAGATGGGGCCCCGTGCCGTTGCCCGACGACGCGTAGTTGATCTGTCCGGGCTTCGACTTGGCGAGCGCGATGAGTTCCTGGACCGAGCGCGCCGGCACCGACGGATGCACGATCAGGAAATACGGAGACGTAGCGCAAAAAACGATTGCGGCAAAATCTTTTACCAAGTCGACAGGACCGGGCTGCAAAACGGCGTTGATAGTGTACGACGAAGTGGCCATCAGGAGCGTATAACCATCTGGCGCAGCCTTGGCCGCTATCTCGGTGGAGATTGTTCCGCCCGCGCCGGGGCGCGCGTCGATGACGGCCTGCTGACCCCACGCTTCAGTGAACTTCTGGCCGAAAAGCCTCGAAAGAATATCGGGCCCGGGCCCGACGATGATACGAATCGGTTTAGTAGGGTAATCCTGGGCACGCGCGGCAGGTGCAAGCGGCAGCGAAAGTGCTACGAACGTTACCGCGGCCCAACGAAAAATGAGTGTCATATGGCTCCTCCAACGCTAAAAAGAAAGCAGCCGCTTGGGATTTTCAACGAGCATCGTATTGAGCTGCTCGTCCGTAACTCCATAGTATTTGAGGTCGGGTATGATATTTTCCAAAACATGCCCGTAGCCGAGCCCGCCGTATTTTCTGAGGCTCGCTTTATACGATACTTCGTTGGCCAGGACAATTTGCTTTACGTACCCTGCCTTGACAAGACTTACCACGCCCTCGACCCTCAGGATGTCGGATGTATAACCCGTGGCGGGCTGATAATAGTACTCATTGCCGAACTGGTCATACGCCACGTTGACGCCTTGATCGAGCAGAGACTTCTGGTAGTCCAAATCCCTGGCCCACATCTCCATATGGCTCAAGTGGACCTTTTCCAGGTTTGCCCCTTCCTGCTTGAGAACGTTGATATACGCTTGATGATTACGGGCCCTTCCCCAGTGATGACAAGGGTGTATGCACATGCCCGCCCCGGTCTCGACTTGCGCCCTTGCCGTTGCCCGCAAGACTTTCTCTTCTTCCCCGCTGAAAGGCATATCGGGAGTGCGGGCGCTGCATGCATCTTTGAGAGCACCGGCTCTTATCCCCGTATCCTGGATACCAACGGTGATTTCCCGCACCATGATGTCGCGAAGCTCATTGACGCTTTTTTCCTTGATATACGGCGGATGAGTGGAACTCAGATACCAGCCGGCGCTTGCGATTATGTTGACGCCGGTTGCACCTGAGATCTTCTTGAGCCCAACCGGGTCACGCCCCATGCCGATCAACGTACAGTCCACTACGCTGCCGCCCCCGAGGCTCTTGAAAGCCATGAGTTCATTCGCCATCTCGTCTATGTCGCCCAAGATGGCATTATCCGTAACCAGAGCAATGTGCCTTCGAATGGTACCGAGAATTTCCATCGTGACCGGCTTGTTGGCCAATACCTTGTCGCTCACCGTTTCGGTCTTTAATAGCTGCCCCCCTTCGGTCAAGTTCATCCGGAGTTCCATCAGCACGTGCACATGAGGCATAGTGATGCCAAGCTGACCCGGGGATATCGGTCCATTGACCGTGATTACCTTTTTTTCCATTTTTTCCCCTTCGGGGATTCGAATTCGAAGCCAAACAGCCCCGCAAAAAATAGCAGCATCGCGGCCTTTTGTGTCGTCAATGAGCGCCGGTTCCGTCCGGTGGTCACATCGAAAATAAACACCGGATTCCGCTCCTGGGGAGCGCGCCCCTTTGATCTGGTCTATGACATGGCACCGCCGCCATTGACATCGAGGGTGACCCCCGTTATATAGCTTGCCTCCCGGCTGCACAGGAATAGTATCGGCCAGGCGACCTCTTCGGGCTCGCACAGGCGTCCGAGCGGCGTATTCTGCTCGATGCGGCGTGTCGCCTCGGGCGTCCGCATCGCGTTCGTGCGCGGGGTCTTGACGGAGCCGGGAGCTACCGCGTTTACCGTAATACCGTGGGGACCGAGCACGCGCGCCGCCTGTCGCGTCAGCCCCAGAACACCGGCTTTTGCAGCCGCGTAATGCGGCGCGCTCACGATGGTGGAGCCCCGGACCGCCATGCTTGAAAGAGTCACAAACCTCCCGTAGCCGGCCGGGATCATAAGGGGCACCGCTGCTTTCAACAGGTGAAACATGGACTTGAGGTTTGAATCCACCACGCCGTCCCACGTCTCGACCGGGCATTCCATCAAGCTCACGTAACGCGGGAATCCCCCCGCGCTGTGGACCACGACGTCCAAGCGCTGCGTTCGCCCATGGCACTCCTCCAACGCCGCCCGAGTGGCGCTCCAATCGGTGAGGTCAACCACGGAACAACAGGCGTCGCCCCCTTCTTCGCGTATGGCCGTTGTGACGCGCTCGGCCCCCTTTGCGTCGATATCCATCACTGTAACGGTTGCGCCGCGGCGGGCAAACAGGCGGGCGCATGACTCGCCAATGCCGGTTGCCCCCCCGGTCACGACGACGGATTGTTGCGTAAAATCCAGGACAGAAATGTTCACCTATGCCCCCTCCCTGTTCCATGCAAGATCATCGTGGCCGCAAAAAGTGCAACCTCGGCTGCGGGAAAGGCAAGATTTGACGGCGGGCCACAAGCTAATGACTCCATTGCACAACCGGCAGCGCAAGGTTGATAATGTTGAAAACACCAGCCAAAAGGGACAGTCTAACCAGGGAGGGTATTTATGGCTACAGATGAAAACAAGACCAAGGTAACGATCCTCACCGCCAGTTATCGCGTCAAGGGCTACATCAATCTCGTGCCTGGCGCGCGGGTGACGGACTACATGGTCGATGCCAAGGACTTTATCGCCGTAACCGACGCGGAGGTCTGGGAATTGGGAGGCCGTCTGGTACTGACCGCCCCGTTCATCAACGTGAGCCGCGATTCCATCGAGATTGTCACGCCCGAGCATTAGAGCCCCTGAGATAATGAAACGCAGCGTGTGTTTCATTATGTTAGGGGCTCTTAACGCGATCCGCTGCGGACAGGCGCCTCAGCGCTTTGGCGAAACAACTGGCAGCAGAACGTAACGCTCGTAACGCGAACCGGTGTGCAGCGTGACCCTGCCGCCGAAGATTTCAACCCGCTTTGTGCGCCGTTATCGCGCCGATGGCGGCAAACAGGTTGGCGATGGTCTGCCGCGGAATGCCGCGCGTGATGAATACCAGCCGCGTGCTGCGGTCCTCGCCCGGCCATCCGGCAAGTTCAAGCGGCGGATGAAACAGGTGCTGCACCCCCTGGATCACGACCGGACCTGCCTTGCCCTCGACGTTCACCAGGCCCTTGACGCGCAGCAGATCGGGACCGCGCAACGCAGTCAGCACCTCGAGGCATTGCGTGAAACCTTCCCATGACATCGGCTGCTCGAACCGCAGCGCAAACGACTGGACGGTCTCGTCGTGCCGATGATCGTGTTCGTCGCCGTGCTCGCCACCGAGCCAACGCTCGACTTCTTCCAGCCGCGCGTGGATCCGGCGCAACCCCACGTCGACGAGAAACGAAAGCTCGATATCGCCTTGCAGAGCGATGCGCATCGGCGCACGGGGGTTGAGTTCTCCCAATCTGGCGGTTAGATCGGAAAGCTCCAGTTCGGTAGTGAGATCGGTCTTGGTCACCACCAGCCGGTCGGCCAGCGCGACCTGCTTGATCGGTTCGGAGAACTGCTGGAGCTGGCCGGGTGCGTTTACCGAATCCACCAACGCCACTACGCAATCGAGCCGATACTGCTCGAGCAGCAAGGTGTCCGTCAGCAGCGTCTGCATCACCGGGGCAGGGTCCGCCAGCCCGGTGGTCTCGATGACGACGCGGTCGAAATCGATCACTTCGCCGTTGCGCCGCTTGATGAACAGATCGCGCAGCGTCTCCTGGAGATCTCCGCGCAGGACGCAGCACAGGCAGCCGTTGTTGAGCAGCATCATCTGCTCGGATGACACCTGCACGAGATCGTTGTCCACACCGATCTCGCCTAACTCGTTGACGATCACCGCGACCCGGTTCATCTCGGGGCGCTTCAGCAGCCGGTTGATGAGCGTGGTTTTCCCGCTGCCGAGGAAACCGGTGACAATCGAAACCGGAATCAACCCCGCGAGCGCATCGCGACGAGTATCTGAAGCCACAGAAAGCACTGGCTTGTTACCTTGTTAGCTGCCTTCGGCAGGACGCAAGGCATATCTTGCCACAGAGATCACAGAGAACACCGGGAAAGCACAAAAGCATGGCCACAAGGCATGCGAAGGACGCAAAGGAACAGCTTCAAAGCACTGACGACTGTCGTTTTTCATTTCTTGGCGGTCTCGGCGGCTAACGATTTTCTCTGTGAACTCTGTGTCCTCTGTGGCTAATCGACCTAGATGTTCATCTCCAGGCAATACACGCCTCCGCCGAAGCGGTCGACCGCGAATACGATTCTCCGATCGTCCACGAAGACATCGTTCACCTGCGACGATCCCTTCGGCGCGAGCTTGGGCGTGCCGGGCACGAAATAGGCGACCTCGCGCGGCTGCAGCGGGTTGGAGACGTCATACGCACGCACGCCGCCGCTGAAGAACGAGCCGAGAACGATGTTCTCCGAACGCCAGGAGCACGGCCCCGGATAGTTCTCGTGCAGGTTGTGCGCGCCGAAGCGCCCGCCGCGCTTGCTGAACACCTCGACCGGAGGCAGCGGCAGCGTAGCAACCGGCACGAGATTGGTCTCGTCGCGGCCATCCACCACCCACGCGAGCTTGGGCCAGTCTTCCCCTGCGTCCTTGACGCACTCGTCGGTGACGATGATGGTCCCGTTCTTGTTGAACAGCGGCATCACCGTGTGCGTGAATCCGTTATAGGGCGGGGAATGGCGCCAGCGCGTAACCAGCCGCGGCCGCGACTTGTCGCTGATGTCGAGAATGATCGTTCCGCCGTCGATGTAGCCGATATAGGCGCGGTCCGGGCGCTGCGGATACACGTTGGTGTTGTGCGGGCGGTAGCCGCCGTCGAACCTGGGGTGCCGTGGCGGAGGCGGCTCGGCGTCGCCCTTGCGTGTACCCGGCAGCCACCAGCGCCCGACTTCCACGGGCTTCGACGGGTTGCGCACGTCGATGATCTGGTAGAACTGGTCGTCTTTGGGGTGGCTCGGCTCGAAGTCGGGCGAACCGGAAGTTAGATGCACGTATTCGCCGTCCACAAACCAGATGCAATGCGCCCCGCGCGAGTGCGGGCCCGACCGGTCGAAGTGCGAGATCAGCCTGGGCGCCTCCGGCTTGCTGATATCGAAGAGATCGAACCCCGCCGGCTTCAGGCCCCATTCCTTCGTCTGGTAGGCGACCACCATCAGGTCTCCCACCACATCGAGTGAATTCGAGCGCACCTGAGCGTGCGGCAAGTCGGTCTGGACCACCATTTTCGGATTGCGTGGATCGGTCACGTCTACCGCGGTGAAGTTCTTGGGCGCGGACTCGTGTGCCATCCAGAAAATGCGGCGCCCGTCCTTGGTGGCCTGCATGTTGGTGCCTTCACCGATGCCGCCAAAGCCCGCGAGTTCATGGTGGCCGATCAACGTCATGTTGAAGGCCATGTGGGCGGCCTGCCCTCCGGGTCGCAACGATCCTTCGACTGCCATTTATCTTCCTTTCCGTGTAATGAGGAGTTTGTCAGGCTTCGCGCCGACAAACTCCTAAACTAAAACTGCATTCCACAAAAAACGGGGCAGGGCTGTGAAACGCTCACCCCGTCTGCCCGCCGCGTTTCGGTCCCCTCAGGCGCGCGCGTTTTCTCAAGACCGCATGGATTGCCGCCGTGTCGTGCCTGCCCCATCCCTGTCTGAGCGCAGCGGTGTAGAACGGGACGCCGGCATCGAACAGCGGCGTCGGGCATTTTAGTCGCCTTACGAATGCCCGGATGATATCGATGTCCTTCTGATAAATCTCCGACTTCATCTGGGGCGGCTCGTAACGGCCAGCCACCATCATCGGGCCGCGCACCTGGAACATGCGCGAGCTGCCGGCGCCATCGCCGATGACCCGATAGAGCAGTTTGAGGTCTATCCCCGCCTTCTCGCCCACCACCATCGCTTCGGCAGCAGATAGATTGTGTATGGTCACGAGCAGGTTGGCGACAAACTTGAGCTTGGACCCGATGCCGAATTCGCCGCAATAGTAGGTCGAGCGCGCGAATCCATCGAATACCGCCCGGCAGCGGTTGAATGCACGGCGGTCGCCGCTCGCGTAAACCGCAATGTCCTTCGCCGCTGCTTGGGCGCCGGTGCCGCTGATCGGACAATCGAGCAGGCGCACGCCGCGCCGCACCAGGCGCCGGCGGATCCCTTCCTTCAACTCGAGCGTCATCGTGCTCGCTTCGATGACGATCGTTCCAGGCCGTACGCCCTCCGCGATACCATCCTTGCCGAAGAATGCTTCCTCCATCGCGGCCGGCGACGGCAGCGAAGTGATGATGATCTTCGCCCGCGACGCGACCTCGGCGCATGAGCTTGCCGCGTGCCCGCCCATTCGGCTGAACGCCCGCACCTGCGCGACGGCCGGGTCGTAACCTACCACGGGGAAGCGCGCCGCCAGCAGATGCTTCGCAAACGCCCCGCCCATGATGCCGAGGCCGATCTGGCCGACTGCCGGCTTACGCCTGCCCACCTTAAGTTGCGCGCTACGCTGCATCGCGAACGTTCCTCGAAGCTATCGCAAACACTGTGTCGTTCCCGCCCCCGATTAAAGCATTCGAGGGCAGGCTGCGGCGGGAACCCATTCGGCGGCTCACTTTGTCTGAACCGTTCAATGGATTCCCGTTTCCACGGGAATGACAACGCGTGTTATGGCGCAACGAGTCATTTTTGAGGACGCCCGTTATCACTTCGCGAGCCCAAGGAACGTCATAACCGATTTGAGCTCATCGTACATCTGCTTCATGAAAACGCGCGTCTCGGCCGCACCCTTGAACTCGCTCACCCATTGGTTCTTCGTGGCGTATTCCTGGAACTCCTTGCTCTCATTCACTTTCCGCAGCACGTTTTCCCAGAACGCGATCTGTTGCGGTGTGATGTCCTTCGCCCCGATCACGCCGCGCCAGTTCTCGAACACGCCCTTCTGCCCCAACTCCGGCCAGGTGGGTGTCCCCGCAAAAACGCCGGCAATCCGTTTGGGAGAGGATATGGCTATCGCCCGCAGCCTGCCCTCCGCAATATGGGGCGACAGGATCACGTTGCTCGTCGAAATCACGTCGAGGTGACCGCCCAGCAGCGCGGTCACGGCGGCGCTCGAGTCGTTGAACGCGACCAGCTTGAGGGGCTTCAAGTCGATGCCTGCCGATTGCAGCGGCAGGCCGACCGAGATATGGTGCGTGCCGCCCAGCGCGCTGCTCAACCCGATACTGAGCGCTCCGGGGTTCTTGCGCAGTGCCTCGAGCAGGTCCTTGCCCGTCTTGATCGGCGAATCAGGCTTTACCGCAAAGGCGATGTACTCGGTCACCATCGTGGCAAGTGGCGTAAAGTCTGAATACGTGTGCGGCAGCCGCCCGTTGATGTGATTGGTGAGTATGGTAGCCGAAGTGATCGAAAGGAAATTTGGATCTCCCGTTTGCTGAGTCAGATAAGCATACGCCTTGGCATGACCGCCGCCGGCGCGATTGACAATAGTGGTGGCTGTCGGCACCGCACCCAGCGCATCCCACACCCGCTGGATCGTGCGGCCCGTGTTGTCGAGCGAGCCGCCGGCACTCGCTGGAATGATCAGCTCGACATTGCGCACCGGCTTCCAGCCCTGCGCCAAGGCGGCGACTGGCATCAACAGACCAAGCGCAACCAGGATCATGCCCGTATGAAATGACGCACGATTCGCGTTCATGATGGCTCCTCATCTAATGTTACTCAAGAGTTCCGAGTTTGCCCCGGGTTTCGCCTCATGAGGCGAGCCGGAACATCTCCATTTTACTGGAGTCTTGCCTTTCGACGATGAATTTCGCG
>MERG01000195.1 GCA_001771985.1 Betaproteobacteria bacterium RIFCSPLOWO2_12_FULL_62_13 | reverse complement strand
TGCTGGTGGCGAGCCCGATCGTGATGTGGCTCGGCGTCTCCCACGAGGATCTGGCCAGGCCCGAGAAGAAGCCGCAACCCGAAGCGGTCGTCTAACGACGTCATGCGGGGGTTCCGATCCCAAGGTTTTTCCGTCATTCTGGCGCAAGCCGGAATCCAGAAGACGCTGACCATGTGGACCGGGATGGCCTGGACTCCGGCCCCCGGCTTACGACATGCCGGGGCAGGCCTCGCCGGAGTGACGGTCGTCGCGGTGACTGTGTAGCGAGCGCCCAAGTGGAGATCGTCGCCGCGTTCATCGACATCGTGCTGCACCTTGACCGCCATTTGCAGTGGCTGGTGGCGAACTACGGCGCCTGGATCTACGCCATCCTGTTCCTGATCATCTTCTGCGAGACCGGCTTGGTGGTGACGCCGTTTCTGCCCGGCGATTCACTGCTCTTCGTCGCCGGCACGATTGCCGCCGCGGGCGGCATGTACATCCACGCGCTGTTTGCGGTGCTTGCCGCCGCCTCGTTTACCGGCGACAACACCAATTACTGGATCGGCCGTTTCATCGGGCCGCGCGTGTTCACACGCGAGAAATCGTGGGCGTTCAACCCCGTCCATCTGGAGCGCACCCGGCGGTTCTACGCCAGGCACGGCGGCAAGACGATCACCATCGCGCGCTTCGTGCCCATCATCCGCACTTTTGCGCCGTTCGTCGCCGGCATCGGGCGCATGGCCTACGCGCGCTTTCTCTTCTACAGCTTCGCGGGCAGCGTATTATGGATCAGTTCGCTCACCTACGCCGGCTACTACTTCGGCAACATTCCGGCGGTGAAACAAAACCTCGCGCTGGTGATCGTCGGGATCGTCATTCTTTCGGTCATGCCCGGCGTGGTCGAGTATCTGAGGAGCCGCGCCGCCCGCTCCGCTTGAGACGCGCGCGCCGCGAACCTCCACATCCGAGAACTTTGCTGCGGATGAGCGGGTAGCTTGGAAGAAGCGAAGCGGATTCCGGGACTTTTTGTCCCCGGATTTCATGTCATTCCATCCGGGCTACGATCTCTTGGCGTTCTTGGCGTCTTGGCGGCTCGATCTCAGTACATTGCACGCGCGAGGCGCTTCCGATATTCGCTGACGAGCTCGCTCTGGTTGCCGATCAGGTTGAATACCTGCAGCATGGTCTTGCGTGCGATATCGTCGCGGAATGAACGGTTGCGGTGCACGATTTCGAGCAGCTCGTCGAGCGCTGCGGCATAGTCCTGTTTGGCGACGCTGAGATTGGCGAGTTGCAGACGCGCGTCGAAATCGTTCCCGTCGCGCGCGATGCGCTGCCTGAGCGATTCCACGTCTGGAGCGCCCGCGGCGGAAGCCGCAAACTCCACGCGTGCCTTGAGCGCCGCCACGCGGTCATCCATCTGTGTCAACGGCGAGAGCGTTTCGAGCAGCCGCCGTGCCTCCTCGAGTTTTCCGAGGGCGAGCATGATTTCGGCGCTGTCGATTTTGATCGCCTCGTTCCGAGGATCGGTCTCCAAGGCACGGGCGAGCAGTTCCAATGCCTGCTTGGCGTCCCTTGTGCGTTCGTAGATCTCTCGCGCCTGCAGCCGCAGTTCTTCGGCAGGCGAGGGGATGACGCGCTCGAGAAACTCGCGCACCATCGGTTCGGGCAAAGCCCCGGAAAATTCGTCGACCAGTTGACCGTTGACGACGGCCTTGACGTTGGGAATTCCGCGCACGCCGAACTGCGCCGCCAGTTCCTGGTTCTCGTCCGAGTTGACCTTGGCGAGCGTGAACCTGCCCCGATACTCGTCGGCAAGTTTTTCCAGGATCGGCGTCAGCGCGCGACACGGCGCGCACCACGGTGCCCAGAAATCCATGATGACCGGGACTTTCTTCGAGCCTTCGATCACCACCTGCTTGAAGTTCTGGAGGTTTATGTCAATGGAAAACGCCTGCATGCTTTACCCTTGAAACAACTATCCTTTAATATGGTAATGGCAAGAGCCGATTCAAGTATTCCTGGGCGATACTAGTGCCGTTCCAACTTGTTTCGCCAAGTTCCGGCGGTCAGTTTGGCGCGGACAGTCGGCTTCTGGAGAGACAGTTGGATTGGCATAAATAGTTGGATCGGCACTAGCAGGAACCTCCGGGTTATAAGAGTATCCCCTTTTTCGACCGCCCGCGCCGAAAGCGGTTCGTCGCCAGCGGCGGGTGTTCCGCCATTTAAGCAGGTCAGATGGATCTTTCCAATCAGATCATCTTCTTCGGCGCCCTGCTCATCGTGGTGAGCATATTGGCGAGCGCCTTCTCCTCGCGCTTCGGCGCGCCGATCCTGCTCGTCTTTCTGGTGCTCGGCATGCTCGCCGGGGAAGACGGTCCGGGGGGCATCAGGTTCAACGACTTCCAGATCGCTTATCTCGTCAGCACCCTGGCGCTCGCGGTGATTCTTTTCGACGGCGGCATGCGCGCCAACGCCGAGAGTTTCCGCGTCGCCCTTCGTCCCGCGGTGTCGCTGGCTACTGTGGGCGTTGTCATCACCGCCGCTATCACCGGTGGATTCGCGACCTGGATCTTCGGGTTGCACTGGCTGCATGGGCTGCTGATCGGAGCGATCGTAGGATCGACCGATGCGGCCGCAGTTTTTGCTTTGTTGCACGCGCGCGGCATGGAGCTCAAACAGCGGGTCGCCGCGACGCTCGAGGTCGAGTCGGGCAGCAACGACCCCATGGCCGTGTTCCTGGTGGTCGTCCTGATCGAGGTGCTTGCCGCGGGGCATGCCACTCTGTCGTGGACGGTTGTCCTCGAATTCGTGAAGCAGATGACGATCGGGGCGGTTGCCGGGCTCGTCGCCGGCCGGCTGCTGATCTGGCTTATCAACCATCTCAACCTGGAAACCGGCCTCTATCCGCTGCTCGCCGTCGCCGGCGGCGTGATGACCTATGGCGCCACCACGGTGGCCGGGGGCAGCGGTTTTCTGGCGATCTATCTGGCGGGTGTCATTCTCGGCAACTCGCAGCTCCAGGCAATGCAGAACATTCATCGCGTCAACGACGGGCTGGCGTGGCTCAGCCAGATCATGATGTTTCTCCTTCTGGGACTGCTCGTCACGCCCTCCGAATTTCTGCCGGTCGCGCTGCCGGCGCTGCTGGTGGCGCTGGCGCTGATGGTGCTGGCGCGGCCGGTCGCGGTATGGGTGAGCCTGCTGCCGTTCCGTTTTTCCTGGCGCGAGCAGCTCTTCATCAGTTGGGTGGGATTGCGCGGTGCGGTCCCGATCATCCTGGCTTCGTTTCCGCTGCTCGCGGGACTCGAGCACGGGACCGTGTATTTCAACGTGGCGTTCATCGTGGTGCTGATGTCGCTCGTGTTGCAGGGTTGGACGATTGCGCCGCTGGCGCGGGTACTGCGCCTGGAGGTGCCGCCCAAGGTGAAGCCGATGCAATACATCGATCTCGATATTCCGGGGCAGTTCAATCATGATCTGCTCGGCTATCAGCTTGAGAGCGACAGCTTCGCGGCGGGCAAGTCGCCGGCGCAACTCCCGCTGCCCCAGGAGACGGAGATCGCTGCCGTGATCCGCGGCACGAGGGTGATGAACGTCAATACCCTCGGCGCATTGCAGGCGGGCGACTACGTCTACGTGCTCGCAATTCCCGAGCACGTGGAGACGCTCAACCGCATGTTTGGCGTGGTGCACGGCCCCGATCGCCTTGAAGAACACCGCTTCTTCGGCGATTTCATCCTCAACGGCGACGCCCGCGTTGCGGACATTGAGACCATCTATGGCCTTGGGCTCGATTATCGCAATCCGGACGAAACGCTCGCCGCCTTTCTCGGCCGCAAGTTTGGAGGCGTGCCGGTAGTGGGAGACCGGCTGCGCGCCCATGGGGTGGAACTCGTGGTGCGTGCCGTGGAGAAAGGCGTCGTTACCCGGGTCGGCCTGAAGCTGCACGACTGATTCTGGTACGGGCCGGCACGCTCAGATTCTCTTCGCGAGTTCCGCGGCCTTGCCGATGTAAGTGGCGGGGGTGAGCGCAAGCAGGCGTTTCTTCTCGCCTTCGGGCAGCGCCAGTCCCTTGATGAACGCGTGCAGTGTCTCGCGCGTGATGCCGTCCTTGCCGCGCGTCAGTTCCTTCAGCTTCTCGTAGGCGCCGATCACGCCGTAGCGCCGCATCACGGTCTGAATCGGCTCCGCGAGCACTTCCCAGTTTTGTTCGAGGTCTTCCGCGAGTCGCTCGCGGTTGGCTTCCAGCTTGTTCAGGCCCTTGAGACAGGAATCATAGGCAAGCAGCGTGTGGCCGAGCGCGACCCCCATGTTGCGCAGCACGGTGGAGTCGCTGAGATCGCGCTGCCAGCGCGACACCGGCAGCTTCTCGCTCATGTGCCGCAGCAGTGCGTTGGCGATGCCGAGATTCCCTTCCGAGTTCTCGAAATCGATCGGGTTCACCTTGTGCGGCATGGTCGATGAACCCACTTCGCCGGCCTTGAGCTTCTGCTTGAAATAGCCCAATGAGATGTAACCCCAGAGGTCCCGATCAAAATCGATCAGGACGGCGTTGGCGCGCGCGTAGGCGTCGAACAGCTCTGCGACCGCGTCGTGCGGCTCGATCTGGACGGTGTAGGGATTGAACTCCAGGCCAAGGTCCTCGACGAAGCGGCGCGCAAGCAATTCCCAGTCGACCTCGGGGTAGGCCGCGAGATGGGCGTTATAGTTTCCGACTGCACCGTTGGCCTTGCCGGCGAGCTTGACCTGGGCGATGCGCTCGCGCGCACGCCTCAGCCGATAGACGACGTTGGCGATTTCCTTGCCGAGCGTGGTGGGGGAAGCGGGCTGGCCGTGGGTGCGCGCGAGCATCGGCGTGCCCGCGAGCTCGTGAGCAAGTGCCACAAGCCTGGCGATGATGGGATCGAGCGCCGGCAGCATCACGGCATCGCGTGCCCGCTTCAGCATCAGCGCATGGCACAGGTTGTTGATGTCCTCCGAGGTGCAGGCGAAGTGCGTGAATTCCGCGACCTTGACGAGCTCTTTGTTGCCCGCGAGCCGCTCCTTGAGGAAATACTCGGCCGCTTTGACGTCGTGATTGGTCTTGTCTTCGATCGTCTTCACCGCCGCGCCGTCGGCTTCGGAAAAATTCGCAGCCAGCGCATCGAGCTGCGCCAGCGTTTCCGGGGGAAACGGCGGTATTTCGGCGATCGCCGGCTCGCGGGAGAGCGCTTTCAGCCACTCGATTTCGACCAGCACGCGCAGCCGGATCAGCCCGAGTTCGCTGAAATGCTCGCGTAGTGCCGCGACTTTATTGTGATAGCGGCCGTCGAGGGGGGAAAGTGCGGTAAGGGGAGTCAGCGCCATTGCGGCCGATCAGCGTAGGGCAGCGCTCAGTTTAACATATCGCGGCCTATTCCCGCCCGCGTCAGCAACTCACGCGGCTGATCGGGCGCGCGCGCGCCCCGGGTCCACTGGTCAAGCGCTACCGCGGCTCACGCACGAGCTTTGCGCGCACCTATACCGATGCCGATGTGCTCTTGCTCGCGCACACCGATACCCTGCACGGCACGCTCTCGGGACCGGCTACCAAAAAGCTCATGGAGCGCGCCTACCGCGTGTTTCGCGATATCCGCTACGAGCGCTTGGCAACGATCTCGGTGGCGTATCTATACAACCTACGTAAGCGCACCGGCTATCAGCGCCACCGCCGGGTCTGGACCAAGACCCGGCCAGTGCCCCTTCCCATCGGCGAGCGGCGCGCTCCCGTACCCAACAACCGGCCCGGCGACCTGCGCGTGGACAGCGTGCATCAGGGCGACCAGGACGGCGTTAATCTCTTATCACTCAAGAGTTGACAGAATTGGCGAAGAAGTTGTCATCGCGCATGAGCCAGAGCGGGCACGATGTTGAATTGTGT
>MERG01000194.1 GCA_001771985.1 Betaproteobacteria bacterium RIFCSPLOWO2_12_FULL_62_13 | reverse complement strand
AGGAAAACGGCCTTCGAGCAGCGCGTTTCGTCTCCCCACGGCGCGCCTTGATCGAGCACGTTGCGGCCCCCAACGCGGTGGAAAATCACGCGGCGCTTCAGCCCGCGGATGGCAACGCTGCCCTTGGCCCGGAATACGCCGTCGGGCAGGTCTTGGATAAAACGGTCGAACCGGTAGTAGTCGAGCTCGATGTCGGCTGCGAACGACGCCGAGCGCACCTCGTCATGATTTCCGTGATGATGTTCCTCATGCAGGGGTCTCGGCCTGTGCGTGTCCACGTCAAGCACAAGTTCGCGCGGCACGTTGCCGTTGATCGAAGGCAGCACCCGGGCATCAGGGTTGATGTCCGCGAGGCGCAACCTGATTCGGTCCACATCCTCGGGAATCACCAGGTCGAGCTTGTTCATCACGAGCAAATCGCCGCAGCGTATCTGCTCTGCGGCCGTGCTGCTTTGCTCGAGCCAGGTCTCGATATTTGCGCTGTCCACCATGGTCACCACGGCGTCCAACCGGAAGCTTTGTTCCAGCTCGGGCACGAGGAAAGTCTGAGCCACAGCGAAGGGATCGGCAAGCCCAGATGTTTCCACCATCAGATAGTCGAACTCGCGTCTGCTCGCAAGCAACGCCCGCGCCGATTCGATAAGATCTCCGCGAACGGTGCAACACAGGCAACCGCCGGAAAGTTCGACGACATCGCCGGCCTGGCCCACGACGAGATCCTTGTCGATGTTCACGTCACCAAAATCGTTGATCATGACTGCGATACGCAAGCCGTGATCCGCTTTCAGCAGCCGGTTGAGCAAAGTCGTCTTGCCGCTGCCGAGAAAACCGCTCAATACCGTCACCGGCCGCTTCATGCAGCGACCTCTTCCCGAGCGCGCGAAACCTGGGGACGCCAGTTCAATTCGGAGGAGCAACGATCGGGTTTGTGCGTCACGCCTCTTAGAACCGGCAAGAATGACTCTGTAGTACCAGACTTTCTTCCCTCACCCTCGATCCCCCGGATCGAGTCCGGGGCGATGCCTATCGTCCCGGAGGGAGAGGGAAGACAAGCCCTTCTCCCCCCGGGAGAAGGGTTGGGATGAGGGAAACGGCTCATTTCGTCACGCGTTCTCATCGCTTGTCCACCCGAAACCTGCGCAGTGCGTCCTCATCGACTTCCACGCCTAGCCCCGCGCCGCCGGGGCACTCGATACTACCGCTTTTCTGTTTGAGCGGCTGCTTGACCAGGTCCGTATCAAGGTAGTGGTTGTTGATGTTGATGCCCCAGTCGAGATTCGGGACCGTATAGCCGAGATGCACGAGCGCCGCGGCGCCGATGCTCGATTCTCCCGTCTTGCTGGCGAGATTCACCGCAAGTCCCAGCGTGTGGGCGACGATGGCGGCGCGCATTGTTTCGACGATACCGCCCAATTTTATGGTCTTCAGGTTTACGCCCGCGATGGCTCCAGTGCGGTGCCAATCCATGATGCTTTCTATGTTCTGCGCCGATTCGTCCGCACACAACGGGATCGCGCTTGAGCGCGCAAGCGCGAGCGTATTGGCGAGATCGTTGTCGCGGAACGGCTGCTCAAGAAACAGGAGGCCTGCACCTGCTGCGCCGGCGACGAATTTGTGCGCGCTCGCCACGGTCATGCCCATGTTGGCATCGGCACAGAGCAGCGCATCCGGCCCCAGCGCCTTGCGCAGCGTGTATGCCGATTCGATCTCCTGCTCGACCGGCTTGACTCCGACTTTGAGCTTGAAGAACCCGTATCCCTGCCGCTGCTTCGCTTTTGCCTCGGCGATGTCCTGCTCGACCTTCGCATTGCCCAGTTGAGCCAAAGCGAGCACGCGCTCGCGCGCCCTGCCGCCGAGAAGATCGGTCACCGATACGCCAAGATGTTTCCCAGCGAGATCGTGGAGGGCGATATCGCAGGCGGCCTTCGCCCCCGTATTGCCGATGAGCGTTTGCGACATGCGATGGGCGAGCAGCGCGCGATCAAGCGCATTCTGGCCGATGAGCCGGGGCGCGAGATATTTCTCTACCGCCTCCACCATGCCGGGCAGGGTATCTCCGGTCATCGTCGGCGCCGCGGAGGCCTCACCCCAACCGAAAAGTCCGTTCGTTGTTTCGATCCTCACAACCAGGGATTCGGAACGCCGGAATTCTTGTCCTCCGCCCATCAATACCGGCTTCACCAGCGGTATCGAGACGGGAATCGCTTCGACGCGCCGGATCGCCAGCGGTGGCCGGTTCTTGCTTTCTGCTGAATACGGTGCATTGCGCGTGACTTTGGTCATGGCTCGAAGTGATCGCACGTACGCGGCGGCAGGCGATCAGAAAGTTTGTTTCACGCAGCCGCCGGCGGGAACCGGTAGACGGCGAAAACGATTCCGCCTACGGGGTACTCGAAAGGTCCGTGAAGGGTATTTGGCGGGGCATAATGGAAGTCGCCGTGTTTCAGCACCTTGCCCGCCACATGCTGTTCTCCTTCCAGCACCACGACGCAATGCGAAGTCACGTGCTCGTGCCGCGGCTCCACGTAGCCCGGCGGAAACTTGACCAGAGCGGCGACCTGCCCCTGCTTGTCGTCGCGCATCAAGACCTTGATTTTGAGATTGGGATGGATCTTGTGTGCTCCAGTCGGCAACTGGAACAGGGTGACGTTGTCATCCCACTCGATGTCCTTCGAGTTGATCGCAAGAAATGGCACGTCCGGCAGCATGGCGGAGCCTCCTTGTGCAGCATGCAGAGTTATCACGCTCGAGGGAACATGAGCGGCACTTACTGAGCATTGCAGAACTGCATGACAATGCTCAGCCCTCATCCCTCATCCCCGGCCCTTGTCCCGAGGGGAGAAGGGTGATTCGAGGCACAAATGGAATGTCATTCATTTATGCAAGACTCAATAAGATCGCCGTTGCGAATTCTTATGGGGACATACTACACTAAGCCCAATGCAGGTGAAACTCGTCAGGAATGATATCGCACGTTTCGGAAAACTCATCCGCGAAACCGGTATTCGGGCAGAGCAGGCACTCGCGCGTTTTTTTGCGCCCAGGCGCTGAGGCGCGCTTTGAACGAGCCGATTCGATGCAGTGAGCTCTCTACCAACTGGTGCTAAAACGTGGGGGAGGCGCGTAACATCCATGACAGCTACCGATTCATTGATAGGTAACACGCTCAAAGCCTGGCGCTTCCTTTACAGGCGGGGGTTCATAGAAGGTTTCGGCCATATCAGCGCCCGGCTCCCCGACTCCGACCGGTTTCTGCTTACGCGCCATTCGCTGGGCCCCAAGGCAACCGCGGACGACTTGCTGGTGCTCGATCAACAAGGCCGGAAACTCGCCGGCAGAGGCGATGTCCCGGGAGAGTATCCGATACATCTGGAGATTCTCAAGGCGCGGCCCGACATTGGCAGCGTCATCCACTACCACGGGCTCTACTCCACGGCGTTCACCACCAGCGAGCACAGCCTGCAGCCCATCCATCTCATGGGGACGATCTTCCATGACGGTATTCCCATCTACCCGGACTGCAGGCTGGTCACTGACCAGCGACGCGGGGAAGCGCTGGCGGCGGCGCTCGGAAAGCACCGGGCGGTGCTCATGCGGGCGCACGGCGCGGCGATCACCGGCGCAAGCGTCGAGGAAGCGGTGGCGGGGGCGTTTCTATTCGAGGAGAATGCACACCGCGCGTGCATCAGCGCGGGACTCGGAAAGGCGGTGTGGCTCGACCCGCAGACGATTGCCGACGCCGGCGGCGAGTTGATCAAGAGCGGTGGTCCGTTTCGCAGAGTCTGGGCGCTGGTCGAAAGCGATGATGAAGAAACCCGATAATGCGTGACTGATGAAATGCGACGTCATGGAGGGTGACATGATGAGACGTGATAAATTCCCTTTGGTTTTGCGGGCGGCGGAAATCGTTGCATCCCTGGCGTTGGCAATTTTTGCGGTGGGATGGCGCCCCGCGCTTGGCGCGCAAACCTATCCGGTCAAGCCGATTCGTATCATTCTGCCGTTTGCCGGCGGCACTGATCTCGTTGGCCGCATGCTCGCGACCAAGCTCTCCCCGGCCCTCGGCCAGCAGGTGGTGCCCGATCCGCGTGTCGGCGCCACCGGCAATATTGGCTACGCGGCGGCTGCCAAGTCTCCCCCCGACGGCTACACGCTGCTGATGGGGGCCGTGCCGGTGCTCACCAATCCGCACCTGAATCCCAAGGTTGGCTTCGATCCGCTGCGTGATTTCGCGCCGATTGCGTTGCTCGCCGCCATCCCCAATGTGATGGTGGTGCATCCCTCGGTCCCGGCGAAGAGCCTAAGCGAGTTGATAAAGCTCGCCCGCAGCCACCCGGGCAGGATCGCCTACGGGTCGGGCGGGGTCGGCTCGGCGAACCACCTCGCGGCCGAGTTTCTGCAGTCGCTCGCCAAGATCCGCTTCACCCACGTGCCATACAAGAGCGCGACCTTCGGGCTCGCCGGCGCGATGAGCGGCGAAGTGGATATGGTGATCGTTGTCGTATCGAGCACCGTGTCCTACGTCAAGGCGGGGAAGATGCGTCCTTTGGTGGTCCTGGACACTAAGCGCGTCGACTCGATGCCGCAGGTGCCGACCTCGGCCGAAGCCGGGATGCCACAACTCGTGGCCGTCAACTGGTACGCGCTGCTCGCCCCCGTGGGCACAGCGCGCCCGATCATCGAGCGCCTCAATGCGGAGTCGGTGAAAGCCATGAGCTCGCCCGACATGCGCGAGCGGCTCCACGCCATGGGCGGCGAGCCGAACCCGGGCACGCCCGAGCAAACCGCGGAGTTCCTGCGCGCGGAGTATGCGCGCTGGGGCAAGGTGATCCGCGAGGCCGGCATCAAGTCGGAATAATATCGGTTAATGTCCCCATCGGGGATGGAGGGTTGATATCCCTTGCCTTCAGGCGAAGCAAGTTCTTGCGAAATGTGAGCGAAGCGAACATGAGCACGGTTCTGCGCGAAAAGCGTAAAGCAAGCTGTCATGCCCGCGGAGGCGGGCATCCAATCTGGGGTGCGCTGAAATTGGATTCCCGACTACTCGGGAATGACAGTCACAAGCGCTTTGCAGTCGGCTTCCAGCCGACATCTCTTAAACCCCTCGGCTTACAGCCGAGGGTTGTTTAGTGGTGAATGGTGGAAAAACAGCCGGAGGAGTGAACATGCATAAGCGTTTCTTGAATGTGGTTCTTGCTTTCGTTGCCGCAGTCATGGGCTTGGCGGCCGGAGGGCTTGCCGCGCAGTCTTATCCGACCAAGATCATCCGCGTCGTCAACGCTGCCCAGCCGGGCGGGAACGCCGACATTCTCTTCCGCCTGCTCGCGCCCAGGATGGGGGAGATCCTGGGCCAGCAGCTCGTTATCGACTATCGTCCCGGGGCCGGCACCATCATCGGCTCGGAGATTGTGGCAAGAAGCGCGCCGGACGGTTACACCACCCTGGTGGAGAAGCTCAACTCGGCGCTCGTGCAAACCCTGCGCGACCCGTCGATTCGGAAGGCGCTGATTGAACGGGGAGCCGGCCCCGTGGGTAGCACGCCGGAGGAGCACGCCGCCTACATCAAGTCCGAGATCGAGAAGTGGCGAGGGGTCGTGAAGGCTGCGGGTATCAAACCCGAATGAGACCGCCGTCCCATCCGTGACACCGCGCTGTGTTCTTTCAGCGAGTTATTCGTGTTGGACGAGTGCCGTTCCAACTTGATTCCCCAAATTCTGGCGGCTCTCCCCTGGCGCGGACAGTGGGTCACTGGAGAAATAGTTAGGTTGGCATAAATCGTTGGAACGGCACGAGCAGTTCCGGGCGCAGCATTGCGATGACTGCCCAGCGTGCGCCAAGCGCACGTTCGAGGCAGACGAGGGTGCCCGGTTGGAAGGTGACGATGCCGGGTTCTTCGGCCCCGACGATCAAGCGCGCTACCAGCTTGCCCATGAATGGCTGATGGCCCACGATCAGCGCATCTTCATTCCAATTGTGCAGCTTACTTGCGAGGGGCTCGGGCGGATCGAGCGGATCGATGCCGGAGATGGTATCAATGGCCGGGCTTTCGGCGACTGCCGCCGCGAGCAGCTCCGCGGTCTGTCGCGCTCTCGTTTTGCCGCTGTGCAGGATGCGGGCCACGCGCACTCGCCCCTTGAGAAAGGCCGCAAGCTGCTCGACGTCCTTGCGCCCCTGTGGGCTTAACGGGCGGTCAGGGTCCACTTCCTTGGGAAGGGAGTCTCCATGCTGAACCAGGTAGAGGCGCATCGTTTACCTCACTTTCGGCGTGTTTCGTGCATCTACGCCTTCCCAAAGTATAGAGAGCGTGTGGGTTGTCGTCACGGCGCCCTATTGATCCTCGTGCAAATGGGTGACAGCCCATATGCACCACAAATCTCCCCTCGCCTTCCGGGAGAGGGGCCGGGGGTGAGGGCTGAGCGGCATTAGGGATTTTCACGACGCTCAGCGTCCCGGAGTGGATCTCCTGATCGCGGATTGTCGGGGACGGGCCACAAGCCCGCAAGTTGGCCTACAATGACAACGTTCTGTTTGCCGAGCTCGGCCTGTAGCAATGGGTATCATCTGAGCGGGCTGCGCCTCGAGGGCAGAGCACAGGGGGTCTCGACCGCATTTCCCGCGGCCGGGTTTTTGTTACGCAAGTTGGCGGTTCGAAAGGAGGGTGGTTATGAAACGTTTGATTCGTTTATACCTGGGACTGCTGGTCTCCGCCTTTGTATTGGCCGGCTTTGTGGCACAGCCGGTAATGGCGCAGGAGAAAGCGAAAGACGCGAAAGCGGCGAAAGCGGTCAAAGGGAAGGCGACAGTAAAAGTGCTGTTTGACAACGACAAGGTCCGGGTAATCGAGGCTACATACAAGCCCGGCGACGAAGCCGCGAACGTCGCGCGTCCGTTCCGCATCCTGCGCGCTTTGAAGGGTGGCACGATTCAGCGCACCTGGGCCGACGGCAAGGTCGACAAGGTCGTATACAAAACCGGCGAGGTGAAAGCGGCCGAGGCGGACAAGTATACGCCCAAGAACATAGGGAAATCCGACGTTGTGCTTTATATAGTGCTGCTGAAAGAGCCGAAAAAATGATGTAACCAGGGTTGGAGGCGGATCCGGGAAGCTCGACGTTCCTCCGGATCCGCTTTCGGCGATTCACTCGAACCCCTCTCCGGAGGGGTTTGTTTTTTCATGCCAGCGCTAGTGTCGTGAGTCATTGTTTCGATGCGCAATCCCGGGAGCCGCTCGTGTCGGGAAGGTGTAGGTCAGGTTGCCGCAGCGGCGGCTACCTGACGCCGGTTTGCGTGCGGTCACGCACAGGCCGGCCAAGTGGACCTCGGGGAACGCTGCGCGTACCCCGACCTACGCCTGAAATTGTGCAGTGAATTAACGACTCAGGACACCAGCCGGTCAACCCGGATGACGGATATAGATTACCAAATGATAAGGGATTTTTGGTAAGATGGAGGGATGGTTACCGCCATCCACAGCTCCACGGAGCAGCTTCTTTCGGTATCTCAGTTCGCCGCGCGGGAGGGCGTGACCCGGGCGCGCGTGCTGCAGCTCCTGGCGGCTGGGCGCATTGCCGGAGCTCGACGAACCGGGCATCAGTGGGTCATACCCCCGGCGGCGAGGATCGTCAGGCGCGCCCCCGGCCGACCGAAGAAGCAGGGGAATCCGGCTGCGGATCCGTTCCTGCGCCGGATGGCGCGAAAGTACGTGTGGTGGCTCGCGCCCGGCGAGGCGCTCAAACGACCGCATCTGGTGACTTCACAGGTCATGGAACTCGGCGATTACGACGACATGAGCCGGATCGAGTCCACGCTCGGCCGCGAAGCTCTCGTAGCGGCACTTCGTGAAGCAGAACCGGGGCGCTTCTCGGCGCGTTCCTGGACTTACTGGCACTACCGGCTCAAACTTGCGCGCCCAGGCGCCGTTCCACCGTTGCCTGAGCGCGTGATCCCATGATCGCCACGATCAATCCGAAGTTCGCGAAGCTTCCGCCCGAACAGAAGCGTCTGTGGCCGGCGCTTCGGGCAAGCGTCGATGCCGGCTTCGTTCTGTACGGCGGCACTGCCATTTCGCTGCAGCTCGCACACCGCCGGTCTGTCGACTTCGATTTTTTTCACGACCAGCCGCTCAACAAGGATCTGATTCGCAGCGCATTCCCGTTCATGGAACGGGCGACGGTGGTCCAGGATGCCGTGGATACGCTCACCGTGCTGGCGCCCACGGATCGGAGTGGGGGAAGCGGCGGGGTGAAGGTGTCATTCTTCGGCGGACTCAAATTCGGCCGGGTCGGCGATCCACTGCTTACCCGCGATGGCGTGCTTGAAGTCGCGTCCCTTGATGACCTGATGGCGCACAAGCTCAGGGTAATCCTGCTGCGCCCGGAGAAGAAGGACTACGAGGACATTGCCGCCATGATACGAGCGGGTCGGTCGATGGCGCAGGGGCTTGCGGCTGCCCGCGCAATGTTCGGAAAGTCGTTTCAGCCGGCGGCCGCGCTGAAAGCTGCAGTCTATTTCGCGGATGGCGATCTCGCGGCGCTGTCGCGCACCGATCGCGACGCCTTGATCGCGGCGGTGAGTGCGGTCAGAGTCCTGCCCGCTGTCAAGCTGCGTTCAAGAAGCCTCGCTATTCCAATCAGCGCCGGAAGAAAAAAGTCTTGAACGGTTGTAGAATCGCATTCGAGTTCTCAATTCCCCACGACGATAAATGCCATCCCACTTTCCTCGTCTTTTTGAACCGATCCGCCTCGGCCCGAAGCGGTCGCGCAATCGCATCATGCGGCTCGCCACCACTACCAACACCGGCGAGAACGGCGTGGCGACCGAGCGCACTGTCGCGTTGTATCGCCGGATCGCACGCGGCGGCGCCGGCATCGTCGTGACCGAATCGATGCGCGTGCATGCGAGCAATGCCGGGCGCGACCACGCCATGCTGCTCTATCGCAAGGAGATCGTGCCGGGCCTGGCTCGAGTAACGGAGGCGGTGCGCGCGGAAGGCGCGCTGCTGATCGCGCAGCTCAACCACGGAGGACGCCAGCACCACGCCAACGAGATTCCCACCCTCTGGGCGCCGTCGGCCATCGCCTGCCCGCACAGCGGAGGCGTGCCGCACGAGATGAGCAAGGCGGAAATCGCAGAAGTGGTGAAGGGCTTTGCCGCCGCCGCGCTCCACGCCAAACGGGCGGGCTGCGACGGCGTGGAAATTCACGGCGCGCAAGGCCACCTGATCCAGCAGTTCATTTCGCCGTTCAGCAACAAGCGTCAGGATGATTATGGCGGCGGCCTCGACAACCGTTTGCGCTTCGCGCGGGAGATCATTACCGCGGTGCGGGAAGTGGCCGGGAGCGATTTCATCGTGGGCTACCGCATGGGAGTAGAGGAATTCACTCCGGGCGGCATTACGATCGAAGAGAGTAAAGAGGCCGCGCGCCGCCTTGCTTCGATCGAAAGCCTGGATTTTTTGTCGCTCGCGCAGGGCAATTTCAACACGATCGATGCCCATCTGCCGGACAGCCACTATCCTCCTTTGACTTTCGTCGACCTGCACGCTCAGATCAAGGCGGCGGTGTCCGGGGTTCCGATCGTGACGAGCTCGCGAATCCGCCTGCCCGAAGAAGCCGAGGCCATCCTTGCGGCGGGCAAGGCCGACATCATCGGCTTGTGCCGTG
>MERG01000193.1:7772-10607 GCA_001771985.1 Betaproteobacteria bacterium RIFCSPLOWO2_12_FULL_62_13 | reverse complement strand
GATGAAGCGAGAGTTCCGGTTCCTCGAGCAACAAGGGCCCGCCGCCTTCCATCGCCACCCACAAGAGCCCCATGAGACGCAGAGTGCCGTCGGAAAATTGCTCCTCGGTCTGCCATGCGCCCTGCGGCCGCCAGTGCTCATACTTACCCCGCAGATGCGGGGTGCCGCGATCGTCCCGCCATAGTTCGATCTCGTTGAGCTGCGGAACGGCTACGCGCAGCGCCTCACGAATCCTGTTCAGGCGGGCAGTACGCGTTCGATCCTGTGTCTTGGCGATCTGTTCGAGGAAATCGCCCCCGAAAGGATCGTTCGACCGTCCCACGGAGCGATCCGGTTCGCGAACGAGCTGCGGAACGATATGCAGGTAACGAATCGACTCGAAAAAAGACGCTAAATCGCGGAAGGACCGGTTCACGTTCACTTGCTCGAGATGTGTCTGGGTCAACCGATCGGGGTCTTGCGCGTCATCCTCGTTCGGACGTTCCAGCAGCGTTTCATCGCCTCGAACGACCTTTTCCCTGGTAATGCGCACGCGGCGCTGCGAATCCTGGTTGAAGCCCAACTCATACTCCCAACCGGGTGAACGCTCCGGCGGCTCCACGACGACACGGAGTTCAATGTCGGGGTAGCGCCGCGCGGCCAGGCAGCGGATGGCGCTCACTCCCCCGCGGCGGCGAACGGCTTCCTTAAAACCTCCGCCCGGCGACGCCAGATCGCGCAGGAAGCGGAAAACATCAAGGAAGTTTGATTTTCCGGAGGCATTCGGCCCGACGAGAAAAACGCGGTTCGCCATTGCAACCTCGCAGGCCGCAAAGTTTTTCCAATTCCTTAACCCGACGCTTGAAAACCGCAGGGTCTCGTTTTTCTCACTCATCAGGTGGCTCCTTCTGCCAAGTGCCAACCATACCGCCCCGCCCACCAAAGATGCAACATGCTCGGGTGAGCCTTGGGCGTAGCTTTCTCGCGCACGGCATGTTTCGACACCACCGCGATCGGAAAGTCCACCTCGGCGAAGTGTCTGAAGTCTTTGCGGATGCCCATCAGGCTGGTTCTTCCATTTCGTGCATTCTTTTGCACGCCGTGCATTTCGGCAATGCACGCGTGCATTTATCTGGATTTTCGTTCATTTCTTGGGTCGGCGGTTACGTCGAGCCTCCGTAGGGAGAGGCGGGCTCCGTCACGCGCATAGGCTCCGAAATCGCATTCACTTCGAGCCAATAGTGCCGCACCTTCAGTACCTCGTGCCAAGCGATGCGAGCAGGATCCTTGATTGGGGTCTCGAGCTTGGGGGTAGAGTCGCAGTGCGTTACCAGGTAGAGCCAGTAGCAATCGCGCCGGTCTTCCGCCACGCGCCGTTCGTTCGGCGTCAAGAGGATCCGGCCCGTCGCGGCGCCGATGCCCTTGATTTCAATCAGGCGCAGCTCACCGGACTTGGGATCGAGGCTTGTGATGTCGTAACCAAGATCCTTTTCGTGCACATCCGCAACAGCACACCCTCGCGCTCGCTCGTGCTCCATGACGACGCGCATGGCAATCCCTTCGGTCTCGAAATTCGGACGCAGCCGCCGCACTTCGGGCGACTCCCGCTCGGGATGCGGAAGGACCGCCACGCTGGTGATCCGCTCGACGCTCTGGAGCGTTACCGCGCGCTGGCGCTCAAGTTCCTGTCGGCGTCGCTCTCGGCGAGCGAGGAGTTCCGCATGCCGCGATTCGGCTTGGGCGAGCCGCCCTTCTGCGCCCTGCACACTCTGCTCGACCTCCTGCGCAGCACGTCCGATCTCCTCATCCGCTTTGTGGAGCAGCTCAGTCAGCGACAGCTCCACATGGGTTGAAATACGCTCCACTTCATCGGCGCGCTCACTTCGGATCTCGGCAATAAATGGTTCGAGCGCATTCGAGTGCAGCCATGCTTCAGCCTCGCCAGCATCCATGCTGGGGGGCGTACGATGCTCCTCCTTGGCGGGAACGAGGTCGCCCAAGATTGACGGCTCAGCCAGACGGCGCCCTCCCGCGGAAAGCGTCTCGATTGCAAAGAGCCGCTCGTGAATCACCTGTCCCAGGCCATCGACAGCGCGAGCGCGGTAGAAATCGATGCGTGAGGGCGATTCATGCTTTAGAGACCAGAAGCACGCCCCTGCGGCAAACACTTCGCGGGCACGCGAGAGGGTGTGACGGCGCAAAGCTTCAAAAAGAGGGTGCCCTGGCGTGACCCATTCCAGGTTATTGATCTCGGCAGCTTCCCGGTCCGTCGAGCAACGCAGGTAACGCGCCGCGAGCTGCGGCAAGCGCCAGTCCGGGTCTTGCTCATAGGCTCGGAGAGCAGGTGGCGTGCGCCCTGGTTCCAACGCATGCGCTGGCGAAGACAACTGTTTCAACGTGAGTCCGGCGTATCCACCGGCATCTGATATGAAGCGTGCGATCGTCTCCGGCACGACGCGCCGTTCCTGCGCACGGGCGCGGCGCTCGATCAGCATGTCGAGGTTGAGCTTTTTCGAGGCAAGGCCTTCCAGCGCATTGCGGCAAATGGCGCGGAATTGGTCCTCCTCCACGTCTTCCAGCAATCGGTCTTCCAGATCGGCATCGCCCAGTCGCCCCGCGTAGTATTCGCGGAGCACCCGTTCGATGTGCGCTGCCGGCAGCACTTCGCCCACGACGTTGAACACGGCGTCATCGTCGAGGGCGTCACGGATTTCCTGGAGCTTTTCCAGAAGACGGCGCAATACGCGGCCTTCGATGGTATTGGAGGCTACGAAGTTGAAGATCAGACAATCGTGCACCTGGCCGTAGCGGTGGATTCTGCCCATGCGCTGTTCGAGCCGGTTCGGGTTCCACGGA
>MERG01000193.1:0-7744 GCA_001771985.1 Betaproteobacteria bacterium RIFCSPLOWO2_12_FULL_62_13 | reverse complement strand
ACTGCAAGTTGATCCCCTCGCCCGCCGCCTCGGTTGCAACCAGTATCTGGATTACGCCGTCCTTGAACTGCTGCTCGGCATAAAGACGCGAGCCGACGTCGTCCCGTGAGCCCGGTTTCATGCTGCCGTGGATGAAGCCAACGCGGAACCCCCAGGCTTTGAGTCTTTCGACGAGATAGTCCAGCGTGTCCTTGAATTCGGTGAACAGCAGCAACCGCTGCTCCGGTCGATCGAAAAAGCCTTCTTTGTGCAGCAAATCCTTCAGCCGGGACAGCTTCGCTTCCGCGTTCGCATCCTCGACCTGCTTGGCCTGCTGGGCCAGAGCGAGAAGCTCGGCGATCTCCTCCCGAACTTCGTCGGCGCTGCCGGCTAGCGTGATCGCCTCCAGAATCTTCTCCAGACGTTCGCGCTCGCCTTCCTCCATTTCCTCCAGTTCTTCAGGGTCCGGGAGATCGGGCGGTGCAGTCAGCGCGAGTTCCTTCGCGCGCTTCAAACCCTCTTCGAGACGGCGCGCACGGTTTCCCAACGATTGCCGCATCGCCCGGGTGCTCGACGCGAGGCGGCGCTGGTATAACGCCATGAGGAAACCTACTGCGCGCGCACGCGGGTCGTCGCCTTCCGCAGCAGCCTGCGCGCTTTGCCGTTTTACGAATCGCGTGACGTCCCGGTACAGCTCGAACTCCGTGCCGTCGATCTGGAAGTCCACCGTGCGCGGAATGCGCTTGGTGAAGATCTTCCGAGCGACCCAGGTGCCGTCCGTCTGCCGCTCCGGGAAATGGACCATCGCTTCCTTCGTGCGGCGCAAGTAAAACGGCGCGGCGCGGCGCTCCATCGCCTGGTGAATCGACCGGACATCTGCATACGCATCCCGGTCGAGAAGCTGGAGGAAAAGCGTGAAATTCTCCGGGTTGCCTTTGTGGGGCGTTGCGGTAAGTAGCAGCAGATGATCGGAGCTATCGCGCAGTAGCTCGCCTAAGGCATAGCGCGCAGTCTTACGTGCCGGTGGCGTCCACGACATACGGTGGGCTTCGTCCACGATGATGAGGTCCCAATGTACCTGCCGCAGGCCAGGGAGTATTTCATCCCGCTTGGCCAAGTCGAGCGACGCAATAACCTGCTTCTGCTTTAACCACTGGTTGACACCAAACTGGTCGCGAATGTCGTAACCCTTGAGGACGATGAACTCCTCATCGAACTTTTCCTTGAGCTCGCGTTGCCATTGGAAGGCGAGGTTCGCTGGGCCGACAATGAGAATACGTTCCGCGAGACCACGGAGCTTGAGTTCCCGGATGAGCAGCCCCGCCATAATGGTCTTGCCGGCGCCCGCGTCATCGGCGAGGAGAAAACGCACGCGGGCGAGTTTCAACAGATGGTCGTAGATCGCCGAAAGTTGGTGCGGCAGAGGATCGACGCGAGAAATCGACAAGCCAAAGTAGGGATCGAACTCCCATGCGATGCCCAACGCGTAGGCTTGCAGTCCGAGGCGAAGAAGGTTGCCGTCGGCATCGTAGGAGTAATCGCTTCCTACGATTTGTAGGGATTCAATATCTGCTCGGGAGAGCGTGACGCTGCGGAACCGCTCCGAGCGGACTCCGATCAATCCGACCACCCACGCTTCAGATCCCGACGCGCGGACGGTTTCAACGCGCATCGGCTCGTTGAAAAGAGAACCAGAGAGAACTTGCCCGGGCTTAAACACTTCGGAACCGCCGGTCGGCAATGTAACCGGAACACAGGTCGCGCGCAGTAGCGACACCAAGCTGCGCACGGACGTTTACGTCGTCGAGATCCGCAGACACCTCCCCTGCCTGGGTAAGCAGCGAGTCGATCGGTAACGTCGCTTGTTCTTTGCTGGACAACGGCCACCCCTCCCCACCGCGGCATTATGTGTTGATTTTACTCGCGATTGCCGGCAAGGGGCGAGATTCGCGCCGTCACATGTGCGACTGGTCGACGGAAAATCCCACGCAGGGCGCGCAGCAATACACATTTCGAATGTCCGCAGACTGGACCATCGCGAGCCTGCCTGTTGCCCAATGCGCCAATGACCGTTAACATAAAAGACGAGGAGGACCATGATGCAGAACCGAATGGGGTTTGCGCGCACCATCTGCGCGCTGACACTGTGTGTTATCCCGAGCTTGCTGTCTGCGCAAACGTATCCCAACAAACCGATCCGCCTCGTGGTCGCATCCGCGCCCGGCGGGGGGACCGATTTCAACGCGCGCGTGATCGCCCCGCGGGTAGGCGAGAGCATCGGTCAGGCGCTGGTGATCGACAACCGGGGCGGCGCCGGCGGGACCGTCGGCAGCGACATCGTGGCGAAGTCCCCGCCCGACGGCTACACGCTGCTCATGGTGTTCGTCAACTTCGCGATCCACCCCAGCCTCTACCCGAAGCTGCCGTACGATCCCGTCAAGGACTTCGCGCCGATCACGACGCTCTCCGCGACACCGCTCATCCTGGTGGTCAATCCCCAGGTGCCGGCGAAATCGGTCAAGGATCTGATCGCGCTTGCCAAGACGCCCGGCTCAAGGCTCAACTACGCTGCACCGGGGGTGGGCTCTCTCGGGCATCTCGCCGGCGAACTGTTCAAAAGCATGACCGGCGTCAGCATGACACACGTTCCCTACAAAGGAGGCGGCCCTTCGATCACCGCGCTGATCGGCGGCGAAGTGCAAATGTACTTCTCTACGATGCCCGCAGCGCTCGCGCAGGTGAAAGCCGGCCGGCTGCGCGCGCTGGCGGTAACAAGCGCCAAGCGCGCGGCGTCCGAGCCTGATATCCCGACCATCGCCGAGTCCGGCGTTCCCGGATACGACGTCAACGGCTGGTTCGGGGTGCTCGCACCGGCGAAGACGCCGCGTGCGGTCGTTGCGCGGCTCAACGCCGAATTCGTGAAGGCGTTGAAAACGGCGGAAGTGCGCGAGCGGCTCACGCATGAAGGACTGCAACCGCTCGGCGGCACACCCGAAGCGCTGGCAACGGTGCTCAAGAACGACGTCGCCAAATTGGGGAAGGTGGTCAGGGAGGCCGATATCAAACCTCAATAACCCGCGCCGCGCGATCAATGATCGCGCGGCGGGCAACGTGATTCAGCGAAGGGTACCATGGGAGAAGCCGTTCTTTACGAAGTACGCGATCACATCGCCTTCATCACGCTGAACCGTCCGCAGGCAAAAAACGCGCTTAACCGCGCGATGCGCAAGGAGCTGCAGACGGCATACACCGACGTCAAATTCAATCCGGGCATCTGGCTCGCCATCCTCACCGGCGAGGGCGACGTGTTCTGCTCCGGCAAGGACCTGTTCGAGAAGGTGGCCCCGGAAGACGAAGACGGCAGCGTGATGTCGAACGACGAGCTCTACATTTTCCAGCGCAACATCTACAAGCCCATCATCCTGGCCATCAACGGGCCGTGCCTCGCGCAGGGCGGCGGCTTTGCGTTGAACGCCGACATCCTGATCATGTCGGAGCGGGCCTCGCTCGGCTGGCCGCAGGTCAAGCGCGGCATCTCCTCGGTCTCCGGCCCGACGCTCCTGCCGCACGCGATCGCGTGGAACCAGGCGATGGGCTATCTCATGCGCGGCAAACCGATCCCGGCGCAAGAATGCCTGCGGCTCGGCATCGCCAACGAAGTCGTGCCGCACGAGGAGCTGATGCCGACCGCCGAGCGCTGGGCCGCCGAAATACTCGAGAATGCGCCGCTCGCCGTGCACGCCATCAAGGAAGCCGCGCGCCGCGGCCAGGAAATCCCGTTCGACAAGCGCGCCTTTCTCGCGCGTGACGTCGCCAATCGCGTGCTGTTGAGCGAAGACTCGAAGGAAGGCTTGCTCGCCTTCAAGGAGAAACGAAAACCGCAATGGAAAGGCCGGTAGGCCTTTAAACTTACGAGCTAATACGTGCCATGAACTCGATCTTCACGATTCTCGCCGCCGTCTCTTCCGCCGCAATCGCATTCGGCGCGGGCGGTTATTACGCTGTTGCGCAAACGTTTCCGGTTAAGCCCGTGCGGGTGATCGCGCCGTTTCCGCCGGGAGGCGGCGTGGACGCTTCCGCGCGCATTATCGGCCAAGCACTCTCCGAGAGCCTCGGGCAGCAGGTAGTCATCGATAATCGCCCCGGGGCGAGCGCGCGCATCGGCACCGAGCTTGCAGCGAAGGCCGCGCCTGACGGCTACACGCTGCTCCTGGGAAGCGTCGGGCCGAACGCAATCATTCCGAGCGCCTACCGCAGCCTCCCCTATGACTCGATCAAGGATTTTGCGCCAGTGAGCCTGGTCGCCACTTCGGCGTACGTGCTGGTCGTGCACCCATCGTTGCCGGTCAAGTCGGTCAAGGAACTGATCGCGCTCGCCGGATCCCAGCCCGGCAAGCTCGATTTCGCGTCGACCGGCAACCTCGGCGGCCCGCATCTTTGCGGGGAGCTGTTCAAGAGCCTCGCCAAAGTCAACATCGTACACATCGCCTACAAGGGCGGCAGCCCGCAGATGACGGCGCTCCTGAGCGGGGAAGTCTCGCTCGCGTTCGCAAGCCTGCCGACCGCGATGCCTCACGTCAAGGCTGGCCGGTTGCGCGCGCTCGGCGTCACCAGCGGCAAGCGCCTCGCCACCGTGCCCGAGCTGCCGGCGATCGCGGAGGTGCTGCCGGGCTACGAAGTGCTGCAATGGTACGGCATGCTCGCCCCGGCCGGCACCCCGCGTGAGATCATCGCCAAGCTGCATGGAGAGATCGTCAAGGCGGTAAACACGCCCAAGGTCAAGGAGCAGTTCCAGCGCCTCGGCTCCGAAGCAGCCAGCAACACTCCCGAGGAATTCGCCGCGCACATCAAGGCCGAGATCGCCAAGTACGGCAAGCTGATCAAGGCCACCGGCATCCCGGTCGAGTGAGCGCCCCTATGCAACCCTGATCCGCAGGGCGAACTTCTTGATCTTCTGTTGGAACAGTACTAACTGGAGGGCTCGCCGGCGACCGCGGCGATTTCCTCCGCCGCCATGCCGAGCCAATCGCGCAGCACCTCAGCGGTGTGCTGGCCAAGGGTCGGGGGCGGCGCCATCTCGGTTCGCGTCACCGACATGATCCACGGGGGTCCGACGACCCTGATTTCGCCCGACACCGGATGATCGAGCATGCGGATAAGCCCCCGGTGCGCGACCTGAGGATCGGCTAGCGCCTGCCCGTAATCGTTAACCAATGCGTAAGGGATGCGTTCAGCTTCGAACCGCTGCATCCAGTGTTCGGCAGGCTGCTCGGCAAGGCGCCGCGCGACCAGCCGGTTTACTTCCTTGCGGTGGTTCACCCGCAGCGCCATGGTGCGAAAGCGGGGGTCCTCGAACCACTGCTCGCGACCGAGCGCGCGGCAGAACGGCGCCCATTGCCCTTCGTGCTGGACCATGATCGCGAGCCACAGCCCGTCTGCGGTCTCGTAGGCATTCGCCGGCACGCGCAGCGGGTTTTCGTTGCCCAGGCGCCCCGGTGAAATCCCGGCCTGCAGGGTTTCCCCCATGCGCACGCCGAGCGCGGCAAGCATCGCATCCTGCATCGACAGGTCGATGTACTGGCCGACGCCGTCGCGCTTCACCACGTGCAACGCGGAAACGATGGCGCAAGCGGCGAACATTCCCGCGATCACGTCGGCGAGTGGCGCGCCCACCATGATCGGCTCGCGGTCGGATTCTCCGGTCACGCTCATGACGCCCGTCACCGCCTGGATGATGGGATCGAGCGCGAGCCGGTTGCGGTACGGCCCGCTCTGACCGAAGCCCGAAAGCGAGCAGTATACGAGGCGCGGGTTAAGCTCGTTCACGTCCTCCCATCCGAGCCCCAGCCGGTGCGCGGTTCCGGGCGCAAAGTTCTCGACCATCACATCGGCGCGCTCAGCGAGCCTGAGCGCCAGCGCGCGCTGGGCCTCGTCCTTGAGATCGAGCGCGATGCTCTTCTTCGAGCGGTTCAACGCATTGAAGTAATCGTGGTGCCCTTCACGGCCCTTGTAGGGCACGGTGCGCCTCAGATCGTCGCCGTGCCCCGGGCGCTCGATCTTCACCACTTCCGCGCCCATGTCGGCGAGCATCAGCGTGCAGTACGGCCCGGCTACCACCTGCGTGAGGTCGAGCACGCGCACACCGTGAAGCGGCGCGCGGATCATGCCAGCTCTTTCCCGTGCCATGTCAAGGAGGGCTCAGCTCGTTGGGCGCGGGCACGATGCCGCTCGCGTTGCCGACGATCACGTTCTCTCCGTTCTGGTTCTCGATCCACACATCGCAGTAGAGGCGCACGCCTTCCGCGACGTCTTCGCGGCGCGTCACCGTACCCTTGGCCACGCAGAAATCGGTGACAAAGACCGGGCGCCGGAACGTGAGCTCACACTTTCCGCCCTCGATCCAGCCGTGCTCGAAGCAAAGACGCAACTGCTGGAAGATCAGCGCCGCCACCTGTGGGCCGACCGCGACCGGCGCCGGCAGTCCTTCGCGGCTCGCCGCTTCCATGTCGGTGTGAATCGTTTTTTCGTCACCGCGCTTGAAATGCTCAAGCCGGAGCTGACGCGCGATTTGCGGCAGCTCACAGCCAACCGTCGTATCAGCGTTGAGGACAGGCATAAGAACGTTCCTGCTAGATTTTCTCGGGTTTGATGCCGGAGTCGATACCCTTGCCCGCGCGCGGCGCCGTCCGTTCCACGAAGTCGAGGACGTGGGTGCGGCGGGTGCGGAAGATGACGCTGCCCTCGGAATCTACTGCTTCGGCCTGATAGACCACAAACTCGCGGTCGTTCTTCACGTACTTGTCGGCGATGGTGCCCGTCACCTTCAGCGTCACCCCGGGCTTGATAGGCTTCAGGTTCTCCATCTCCCACTTGTAGAACAGTCCCCGCACGTTGTATGCGCGAGAAAACAGCCAGCGCGGCGGACGATAGCTCAATTGCGGCGGCGCGATCCGGCCACCCCATGGCGAATCGACGCTAAACCAAAGATGATAGTCCATGTCCATTTCGCACTGCTGGTCGATCATCTCCTCGGTGACGACCCACGCCATTTCGCCCAGTGTCTCGCCGACCCGGATATCGTCGTACGTCGCGCGTTTGCCTTTTTCGTCTTCGGCAATGCGCGTACGCTCCTGCGTCATGCTCCTTCCTTCTGTCGTTGACGGTAGAACCAAGGACCTCCTCGTCCGGGCGTCGCGCCACGTTCTATGTTCTGGTTGTAGGCAACGACGACAAACAAACCGTCCCGAATTATAAGTTAACCCGACCGTTCGAGGCCAACCCGTTCTCACGGCGTAAACACGGGATCAGCTTACGGCGCCCGGGGGCGGCGCGCCATGCGCGCTCCCGGGATGTCTGGCGAGTCGTTGCGGGTGATGATGCTCTTGACGCGTTCTTCGGTGACGTGCGTCTTGAGCGACGGTAGTTCCTCGTCGGGCGGTGTATTCCAGCCGTCGTCATATGCCTCGCGCTTGACGTTCTCGAAGCGGCCCTCGGGGTTGATACCCGCCCCGCGCCCCTTGCGCGGATCGGTGTGCTTTCCAGATACGGTTTTGAGCGGCATTGCAGTGAGTGGCCGATTTCAACACACACTATAACGCGACAAGAGCGGGCATTTCGTCCCACACGTGTCCGCGATAACGCCGTCCGTTCGCGCTCTTGGAGCGCTTCTGACCATCCGCGCCCCACGCGCCCCACTGCTTGAAGAAGAATGCAACATCGGCTGCGTCACACTGGCGCTTGATCTCGTCCACCCATTCTGGTTTCA
>MERG01000192.1 GCA_001771985.1 Betaproteobacteria bacterium RIFCSPLOWO2_12_FULL_62_13 | reverse complement strand
AAACTTTCTTCGCCCGGAACCTGCCCTCGTGAAAACGGGGGGCGAGGCATTTCAACCGTCCCCGATGGGGACATTAACTCGTCTCCGGTTTTCGGGCCGGACGCGATTGCGCAAGCCTAGTGTGTGGCCACATATATATCCTGACTGCGCACATGGCCGTGAGGGACGAACTCGACGATCTTCAGATCTACTCGCTCCAGCAATGCTTTGACGAAATCATACGAAACACAGGTCTGACCGTATTCATCCAGCGGCAGAACGCTCGCTTTGGATTCTTTCCGTCGCTGCGTGAGATTTCCGAAATAGAATCCGCCTTCCAAGGTTACATTGTGGCCTCTTTCATTGTGGCGTCTTTGAAAGTCTTCCCCGTTCGCGGTGAAAAGCAGCAAGCCCTCCTTATCCAGTATCTTGCTCAGGCCCGCCATGCTCGATTCAAACAACTGGCGCGGAAGGTGGGTGAATACCGAAACCGCGATGATCAAGTCGAAAGTCGAGTCGCAGTTGGATATCGGGTTGTCTTTCGAAATGGAGAAAGGACTGGCGCCGAACTCTCTGGCGCAGAACTCCACGCCGGTCTCGAGCACGTCCGCCGCGACCAGATGGGAGAGCGAGAAAACAGTCTTCATGTGCCGGGTCATCCTCCCGTGGCCGCACCCGAAATCGAGCAGCCGCTTCCCGGTGAGCAGGGAAGGCCGTATCTTCCCGACCAATTCCCGGAACACGAGCGTATTGTTCCTGCCTGAAGGAATATAGCCCCTCTCGTTGCCGTGGCCCTTCATGACCCGGTACATCGCATCGTCCGGGTGGATTGATTCGTTCACTGGATCGTTAATCACCACGTTTCTGACCCCTGTTATATCCTTCCCGAGCCGTCGAGTAGCGTTGTCATTCCCGAGCCGTCGAGTAGCGTTGTCATTCCCGAGCCGTCGAGTAGCGTTGTCATTCCCGAGTAGTCGAGTAGTGTTGTCATTCCCGAGTAGTCGGGTAGTGTTGTCATTCCCGAGTAGTCGAGTAGTGTTGTCATTCCCGAGTAGTCGGGAATCTAATTTTAGCATCGCCTAGATTGGATGCCGCCCCCCGACAACAGCATTCGGGGGCAGGCTCCGCTGGCATGACGCAGTAACTTTACTTGACATGACCGGAATGCACACCGGCCCGACACCAACGACCATCATCCGCCACCACGTCTCTGCTGTTGCCGCACGGGCATTTCTTCGACGCGCGCCGGCGATTCGATGCGGCGCGAGAACTCCAGAATGGCGTCGGTGACCGGATAGCCGCCCGCCACCTCCCCCACCCGTCTCACCGTCTGCCTCGGATAGGGAAACCAACTGATGATGATGTAGTGATCCGCCGCGCCGCCGGCCCTGCGATAATCCTCCAGTCCGGAGACGATCGTCTTGTAGAACGCCTCGTCCGAAATCTGGCCCGATTGCCGGCTCGTGAACAGGAGCCCGAACTTCAGCCCGAGCTTCTTCACGTATTCCTCCACCTCGATCACTTTCTTCCAACTGAGTCCATTGTTTCCGTTCCAGACCATCTCGATCGACAGGTCGAGGTGAATGTACTTCAAGGGAATATTCCGGCTCTGGAACATGTCGCGCGTGTACTTGTAGGCCTCCTTGTACGGCTGGCCCTTCGACGGCAGCGCGTCGATCAGGCCGAACTCGGCATTCGGGTAAACGGCGGCGAACTTTTCCGCGTAGGCGATGCCGCCCTTGACGCGCTCGGCGATCGGGCAATCGAGCACGTTGCGACCTTCGCGGTACGGCTTCGACAACAGGCTCTGGAGGCTCACATAGTGGACGTCGAGCCCGGCGCGCTTGATCCGCGAAATCCACTCGAACTCCACGTCGATGCGCCGCGCGCGGTTCTTGCAGCCGCTCAGCAGCGGCCCGGCGGTATCCAGGGCCACCTTGATCCGGCCGTCCTTCAGCACGGGTATCATGTGCTTCGTAAGAAACTCATCGGTGATCTGCGGGTAATTCCTGTTGAACATGTTCACGCGGAACTGATACACGTCCAGGCCGCCGCGCGCCGCCTTCCAGCTTTCCGGTTGCTGGAACTTGTAGACGAAATCCTCGGGAAGGCCGCCCCTCCTCGCGAAACTGTTGTCTTCGTACCAGATGCCCGCGACCGCAGCGGCGGCCCAGAAGGCCAAAAGCAACGCCGGTCCCAGCAGCTTCAGCTTCAAATATTTCACGCTCATGCTCCTTTGCCGTAACGCGCGCGAGCGTCACCGTTCTTCGCGGTCTCCGCGCGCGTCATGACGCTTCCCCGCTTTCCCCGCCGCGCGCCGTTCGGCGCGGTAAAAACCGATCCGGGTGCCACCGGGCTTACGCCCTCCCACTTCATTATTCATTTTCCGCACCCGAAACTGACCCAGCCCAAGGCAGTTGACCACCCCCTCCTCGGTTTCGGCCAGCGTTTCGTTAATCTGCCTGAAAGCGGATCGCACCAGAGCTTCCGCCCGGTTTACCGGAACGCCCTCGAGCAGTCCGGGGGACGACCGTCCCAGCTCCTCGAGCAGATCCGCCATGTTGACCTGGATTTCCTTCCGGTGGGCCTTCCCACCGTAACGCTGCTTTTCCCGCAGCGCGTGCACCAGCAGTGCCACCTCTTCCGGCGTCGCACCTCGGACGCCCTCCGGCGCAGCGTCGCCGAGCAGCCCGAGCAGTTTGCTCACCACATCCGGATCCGGATCCAGCAAATCCGATTCGTCGCGTACGTCTCCCGGCTGATGCCCGCCGAGATCTTCGTACAACGATTGCCCCAGCCGCCCCTCCATCCATTCGATGTCTGCGCGGTGCTTCTCAAGAATCGGTCTCGTCACATCGGGTGAGAAGCGGAACCTGTCGTTCCCGGCCTCCGCCAGCACGGCGCCGAGCCGATGGGTTTCCGCGCCTTTCATGGCCCTGAAACCGTGTTCCGGAGCGAGCTTGCGGTAGGCGTAGAGCAGCGCCACGGCCTGCCGCGACAACGATTCGTTGAGCCGCACGATGCGTTTGGCAGGAAACGAAATATCCAGACGCGAACAGAAATCCTGCACGACACAGCCGCCGGGAAAAGTCTTGGGATCGAATTTCCAGAGGTGAACGTTCTCGCGGCCGAAGACGTCGTCGAACTTGACGAAACGATTCTTGTAGTTGTGGTAGACCTGTTCGACGTTGAACCGGGCCACCGAACCGCCCTTGACGCGCTGCTGAAAACCGCTTGCCAGGAACCCCGCGGGCGGCCGCACGTAACCAACGATGACCAGCTCATCGAAATGCGGCTGGAAATATTCCCGCAGTTTGAGCAGATCGACTTTCGGCAGAACGCTGATATCTTCCCCGGAGATGAGCAGCGTGCGGCCTTGCGCGGCCCGTATCGCTTCCTCCAGATCCGACTCTATCACCCTGTTGTAAGCGCGCACGGCGGCAGCGTCCCGCCCGCTGGCCCTGTGCAGGTGGTGCCGGTCCCCACGCGTTGCAAACAGGCTGTAGATCGCCAGGCTATGGTTGGCGGCACTTCTCAGTTCGGGGTACAGGAAACGGGCGTCACTGAAGCCGCGCAGACTCTCCTGGATGGAGGTCGAACCCGTCTTGTGCATGCCGATATGGATGATGCAGCGTTTCATAGCAGCGAAAAATCTTCCTTCACCAGGGTGAGATTCCTGCTGTAGTAGGGATCGTTGAGCAGCGTCTCCCCCCATTTGGCCTGGATGAATTCCACCTCCTTGTGGAACCGCTCGACCTTCGCCGGGGAGTCCTCGATTCCCCGCGACTTCGATTCGTGGTGATAAAGCTCCGCATAGGGCGTCCACAGATTACGGTATCCGGCTTCACGCACCTTGAGGCAGAAATCCACGTCGTTGAACGCGACGCCCAGGCCGTTTTCCTCGAGGCCCCCGACTTCCTCGTAAACCGATTTACGCACCACCAGGCAGGCGCCCGTGACCGCCGACACATTCTGGACGATCTTCAGGCGCGAGAAGTACCCGTCGTCCGCACGCGAAAAATACTTGTGAGAATGCCCCGCGACGCCCCCGATGCCCAGGATCACACCCGCATGCTGTATGGTGTCGTCGTCATAGTAGAGCTTGGCACCCACGCAGCCGATTTCCGGGCGCAGGGCGTGGCTCACCATCTCCGAGAGCCACTCCGGGCTGATGACCTCGATGTCGTTGTTGACGAGACCGATCACCTCGCCCCTGGCGTGCCGCACGCCGTAGTTGTTGATCGCGGAGAAGTTGAATGGATGGTGGTACGGCAGCACCCGAACGCGCTCATTCTCGGTGGCAATCCGCCGAAAATACTCGAGCGTGGCGGGATCGACGCTTTCGTTGTCGATGATGACGATCTCGTAGCTCGGATAGGCCGTCTTCTCGAGGATGCTGCGCACGCAGGGCTCCAGGAACTCCAACGTGTCCCGCGTGGGAATCAGCAGGCTCACCAGGGGTTCAGGCTGCGGTATCGGGTATTTCACGCGATACGTGTTGGGCGCAAGTCCCGCCTCCACCGTCAAGTCCGCCCGGTCCTGGGCGGCGAAAAAGTCTCTCAGCGCCTTGATTCCCGCCTCAGTGGTGTAGTGCTTTTCCCCGGCAGCGAAGGCGGTGGAACCGTCCGCCATCCGCCAATGGTAGAGCACCCCCGGGATGTGCACGATCTCGGAGGCCTTTACGTGCGGCAGGCACCGCAGCAGCAGGTCCTGGTCCTGGCTGCCTTCGACGCCTGTCCTAAAACCGCCGATGCGCTCGAGCAGGTCGCGCCGATAAACCCCGAGGTGCGAGACGTAGTTTTGCGAGAAGAAGAGATCCGGGCTCCAGTCCGGCTTGAAGTGCGGATCCGAGCGTTCGCCCACTTCATTGATCTTGTCCTCATCGCCGTACAGCACCTGCGCCGACGGGTGGCGGTCGATCGCCCCGGCCACGAAATGAAGCGCATGCGGGGCGAGCTCGTCGTCGTGATCCATCAGCGCCACGAATTCTCCGGAAGCCAGTGCAAGCGCGCTGTTGCTCGCCGCCGATATGTGGCCGTTTTCCGGCCGAAATACCACCTTGATGCGGGCATCTCGCTGAAGGTACTCCTGGAGCACGGCGCGCACATGTGGCTCAGTTGAGGCGTCGTCAGCGATGCAAAATTCCCAGTGCGGATAGCTCTGCGCGAGCACCGATTCGACCGCACGCCGCAGAAGATTCGCCACGGTGTTGAAGACGGGCATCAGTACGGAAATCGTGGGCTGGCGCGTAAACAATTTGCGAGCCTTTTCGGTCAATTCCGGGTCGGATAGCGCCGGCCCTTCGACCCTGGCTATCCATTCTGCGTAATCGATCGCCTTGCGCACGGACCGCGTAATGAAGGTTTCACCGTAGCGCCGATACAGCAGGTCGCCGACGGCGACTTGGCGCGCCTTCGCCTGCGCCTTGAGATCCATCCAGGCGCAGCCCATCCGCTGACCCTGGTGATGCGCGTGACGCTCGCAAACCCGGCGCAACATGTGATTGCGGGCGAACATCGGCATCACGGCTTCAAAGCGCAGACTGTCCACGGAGAATCCCGCCGCTTCCTCGAGCGGATCGAGTCGAACCTGCCTCGGCACGGCTTTCACATGACACAGCCGACACACCACCTCACCGCTGGCATAAGGAAGCTGCAGCGCATTTGACTCGCTGTAGCCCTCACCGTAGTCGAAATACAGCTTGGCTATGCCGCCGGCGGCGTCCGTGCGTATGCACGACTCCACCATGTGCCAGCCCGGGCCCAGGTCCCGTGCGACATCACGCACCGTAAACCATGGATCGACGCCATCCGAACGCCACACATAACCGGATACCGTATCCTGTTGCACGGCATTCACCGGCTCGAGGGCGCCCATGCCCACGCCGCGCCGGGCGAGTGCGCCAAACACTTCCAACTGCTCGGCAAACTCCGGCGGCAAGTGCGGCGCCGCACTCAGCCGAGTGAGCAGCAGACCGGACAGGCGAAAGCGCGTTGGTGAATCGCATGGATCAAGGCGGATCGCGCGACAGTTTACGGGCACGCAAAGCGGAATGCGCCGCCTCCCCTCGCCGTAGAAGTGAAAGCAGATCACCCGTTGCGGGTCAAAGCCCGCGCCGAGATCAAAATACAGGCAGGCATTGAGCGGCTGCGCGCACGCCACATCCACCTCCAGCCAGTACCAACCGGCAAGAGCGTACCAGTCGGATTCGGCCAGCAGCAAAAACTGCGGGTCGTTTCCAGTCGCGAGCCATTCCGCTCCTTGAGCCCGCAGTTGATGAAATGGAATTAGATCGATCGCGCGTTTGCCGCTCACATGCGCCCAGAGCCGGCCTATCAGCCGCAGGGGCAACAAGAGCCGCCACGCAAGGGAAGCTCGCGTACGCGCGAGTTGGTGGTGGACCTGAACGGCGCTCACCCCGACCTGCTGGATCAGCGCGTCCTTCTGCCGGATCGTGCGCTCCAGCGCCGCGATCCGTTCATCCCTCTCGGCGATCTCCCTTGTAAAGGGGACGCGCTCGTTTTTTCCCTCTTGTTTCATTCAGGGTCTCAGGTCACGCAACAGCAAAATCTCGAGCGCCTCCACCCTGCGCCAAGCGCTGTCATTCGTCACCGCCAGGGTTGCGCCGGACTACAACGCAGTGGCAAGCATGATCGCGTCGGGCGTCCTCAAACCATGCCGCGCACGAATCTCGGCCGCGCGCAGAAGCACGGGGCGCGTCGCCGGCACAAGTATCAGGCCACGCTCAGCCGAAGCAGGAGACCGGGACTTACTCGGTCTTCCCTTTACCCTTGCCGGCCACCGATTTAGGCTTCGCAGCCACGAAGAACGTGCGCTTCAGGGTGACCTTCTTGCCGTCCTTCTCGCGCTCGACCTGCCGTACCCGGAAGTTGCCGAATCCCGGCACCCTCACCACGCCTTCGTCCATCGCGTCGATCTCGCTACCGAGTTGAGCTAGCGCTGCCAGAACGATTCTCGCCGCTTTCTGGTCGGCCAGATTTCCAAGCAGCTTCGGGTTTTCCTTCTTGATGCGCTCGATAATTTCAGTCGGTTTCATTTCGTAATCCTCTCACATTGGTTATACAAGAACTCCCATCCGTTCCCTGAACAAGTCATACCGGCGGCGCCAGAACCCAGCGCGTCAGTCAAGCAAGCCCTTCCGTGCCAGGAGCCGGCGCAAAGTCTGCCACTGCAAAACGACCTCGGCCACGGCCGCCCGCGCGGCGACCGAATCACCCTCACGCTCGAACCATCGCTCCGCCCGGGCCACGGTCTCGGCCAACGTCAGCGCCGCCAGCTCTTCGCGCAGCGCATCCGTATGGCGCTGGGTCTTCATCCAGGCATCAAACGCGGCGATCTCCTCGGCTTTCAGCTCCCGGCGCAGCTCCGCGGAAAGCTCCGGCTTGGCAAGCCTCACCGTGCCGATGATCGCGTTGTTGCCCTTCTTCCTGCTCTTGTCGTAAGTCGTCCGGATCAACTGAACGACGTTCTTTCGCACGCGAAAATGCATACAGCTTTCCCTCAAGGCGCGATCGGGCGATATATTGCCCCAACATGATCATGGATCACGCGCCTTACGTCAAGCCCGTCGATTCTTGAGGAATTTCATCTTGATCACCACCCACTGTCACCGTAACCCAGTCACCGGCAAGCTGATCGACGATCATTTGGCAGCACCATCATAACCTGCAAGACGCCGGCAGATAAGCTCGACGGCACGCTGTGCAATCAGCGGACCGAGGGAATACTTGCCCGTGTCCACCGAGACGTAGCCTGGCGCGAGTTCGCGAGCGCCCGGACAACTGCGATCATGAAGCGGGCTCTGTGCGTCAACGATATCGCCGTAGCCATGCGCCACGATGTAACCCCCCGCAACCTCCCACGATGCATGAGGTTCTTCCAGTATCGAACGGTCCACTCCCAGCCCCGCAAGTGTCTCCGCTATCAGGGCCTCCCGGTCCATGAGCGCCGGAGTCGGTGGAATTCCATCGTCCGACAAGCCCGCAAGTCCGGCAGGATACCAAGTTAGATACGCTTGCCCGTTCCCGTAGGGCGTAATGTCCCCGAAAGGGCCGATGATGCGCGTGCTCGGCGCCTTATCGGTCAAACGGCGCAGCCCGCTGCCAAACAGCCCATACTTGAAGCGAATCGAGACGGGAGCGAATCGATCAAACTGTGTGGCGTCGATCATCGGCCGTGATTCCCAGGTGCAGTTGGCCACAACAGCCGCCCTCAACGATCCGGCATCCGTGTCCACTTCCCAGGCGTTGCCGATGCGTCTTACGGCATTGATCCCGGCACGTATCACTTCGATATTACGCTCCGCTACCGCTGAGCGAACGAGCTCGGCAACGGGCCCAGGGGCAATGGCACGCTCGGGGGTTTCCCAAGCCGCAGCGATGCGTCCCAGGCCGGTCGCGGCCGCCGCAGCCTCGGGCTTCAACCAGCGCAGCATGGGACCGTCGGCCAGATAGCGACGCAACCCCGTTTGTGTTTCGGCGTGCCGGGCCAGCAGGTCAGCGACCGCGTTGGCGCGCTTCCAGAGCACCTCTGCGGAGAACTGCGAGGCCGGGTCCACGAGGTAGACGACGCGGTCGGAATACCACGATTCCGCAATGGCGGTACCGGTAATCTGCTCGATGATGCTTTCGAATACGCCCGCGCCCTCGATCATCAATCGCGCGCTGTCCAGCGAGGAGGTTCCGGTATAGGTGAAGCCCAGATGGATCTTGCCCTCGTTCCACCGGCTCGCGGCCGACATCAACCGCTCGTTGCGGTCCACGAGCGTAACCTGATATCCGCTGTCAGCGAGCCGGGAGGCAATCAGGCATCCAGCGATGCCCCCGCCGAGAACGACCACTCTTGACTCGGTCATCCTGTGATGAGCCGGGTTTTGCGGATGAACTCGCGCGCCACCGCGCACCGATCGGACATCCGCTCCTTGTTCATGACATCACCGGGAAAAACAAATCCCGGGATCCGCTTGGCAACGAAATACACGGCAGTATCGCGATATTCACCCAACCGCAACACGAAGTCCACGTCATCGCGTGCCGCCAGCGTAGATCCGAGCGGCTCGTGAAAATAAGTGATATGCGACGCGATGTCCGGATCTCGATCGTAAGCACTCACGAGTAGGCCAAGTGCGATACGCAATGCCTCGATCGACACATCGATACCGGTATAGGCTTTCCATGGGAAGCCCTTGACTATCTCAAGATCACCACAACCCCAATCCAGAATCGACAGGTCGCCGTCCTCGGGAATCGCACGGGAAAGCAGGCCGCGTTTTAACCCAAGCATTTCGCCTCGCGAGCCGATACCACTGCCCAAGACCGACGATTCGAGATCGCACTCTTTAATGGGGTCAAACGGTTCCACTGCGCGCGTGACAAGACCCATTCTTGTGCAAAGCTCAGCGATGTCCTCACGCAGCGGACAAGCATGATGCACGAGGATCCGCGACGGCGGAATCCGTGCGAGCTCGATCGCTGTGGCCAACCACGGCAGAAAGCTCGACCAAATCCGCGGAGCATCGTCAAGCACGCAGGAAAGACAAATTTCCCGCACACAATGGGTAGAAGGTACTGATGGCATACGGGTGACATTATTCACAAAATAGCGTCGTCCACCAGCTCAAGCGAGGCACAGAGCAGCGATCATTTTATCCCACGCAACCTTAACGGGACCTGATTAGCGATAATCTTCAGTATGCCCTCATCCCCAACCCTTCTCCCGGAGGGCGAAGGGAGTGTTGCTTCCCTCTCCCTCCGGGAGAGGGAGCGAGGGTGAGGGAAAATCACTGCCAAGCATCGCTGCTGAAGTTCGTCGCTAATCAGG
>MERG01000191.1 GCA_001771985.1 Betaproteobacteria bacterium RIFCSPLOWO2_12_FULL_62_13 | reverse complement strand
CACGCCATCGCCGTGCGCCTGCCTCATTGCCCTTGCTGCGGGAGAACCAATTCATGAACATATCTTTATTGACGCAGTAAGATTAAATAAGCAGGCCTAAGAAGCGAGAAGCAGATTCTTCGGCCTGCGGCCTCAGAATGACGGCTCTTAAAATTCGTTCAGCACGGTTCCGACGACCGTGGCGCTGGCCTGGGTCGTAGTATCGGCGATATCGCGCACCTGCGACATGCGCGTGGCGTTCTTGCGCACGACGATCAGGGCGGCACCGGCGCGCATGATGACTGTTTGCGCGTCGCCGGTTTCTGCCGCGGCGGGCGTATCCAGGAGGATGACGTCGAACTCCTTGCCCAATTCCTGCAAGAGTTGCGAAAACAGTGGCCGCGCCAGGAGTTCGGAGGGGTTGGGCGGTCCGGCGCCGGCGGGCAGCACCGACAGGTCGAGCAGCGCCGGAATGCGCTGTATCGCCTCCGTTCCGCAGCGCTCGGCCAGAAGTCCCGAGAGACCGACCCGGTTCTCCAGGCCGAAGAGCTTGTGCTGGCAGGGGTTGCGCATGTCGGCGTCGATCAGTAGCGTGTGTTCGCCTAGCTGCGAGAACACTACTGCGAGGTTGGCGGCGATGAAACTGCGGCCCTCGCCTCTCCCGGCGCTGACGATGGCGAGCGCCTTGCGCTCGAGCTCGGTGTCGAACCAGCGCAGCATGAGTTGGCTGCGCAGGGTGCGCAACGCCTCCACTTGCGGGCTGAATGGGTCGTAGGCGGCTACCAGGTCCTCGCTGACCGCGCTCTCTCCGCGCAGCAGGTAGGGATAGTCGAACTGACGCGACAGCGCGAACGCGATGTCGGCCCCGGTAAGCACGCCGAGCTGGGTGGCCGCTTCACCGAAGCGCAGCCCCTGCTCGCGCTGCAGGCGCAGGATGCGCTCGGCGTCCTCCAGCGTCAGCCGGCCGGCGTCGATCAGGATGGCGCCGATCGGGCGTTCGCCGCGCTTGGGTTGAGTGCCGGCGGCTGGGATGCCACCGGTGGCGGCAGGAATACTCGGCGCCTGTCCCATTCGTTTCCTTATCTCGCCGGAAGCATTGCGGCTTCGCGCCGGGAACCGGACCTAAAAGAATTCCCCCGCCGCCGCGCGCCGTTCGTTTTCGAAATCACGCCGAGCACGCTCAGGCCCAGCATGGCGGAAAGGTCGTCGGCCGAACGCACGCGCTGATCGAGCATTTCGAGGATGAAGGCTGCGCCCACGCCGAGCAGGGTGCCAAGGAAAATCGAGATCGCAATATTGAGCAACAGCTTCGGGAACGAAGGCTCGATGGGCTCTGTCGCCGGCGTCAGCACCGAGACATTGGTCTGGGTGGACTGGCTCTCGAGGCTCGTCTGGTTGAAGCGCTGGGTGACCAACTCGTAGGCTTTTTGCGCCGCATCCACATCGCGCATCAGCACGGCCAGCTCGTCGCGCTCGCGCTTCAACTGGAGGAGCTTGTGCTTTTGCGCGTCGATGGCGCTCCTCAATTCCGACTCCTTGTCCTTGCCGACGGCGCTCGAAGTGGAAAACCCGCTGATGATCTGCCGCGTCTCCACCTCCAGCTTCTGCTTGAGCGAGGCGATTTCCGCTTCCTGGCGCTGGTACTGCGGGTGGTTCCTGCCGACGTTGCCGGCGAGGTCCTGCAGCTTCCCTTCCAGGGCGGCAATCCGGCTCTTGAGGTCCATGATCAGCGCGTTCTGCACCACTTCGGGCAGCGTGTCGGAGGCGCCGCCCGAGCGCTGCTTGCTGCGCACATCGTTTGTCTGCCCCTGGACTATAGTGAGTTGGGTGGAAAGCTCGTTCAGCTTGTAGGTCTCGCTGTCCAGCCGTTCGTCGTTGGCGACGATGCCGTGTTGCTGCTGGTAATCGGAAAGACTTCTCTGCGCCTTTTCCAGGTTGTCGCGCAGCGACGCGCCCTGCGCCCCGAACCACTCGGCATACTGGCGCGCCGGCTCGACCTTCAATTCGATGTTGGTGTCGAGATAGGCCTTGGCGAAGGCATTGGCGACGGCCGCGGCGAACGCCGGTTCGACCGCCTTGTAGTTGATGCTGATGACATTGCTTTCGCGCGAAGGCTTGACGTCGAGCTTTTTTTGCAACACCGCGGCGAGCCAGACCTCGATCTTACCCTTGCCCTCGGTGTCATCCAGCCATTGCTCTTTCGCTTGCGGGCTCTGGTCGAGCTTGAGCATCTTGACCACTTTTAGCGCCACGCGGTCGCTGTTGATAATGTCCACCTGCGTGGCCATGTATCCGGGCATGATCAATGCAGGCAGCATGATGCCGGCGATCGGATCAGGCGACTTGACATCGACGACCACCGTCGCCGTGGCGGTATATTGTGCCGGCAGCAACAGGCTCGCTGCCACCGTAACCGCCACCGTGGTCAGCAGGACCAGGAAGATGATCTTGTAGCGCGCGCGCAGGATCAGAAGAAACTGCTGCAAGTTCATATTACGTCCTCAGAAAATGCTGTCGCGCACGTAGAGCACGTCGTCGGCCTGCACCGGATCGCCGAGCTCGGGGCTGAGCACCTGCGGCGCGCCGCCGGCGCCGCGCCGGTACAGGCGCAGCCAGCGTTCCGTGCCGCGCTCGGTCGGGCCGCCGCCCTGCGCCAGCGCCTGGCGCAGGCTCATGCCGCGCTCGACGCGGTAGGAGCCGGGGCGCTGGACCTGGCCGTAGATGTAGAACACCGGCGCGCGGTGCACGTAGAGTACGTCGCCGCCCGCGACCACGATATCGTTTTCGAGCTTGTTGTCGAGGAACAGGCCGGCGATGTCGATTTCGCGGCGCAAAGGCTTGCCCTCGCGCACGCCGGTGAGGACGGCGACATCGGCGCCGGTGACGGCGATGCCCCCGGCAATGGCGATCATCTCGGAGGCGCGGATGTTGGCGGTCTCCAGCGGGAAGCGCCCCGGGCGGTTGACCTGGCCGAGCACGGAAACCTGGTTGCCGCGGTTTTGCAGCAGCAGGAGGTTGACCTGCGGGTTCTGGATGAAGCCGCCGTCCTTCAGCGCCTTGGCGATGCTTTGCTCGGCGGCGGGGACGGCCAGGCCGCCGATCTTGACCGTGCCGATGAGCGGATAGGTGATGGCGCCGTCTTCGGTGATCCGCGTCTCCACCGTGAGGTCGGGGTTCTGGAACACGACGATGCGGATGGTGTCGCCCGCCCCGAGCAGGTATTCGGCCTGCTTGTCCTGCGCCTGCGCGCCTTGAACGAACACGGCGAACACTGCGAACGCGGCGGCAAATAGCAAGCTACGCACCGCGCTCATTTCTTCAGACCCCGAATGCCTTTTTCCATGCCCGACTGCTCGGATGGCGCCGCGGCCGGCGGCTCGGCCTTGGCTGCGGGCTTGGATTCGGCGGCGGTGTTGGTTTGAGCGGCGGCGTCAAACTCGCCGACGTAGGCGATTTTCGCCTTATCCTTGAGCAGCTTCATTTGCGCGGCGATGGCTGCGCTCGAGCGCTGGTTGAACAAGAACTGCTGGATGCGCGGGGTGGCAGCCGCTTCGTCCACCGGCGCCGCTTTGGTGGCGAGCACGCGCACGACGTACAGCGGCCCGGCGCCTTCGATCGCCTGGATCTCGCCCTCCTTCATCGCCTGCAGCTTCGGCAGGACTTCGAGCGGGATCTGCTCGGCGGCGCGCGCGCCGTGGTTTTCGGCGAACTTGGCATCCCGGCCCTTCAGCCAGGCAGCGATGTCCTGCATCGAGCGGCCCTTCGCCACCTGCTCGCGCAGCGCCTGCGCCAGGCCGTCCTGCGGCGCAACCGCGATCTCTTCCAGGTTGAACAGGCGCCGCTGGGCGAACAGTTCCGGGTGCGCGGCATAGTACTGCTTGACCTCCTGCGGCGTCGGCTTGGGTTGCGCTGCGGCGATTTGCTCCAGGTAGGCGCGCGCCAGGATTTCGCTCTTGGCGGCTTCGATCGCCTGCATCACCGCCGGCGTGCGATCGAGTTTCTTGTCCAGCGCCTGCTGCCGGGCAAGCTGCTGATCGACCAGCCGGCCGAGGATTTCGTGCGTCGCCTGCGGGGCGGTGTCGGGCGTCACGCCCTGGGCGCGCGCGAGCACGTTGTTGATCTGGTGCACGGTGATTTCGTCGGAATTCACCCGGGCAGCGACCTGGGTGGCGGGGGGCTTGGCGTTGCCGCAGCCGGCGAGCAATGCCACAGCGAGCGCGAACGGGACAAGGCGAATGCGGCGGTTGGGCATTTTTCTTTGATCGCTGGCCGTTGTGGAGTAAGTGGATGATACTACTTTGCTTATTGGGCGGGGGTGAAGGAGCATTAGTACTTTGTGACTAATGGGTCGTGTTTGTGGGATATCACGAGTCCCCCAAGGGGATTTTCCCGTCGAGCGGGATCGAGACCTTCGGGGTACAAGTTCGCACAAGTTCGCGAGCAAGCTCGCTCCCACGATTTCACGAGTCCCCCAAGGGGATTTTCCCGTCGAGCGGGATCGAGACCTTCGGGGCACAAGTTCGCGAGCAAGCTCGCTCCCACGATTTCGCGAGTCCCCCAAGGGGATTCCCTTCGGGGTACAAGTTCGCACAAGTTCGCGAGCAAGCTCGCTCCCACGATTTCGCGAGTCCCCCAAGGGGATTTTCCCGTCGAGCGGGATCGAGACCTTCGGGGCACAAGTTCGCACAAGTTCGCGAGCAAGCTCGCTCCCACGGCACAAGTTCGCGAGCAAGCTCGCTCCCACGCGAAATCGTAGGAGCGAGCTTGCTCGCGAATGGATGCCCGCGAATGGGTCCTGGCGAGAATGACAAAACCCTCATCAGAAAAACGTCAGCAATAGCGTCACGCCGGCGATGGTGTCGTCGAATTCCAGCGCGGCCAGGGTGGAGCCGCGGCGGCTGTGCTGCAAGCTGGCGTTCAACGTCACATTGCGCAGCGGCAACCAGTCCACGCCGAGCTGCTCGCTGCGCAAGGTGTCGCTGCGCAAGGAGCCCGCGACCGGGACGACCGGGCCGCGGAAATCCTGCACCGAGCGGTTCAGGCTCAGGTACAGCGCAGTCCGGGCGCTCGGGCGCCAGGTGGGCGCTATGGCCAGCGTGTCGTTCACGTAATAGCTGGAGGTGGCGTCCCACCAGAAGGCGATGTCCCGGCTGGCCGACAGCTTCAATTGCAGCTTCCCCGTGGGCAGCCAGACGTATTCCAGCCGCCCGGCGACACCGGAGAAGTTGCGCTCGGCATAGTGCTCGTGGCGGCGATCGAGCCAGGTCAGCCTGCCCGTCAGCGTGGACTTGCCGCTTGCGATCCAGTTTGCGCGCAGTTCGGTGTCCGTCTGGCTGAACTTGTTGTCGAAGAAGCTGAAGGGGTTGAGCGCGCGGTTGAGGTACTCGCCCCGGGTGGCGCGCTGCGCGAGCGATACCCAGCTCCCCGATTGCGCCAGGTACTTGAGCCCGGCCTCGCCCGCGGTGCTGCGATGGTCCCATTGCTCCAAAAAAATGGCCGAGTTTTTCGACTCGGTCTGCGACGCGGCCGCGCGCACATGCCAGCCGCCGGACACCTGCCCGTCGAGGTCGAACCGGTGCGCATCGTCGCTGCGCAGGTTGCGCTGGAACGAACGGTAATCGGCGAAACTGGTCAGGCTCTGATGGCGTTCGCTGCTCAGCGTGCCGCTCCAGCGCGGGCTCAGGTGCCACAGCCAGGCGCCCCGGTACTCGAACGCATCGAAATTCAGGAAGGAAAAATTATTGTAGCGGTAGGCGGTGCCGGTCAGTTCGAACTGGAGGCGCTGTTGCGCGTAGGCCTTGTCGAAGCGAATCCCCACGGAGGTGGCCTTGATTTCATCGGATTTGGAAGACTTCCCCAGGACGGGCTGCAGATCGGCAGACGCCGGCAGCCTGAATACGTTGGCATCCATGGTGAGCGTGGTGCTCATCCGCAGCTTCAGCGTGTGCTCTTCGGCTGCGGCGGCGCGGGCGACGGGCCCGGCGATGGTTGCGCCCGCGAGCGCAATCAGGAGCGCACCTCTGCGCCAACTGGCGCGGCTGTCCTGGGGCGCGGGTCTCCCCCCCTGCCCCATCGGTCTAGACCAGCGGCCCCAACTGCAGCATCCGGTTGCTGGTTTCGCGCAGGCGCTGGGTCATGATTTGCAGCAGCAACAGCATGAATTTCGCGCACAGGCGCGGGGCTGTTTCCAATAGCCGGCTGAAATCGTCCCGGCGCAGAACGGCAAAATCGACCGGCATGGTGGTGATGCAGGTTGCAAAACGCGGCTGCCCGTCGATCAGGGACATTTCCCCCAGGGTCGTCCCCGGCGTCACCAGGGTGATCTTCCGGTTCTGGCCCTTGCCGTCGCGCTTCCAGACTTGCGCCTGTCCGGTGAGCAGCAACAGCAGGTAATCGCCCGGCTCGCCCTCGCGCAGCAGGGTCTCCCCGCTCGGCGCCCCGAAGCAGGGCATGAATTGCGCAATCGTCCTGATTTCTTCGGCATCAAGACCCTGGAAAAGCGGGACGGATTCGACGATATCGACGATTTCATCGACAAAAGCCGTCGCGGCCCCCAGCGATTCGAGGTTTGGGTACAGCGGCGCAGTGCCGGCTTCCACATCCATGTCCATGTCCATGTCCCAGTAATCTACCAACTACCCGAAAACCGTGTATTCGTCTTGGGGCCCTGTTTGTCTTGCGCCTGATTCTACAGCAGCGGCGAAGATGAGCGCAACGGACGCCTGATCTGCCGACTAGTACGATGAAACGTTAATTTCAAAACATGCCTGTCTCGTAGGTGTGGGAGCGAGCTTGCTCGCGAATCATCGAATTCGCGAGCAAGCTCGCTCCCACGGGATGGTGTGCCAATCATCTTGATTGCTCGCAATGTTGTTTCGCAATTACGTTGTCATCGGACCAGGCGCCGTTGAACGTCGCATCGCTTTGCCAGCCATGTTAGACTTATTCATCAAGCGTAGGCCAAGAGCAGAACTCCTGTCGTTCGTTTCCGTGGAGGGTTCGTACCTTGCCAACGATCGTTGGATCGAAGCAGCCGGATTTATTGCGCGGACCCGTTACGGGTCCTGTGCGGCTGGTCCGTGCGGCGGAGCGCGAGAAGATGTTGTTGCCTCACGATAGCTGCCAGGGCACCACCGCGAAGGAGCAGAGCAGGTTCCTGCGCATCGTCGAAGCGTCCCGGTCGATCAAGCGACACCAGGATCTCCATTTGTGGCTGCAAGGAGAGATACAGCATTTCATTCGTCACGAGGTGTTGATAGCCGCCTGCGGCTATTTCGATACCTGGCAGCTGAAGCTCGACGTCACTTCTTCCCTTCCCGGCGTGCGCACGCATTTGCTCGAGCAGGGTGAGCTCGATGGCACGCTCAAAGCGCTGTTCGGGCGCTGGGTCAAAAACGAACGCCGGCCGTTTGTGCTCGATTCGCTGCTGGGGCTGGCGCCCGACGGCGCCGAGTCCCAAAGCGCGCTTCATGCCGTATTGCGAAACGCGAAGTCGGTGCTGGTGCACGGCGTGCGCGACGAACGCGGCGACAGCGACTGTCTTTATCTTGCGCTGCATTCCGCCTCGTTCGCCATTGGGTGCATGTCGGGATGTTTCAGCCGGGCCCCCTGCGTCCTGATCGATTCCCTGATCACCCAGATCGACATTGCATCGCGCAGACTGGCTCCGTTTCCGGGCGTCAGGCCGGCGGCGGCAGTTTTGCCCAACGCCGACCCCTCCGGGCTGTCCGAGCGCGAGCGGGAGATCATGGAGTGGATTTGCAGGGGCAAGACGAATCTCGAGACCGGCGTTATCCTCAACATCAGCAGTTTTACCGTGAAGAATCATATTCAACGGATCTTCAAGAAAATCGGCGCCAACAACAGAGTGCACGCGGTCGCGATCTACAAGGAGCAGTTCGCACAGCCGGCGAACGGCTGGCGCAGGTAGCGCTTGTGCGCGGGGTGCGAATCGTGACGGACATGACGAACCTGCAACCTGCGCCCCGGCTGGTCCCTTTTGGATAAGGCCGGCACGCCCGCTGGGCAACACCCCCGCATGAATTACCCGCCTGATTCCGGGCGTCCTCGCGATGCAGTGCAGAACGCCTCGCTAGGCGGGCGTCACAAAAAAGCCCCGGTCATGTTCCGCAAGGCCGCTCGCATGTCGATCGGCCGCGGTCAGTTGCTCAACCTGATCGAAATCTTTCTTGATCCGCTCGTGCTGGTGTTGTCGCTGTGGATCGTGGAGCTGTCGATCAACGGGCACCTGCCCCCGCACGAGGTCGTCTTGTCGCTGGTCGTGTTTTCGCTGACTTTTCCGAGCCCGGCGCGGATGAGCTACCCGCCGTGGCGGGTGATCCGCTATATCGTGTTCGAATGGCTGACGCTTTTCGCCATACTGCTTTTCTTCGGCTACGCCAGCGGTTATCTGTCGCACTTCGACCCGGATGTGCTGGCGATCTGGTTCGGCGTCGCTCCGGCGAGCCAGATCGGGATGCATTTCCTGCTGCGCCTGAGCGCCCCGGCCATTCTCAAGCTCCAGGGCGGCACCGCCAAAGCCATCGTGGTCGGCATGAACGACCAAGGCGTCGAACTGGCACAGCGCCTCGCCGCCGACCCCTACTCCAATATCGACGTGGTTGGTTTTTTTGACGACCGCGGCGGCGAGCGCCTCGTCGATGGCGAGCGGAATACCCTGCTCGGCACGATTCCGGATGTTCCCCGCATGGTCAAGAACCGGCAGATAGACCTGATCTATCTGTCGCTGCCGATGACGTCGCAGCAGCGCATCCTGAGCCTGCTGTCGGAACTGCGCGACACCACCGCGTCCGTCTATTTCGTTCCGGACACCTTCGTGAGCGACATCATTCAGGCGCGCATGGACGTCGTCTGCGGCGTTCCGGTGGTCGCGGTGTGCGAATCGCCGTTCTCCGGAATGGGCGGAATGATCAAGGGTGCGAGCGATGTCGTCCTGTCGCTGCTGATCCTGGCGCTGATTTCCCCGCTGCTCCTGGTCATCGCGCTGTGCGTCAAATTGAGCTCGCCCGGGCCGGTGATCTTCAGGCAGCGCCGCTACGGCCTCGACGGCAATGAAATCACCATCTACAAGTTCCGCACGATGACGGTGTGCGAAGACGGCGACAGCATTGTGCAGGCCCGGGAAGGCGACCAGCGGGTGACGCCGCTGGGTGCGTTCCTGAGAAGGACCTCGCTCGACGAACTGCCGCAGTTCGTCAATGTCCTGCAGGGCCGCATGAGCATCGTCGGGCCCAGGCCGCATGCCATCGCCCACAACGAGATGTACCGCAAGCTGATCGAGGGCTACATGGTCCGGCACAAGGTCAAGCCGGGCATCACCGGCTGGGCCCAGGTCAACGGCTGCCGCGGCGAAACGGAGACGCTCGACAAAATGAAGCGCCGCATCGAATACGACCTCGATTATCTTCGCAACTGGTCATTGCGGCTCGATCTGCACATCATCGCCAAGACGGTGTGGGTCATCTTGAAGGGCGACGGAGCGTATTGACCCGCCCGCGGTTTCGCCCCCTCACCCCACCTCTTCGGGTGGTCCCGCCCTCCGGCAGCACACTTCCCGCTCGACGAGCGGACTTTCGGGATCAGCCAGGGAATAGCAGGTTTTATAAATCAATACCGGTGGCCCCATTGGAGTGACGTGAGGGGCTACGGATAAATGATAGGGTCTACGCGGAACAGACAAAAGCAGCGCCCGAGCTGTTGCGGGTTATTAGACTTGTCCGGTTCTGTAGCACATGAATTGTCCGCTTTTTCTATTGAGGG
>MERG01000190.1 GCA_001771985.1 Betaproteobacteria bacterium RIFCSPLOWO2_12_FULL_62_13 | reverse complement strand
CAAGGCGATCGTGAAAAGCCAATGTGTCTCGTGTCATGACATTGTGGGCCCGGCGCCCAAGACCTTCGAAGCGGTCATGAAAAGACGGGCGCCGGATCTGTTCTACGCCGGCAGCAAGTTCAACCGCCCCTGGCTGGTCAAGTGGATGCAAAACCCGACGACCATCCGGCAGGCGGGCATGATGTTCCTCAACAACCTCGTGACCGAAGGCGGCAAGGACAAGATCAAGGGCGGTAGCGTAAAACCCTGTCCGGCGAAACTCAAACCTGGCGAAGCCGAAGCGGTCGCGGATTACCTGATGACGCTAAAGGACGCGAAGATGAAGACCGGGGTCATCGATGCAAGCAAGGCCTTTAGCCAGTCCGGCGCCACCCGCATGTTCACCAAGCAGTATCCCTGCATCGGCTGTCACTCGATCCCCGCGAAGGTCAAGAAAGGGGGCGGGGTGTCCGGCCCGAGCCTCATCGCCGCCGGCGAGAGGCTGAATCCCGACTGGATTTACGCGCGCATCGAGAACCCGCAGTACTGGGACCCGAAAACCTGGATGCCAAGAATCCCGCTGTCGGACACGAAGCGCGAGATGCTGACGTTGTTCATCGCTTCGATGAAGTGAACCGGAGGCTGCCATGGATAGGCCGAGCGGCAAATTAGCGGTGCTTGCGCTGGGATTCCTGGTGCTCGCGGTTGCCCTGCCAGCGTCGGCTGGATCGGTCGAGGACAATTACCGCCTCCACTGTGTTCAGTGTCATGGCGGCAAGGGCAACGGCGAAGGGATCAACAACACCTACGGCGGTCTTAGCGTGGGGCCGAGAAACCACACCGACCCGGCGGAGATGTCCAAGCTTACTGACGACGAGATCAGGCGCGCGATCCTCGAGGGGGGTGATGCCGTTAACAAGTCCGAGTTGATGCCTCGCTGGGATAAGACGCTCACAGCGAACGAAGTCGACGAGCTCGTTGCCTATTTGCGAAAGCTTTGCAAGTGCAAGGGTCCGAACTGACGCAGCGCCGCGCGCAACCCGCGCGGTTCGAACTGCCTGCGCATGAATGGACCCCATGATCCGCGCAATTGAGTTCTCGCTGTTCGTCATCGGGGCCTGCATCGTCTTTTACGTTGTCGACCTGCTGTTCATGCGCTGGCAGGGACTCACCCTGTAGTGGGTGTCGCCGTGACGAGACGGGCATTCATGCTGTTGGTGTTTGTCCTGCTGCTTGTCATCGGTGGCGATTTTCTGCTTCCGCATGCTTACGGCCAGAGCCAGGACGCGGTCGAGGCCGGCGCCGCGTTTCAATCAGGCGCCCCCAGGCTGACGCTGACCGACTACCCGACTTACAAAGGGATAAACAGCCGCGTGGCCGTCTGGATCGCCGCGCAACTGCACCTCTTTTTCGCCGCCTTCGTTCTCGGCGTGCCGATCTTCGTCCTGGTGATCGAGTTCATCGGCTGGCGCCGCCGTGATTTGCGCTACGACCGGATGGCGCACGAGTTCATCAAGATCAGCATGGGTGCCTTTGCCTTGACGGCCACCTCCGGCGGTCTGCTGGTGTTTCTGCTGGTGGTGCTGTATCCGGCGTTGTTCGCTTACCTGACGCACGTCTTCGGTCCCGTAATGATGCTTTACGCGCTGCTGTTCCTCGCGGAGACGGTGTGCCTGTACGTTTACTATTATGGCTGGGACGCCATGCAAGGACGTCTCAAGCCGGCGCACCTTCTCACCGGCCTCGCGCTCAACATCGTCGGCACGGTGCTGTTGGTGCTCGCCAACTCCTGGGCCACCTTCATGATGGCCCCGAGCGGCGTCGATGCCGCGGGCGTATTCGGCGGCGACGCATGGGCCGCCGTCGCCAGCCCGCTGTGGATGCCGCTCAATGTACATCGTTTTATCGCCAACATCGCCTACGGCGGCGCCATTGTCGGCGCCTACGCCGCGTACAAGTTTCTCTCCGGGCGCACGGCGGAGGAAAAGGCGCACTACGACTGGATGGGCTATACGGCGAACTGGATCGCCGTGGTGGCGCTATTGCCGCTGCCCTTCGCCGGCTACTGGATGACCAAGGAGGTCTACGCCTACAGCCAGCAGATGGGGATCACCTTGATGGGCGGGATCTTCGCCTGGCTGTTCATTATTCAGGCGGTGCTGATCGGTACGATTTTTCTTGCGGCGAATTTTTATTTGTGGTGCGGCATGGGGCGGCTCGACGGCAGGAGCCGAACGGCCTACCTGGTCAAGTACATCGCCGGCGTGCTGGTGGTCTGCTTTCTGGTTTGGTTTACGCCGCACACGCTGGTCATGACCGCAAGAGAGATCAGCGCTATCGGTGGTACCCATCATCCCGTGCTCGGCCCGCTCGGCGTGATGTCGGCCAAGAACAGCGCCGTGAACATCATGATCCTCGCCACCTTTCTGACCTATCAGCTTTTCCGGCGCTCCCTGATCCGCGACGCCCCGCCGTGGGCGGCGCGCGCCACGCGTTTGCAGATCGCCTTTTACGTCGCTGCCGTCGCCAACATCATCGGGCTCGGCATCTACGGCTACTTCGTGCCCGCCAACGTGCGTATCGGCCTTTCGGTGCCACAGGTCATGACGACCCTGCTGTTGATCGTGGTGTGTGTCGTCATCGACGAGCTGATCGCGGCGCGCTCGGGCGGAGCGAGCAAGGTTTATTGGGGGCGCATGCCGCGGCGCGCGCAGTACGCGCTGTTCACCGTCGCTGTGGCGTTCACTTGGCTGATGGGGCTGATGGGCTACATCCGTTCCTCGATCCGCCAGCACTGGCATGTCTACACGGTCATGCGCGACGGCTCGGCCGACGCGTTCACGCTCACCATCGGCCACGCCACCGCCGTTGTCAGTGTTTGCGTGCTGCTGTTTCTGCTGTTGATTCTGTTCGTGTTCTGGCTTGCCGGCTTCGGCCGTACGCAGGAGGTTACGCCGCGAACCGCAGCGGCAACGGGGTTGCCATGAGCACGCTCGCGCGCGTCAGCGGTTATGCCTTGGCCCTCATCGGAATGTTCACGGGGTACTCGTATTTCGGTATCCCGCAGGTCGTTCCCGAGCCGCCGCCCAAGCAAACGCACATCGATGCGTCGATGACGATCGACGAATTCACCGCGCTCGGCGCCAGCATCTACGAAAGAACTTGCGCGCTGTGCCACTCCGGTCTCGGCGACCGGGCGCCGAAGCTGGACCGCATCGGCTCGCTTTGGCGCGAACGGGTGAACGATCCTCGCTACCGCGGCAAGGCAACGACGCTGGAGGCGTACTTGCGCGAATCGATGGTGGATCCTTCGGTCTATGTGGTGCAGGGCTTCGGTAAGCCCGGCGCCGCCGACACGGAAAGCCCGATGCCCGATGTCTCCAAGGGCGCGATCGGGCTGAGCGCGGCCGAGATCGACGCCGTCATCGCTTATCTGCAATCGATGGCCGGCGAGAAGGTCAGCGTGTCTCCGCGCGCTGCCAAGCCGGGGGTTGCCGGCAAGCACGCGGAAGCCGCGGGCGGAGCGGGTAGCGCACCGGATGCGGTCGCCGCGCTGACCCGGTACCAGTGCAACGTGTGCCATCGACTGCCGGGCATCGCCGGGGCGGAGGGGACGCCTGCGCTCGGCCCCGATCTTCGCACGATGGCCAAGACCGCGAACACGCGCGCGCCAGGCCTGGACGCGAGCAGCTTTATCAGGCAGTCCATTCTCGCGCCCGACGCAGTCATCGCCCAGGGTTTTACGCCGGGCGTAATGCCCGGGGATTTCGGTCAGCGCATGCGCGCAGCCGAGCTCGAAATGATCGTCGATTACCTTGCGAAGGAGCACTGACATGCGGCTGCCGGAGACGATACGGCTGGTGCTGGCGGCGGCCATCGCATATTTGCTCATCGCAGCAGGTGTCCCGGCGATCGGCGCCCTGTTGCATCCGGGAACCTGGCCGGTCGTGCCGAGCCACCTGCTCAAGATCTGTCTCTTTTTCATCGTCGTCGTGGTGCTGCTCTACGGTTCGTCCGACGAGAAACGCTGGAGACGGGTGCGAAGCGAGCTGCACTTTTTTTTCGGCGCGCCGGAGATACGCGTTCCCCGCCTGGCTTTTATCGGTGCCGTCTGCCTGCTCGGCGCGTACATCGCCTACGACGCGGTGCGACCCGGGTTCGAGATGCCGCCGGAGCTGCGCTCGATCCACCCGGCGCCGCCCACCGCGTTTTCCATTAATGGCAAGACCTATGACCTGTTGACGCTGAAGAACCCGCTGCGCGCGGACAAAAGCGCCTTCTCCGCCAACGTGAGGGCCGGCGGCGAGATCTTTTTCAAGAACTGTTTTTTTTGCCACGGCGACAAGCTGGACGGCAAGGGCCCGTTCCATGATGCCTTCTTCCCGTTGCCGGCTGACTTCCGCGATGTGGGCACGATTGCTCAGTTGCAGGAATCCTACCTGTTCTGGCGTATTGCCGCCGGCGGCCCGGGTTTGCCGAAAGAAGGAGCCCCGTGGATATCGGCGATGCCGGCGTGGCATCGCTTCTTGTCGGAGAAAGAGATGTGGCAGCTTATCCTGTTTCTCTATGACTTCACCGGCCACGAGCCGCGGGCCCAAGAACGATGATCCCCCAGGCGTGCATGCTGCTTCTCCTGGCATTATCTGTCCCGCAAGCGACAGCCACGCAGGCTATAGAGCGCGGCCGCGCCGTGTACGACAAGTGGTGCTGGTGGTGTCACGGCCAGGATGGCGCAGGCGACGGGCCGGCCGCCGCCTACCAGAGACCGAAGCCACGCGATTTCACGCTAGGCATCTACAAGTTCAAGACAACCCAGGGGAACACGCCGCCGTCCGATGCGGACATCATGCACGTGATTGCCGAAGGCTTGCCAGGAACCGCCATGCCCGGCTGGAAGGATCGCATCAACGAACAGCAACGCCACGACCTTGTCACGCTGTTGAAGACCTTCAGCGATATCTTCCAGTACGAAAAACCCGGTCCGGTGGTGTCGTACGCCGGCGAGCCGCCGGCGACGCCGGAGCTGATCGCCGCGGGCAAAGAGGTGTTTCGCAAGGCCAAGTGCTACGAGTGTCACGGCAAGACTGGCAAGGGCGAGCCGAGCAAGCGGCTCAAGGATGACTGGGAGGATCAGATATGGCCGCGCAATCTGACAAAACCGTGGACGTTCCGCGGCGGCAGGAAAGTACGTGACATCTTCACGCGCGTGACGCTCGGCATTCCTGGCACGCCGATGCTGGCATTCGGCGACCCCGGGAAAAAGGAAGCGCTCGACGAGAAAGAGCGCTGGGAGGTCGCGCACTACGTGGCCTCGCTTGCCGAGCCCGCGCTTCGACCCGATCCCGGCGAGAATGTCATCAGGGGCGTCTACGTCGCGGGCGATCTCCCCACCGCCCCCGCGGCGGCTGCCTGGGCCGAGGCACCACCGGCGAGCTTCCGGCTTGCGCCCCAGATCATCGCAGCCGAGCGGTTTTTTACTCCGCTGAACGACGCCATCACGGTGCGCGCGCTGTACAACGACGCAGAGATCGCGCTTTTGATCGAGTGGGACGATCGCACGCCGAGTCGCCCCGGCGACAAGGCGCAGGCGAAGCTGATATCCGGCACGCTGTACGCGGACGCGGTGGCGGCGCAATTTCCAGCGACGGCGCTGACCGGGCTGGAGAGACCCTACTTCGGCCACGGTGACGCATCGCACCCCGTTGAGGTCTGGTACTGGGCAGCCGGTGCACTCGGGGAGGAACAACGCTCGGCGATATTCGAGATGAAGGGCGTGGGCTCGCGAACCGCAGGCGGTGCCGGCGAGCCGCGATTCTCGGCCAAAGGCGAGTTCGAGGCCGGCACCTGGCGAGTCGTGTTCCGCTACCGGCGGCAGCCGGCTGGGGACGGCGCTCATTTCGAAAGCGACAGCTTTGTGCCGGTGGCATTCGCGAACTGGGACGGTTCGAACGGCGAGGCCGGCTCGAAGCACACGTTGACGCGCTGGGTGTGGTTGTGGCTTGCACCTCAAGCGAGCCTGAAGGTCGTCTACGTTCCTGCCGGCGTGGCGTTGATGCTGGGTGGCATTTTGTTCCGGCTGTCGGCACGGGCGCGCCGGACCCAAGACGAGGAAGGAGGCTAGCGAGATGACGTCCGAGGAACCCATGCCCCGCGTGTCGCAGGAGCGACCGCTGTTCACCTGGTTAGTGCGAGTCGGTGTCCTCGCCAATGTTCTGGTTGTTGCTTTACTTATGTACTTTTATCTCCACTCTTATCTCTATTTGACGTCGTGAAAGGCACTCTATTCCGTGTGCCCTGGTTCCGGCGAGAGGCTTTATGAACATGGCAATGCGTGCTGAACTGCCGATACAGACCGTCCAGGGACTCCCTCAGTACCGTTCCATCTTGCTCGCGGTGGACTCGTCCGATCACTCCGACCACGGGATCACGGAGGCGACCGCCCTCGCCCGCCTCTGGGACGCCACGATCACCGGCGCGCATGTATACGCTGCCAGCATGCACGACACCCGTTTCCGGCAGATGGAAGGCGGGCTGCCGCAGCGCTACCGGCAGGAGCAAGCACTGGAGCATCAGCGCGAGGTCCATGACGACTTGATTACGCGCGGCCTGTCGACCATTTCGGATGCCTATCTCGACCAGGTTGAGCGCGCCTGTGCGCACAGCCACGTCCGGTTTGTCCGGCGCGCGCTGGAAGGCAAGAATTATCGCGAGTTGGTGAACGAGGCCAACAGCGGGCGCTATGACTTGCTCGTCATCGGCGCGCTCGGTTTGGGCGCCACGCCCGGCAGCCGTGTCGGCACGGTGTGCGAGCGGGTCGTGCGCCGCGCGATTGCCGATACGCTCGTTATCAAAGACAGCGGCAGCCTGGCAGCGGGGCCGATCGTCGTTACGGTCGACGGATCCGACTGGGCCTACGGCGGTCTGCTGACGGCTTTGTCGCTGGCGCGTCACTGGCGCGTGCCGGTCAAGGTGGTCGCGGCCTTCGATCCTTATTTCCACTACGTCGCCTTCAATCGCATCGCCGGCGTGCTGTCCGACGAGGCGGCCAAAGTGTTTCGTTTTAAGGAGCAGGAAAAGCTGCACGAGGAGATCATCGACGGCGGGCTGGCAAAGATCTACGAAGGACATCTCCGGGTCGCACAGGCTATTGCTCACGAGCACGGCTTGGAGATCGAAACGGCGTTGCTTGACGGCAAGCCGCATGCAGCCATCGCGCAGTACCTGAGCCGCACCGACCCTTCACTGCTGGTCATGGGCAGGCTCGGCATCCACGCCGATCCTGATCTCGATATCGGAGGCAACGCCGAGAAGCTGCTGCGCGACGCCGACTGCGCGGTGCTCTTGAGCCAGCGCCGCTACCGGGCGCCCGCGCAGACAGTGGCGGATACGAGTATCGCCTGGACGCCGCAGGCCGAGCAGCGCATGGCGGCGGTGCCGGCGTTCGCGCAGAATGTCGCACGCCTGGCGGTGCTGCGCTATGCCCAAGAACGCGGGCATACGGTGATCACCGAGCGTATCGTCGAAGCCGCCACTGCCACGTTGTGCCCGCACCGCGCGCGCACACCAGCCGGTGCGTGCAACAACGAGGGGCAACTCCATTGGGAAGCGGCGGCCCTGGCCCGGCTCATGCGTGTGCCTGCGGGCCCGCTACGCGAGTTGACCCGCCAGCGCGTCGAACTCTTTGCCCGGCGCCGACACGCCATCCGGATCACCCTGGATATTGTCGAGGCCAAGTACGCCGAGTGGGCTGCCGGCTCGGCCAAGCAAAGACGCACGCTGCCGTGGGACTCGGTCGCGCTCGAGCGCGTCAATCGCGTCCCCGGCGTGGTGCGCGGGATGGTGGTCAAAGAAATCGAGCGTTGCGCGCGCGACCTCGGTCACGACCGCGTGACCGTCGAGGCCATCGAGAGGGCCCGCTGCACGTGGGCCCAAAACAGCAGCTTCCATTCCGAGATGCACCCTGGCCAATACGCCGGCAGCCAGCGCATTGCAGGGGAGTCCGGGGACACGCCGGCGGCGGCCGAGCCAGCGCCGGCAATCGATGATGAATGAACTCTATCTCCTGGCGATTAACCTTACCACGCGTTGCAACCTGCGCTGTGCGCACTGCTACCTGGATGCCAAGGCGTTGCGTCGCGGGGCGGACGACGAGCTGACGACCGACGAGGTCCGGCAACTGCTGGCGCAAATTGCAGCCCGCAGTCCGCAAGCGCTGGTGGTGCTGACTGGCGGCGAGCCCTTGCTGCGGCGCGACCTAGAGTCCATCATCGCCTTCGGCGCGTCACGCGGCCTTGCGATGGTGGTCGGCACGAACGGCACGTTGTTGAGCGACCGGCGGGTGTGCTCCCTCAAGCGCGCCGGTACGTTCGGCATCGGTATCAGTCTGGATTCGCTCGACCCGGGTTATCACGATCGTTTTCGCGGGCTCGCCGGAAGCTGGCAGAAAACCATGCGGGCCATTGACGCCTGCGCGCGACGCGGGCTGTCGTTTCAGCTCCATTTTTCCGTGACGGACGACAACGCCCACGAGCTCGCCGGCATGATCGATTTCGCGCGGGCAGTCGGCGCGCGGGTGCTGAACGCGTTCTTTCTTGTCTGCACCGGCCGCGGGCAGTCGCTCTCGAACATCTCCCCGCAGCGCTATGAGCAGGTGCTGAATGAGTTGGTCGATGCCCAGCCGCGCTATCCTGAACTCATCATCCGCGCACGCTGTGCGCCGCACTTCAAACGGATTGCGCATCAGCGCCATCCCGATGCGCCATTAAACCGCATCGGCGGCAGCGAGGGCGATGGTTGCATCGCGGGCGCGCACTACTGCCGCGTTACGCCGCAAGGTGGCGTTACCGCTTGCCCCTACATTCCCACCGAGGAAGGCAGTATCCGGCGGCAACTGTTCTGGGACATCTGGGAGCGCGGTGATGGCTTCAAATGCTTGCGCGATCCGGTGCTGCGGGGGAAATGCGGCGCCTGCGAGTATCGCTACCTGTGCGGCGGCTGTCGTGCGCGTGCGCTTGCGCATAGCGGCGGCCTGATGGATTCCGATCCGCTGTGCCCCTACGCAACGGATCAGCGCGCCCCGCTCGTCCCGCTCGCGAACAGTGAAATAGTCGGCGTTCGCTGGAGCGCGGAGGCCGCACAGCGGCTCGCGCGCGTGCCTCTTTTCCTGCGAAACCTGGTGAAAAAGCGTGCCGAGGCGTTCGTCGCGGGACGAGGCGAGCAGCTCATTACGACCCAGCACCTCTCGCTGCTGGTAGCGCAACGGTTCGGTGGCAACGCACCGGCGCGGCCCGCCAGCGGCAAGGAGCGAGGATCGTGAGCGATACCGATGTGCTGATTGTCGGCGGGGGAATCTCCGGGCTTGCCAGCGCCTGGTGGTTGGCACGGCGCGGGCTCGGCGTCGAGGTCTGGGAGTGCGCGCCGCGGGCGGGCGGCAAGATTGGCACGGATAACATCGCTGGTTACTTGAACGAGCGCGCCGCGGCGTTGGCCCTGAACTACCGGCCCGAAGTGGCACAGCTACTCACCGAGTCCGGCCTCGATGCTTATAAGGCGACGCCCCTGACCGGGCGCAGGTACTTGGTCCACCAGAACCGGCTGGTGCCCGTGCCCGCACGGCTTGGGGAGATGGTCACCTCCCCGCTTTGGAGCTGCGGTGCAAAGCTGCGCCTGCTGCTGGAACCTTTCATTCCCAGGGGAAACCGTGAGGATGAGACCGTCAGCGAGTTCATTACCCGTCGTCTAGGTCGCGAGCCGCTCGAGAAGGCGATGGAACCTTACGTCTCCGGCACACTCGCGTCCGATCCCGATCGCACGAATGCCGAAGCCGTTCTGCCACGCTTGACGGCGCTCGAACGCCGTTATGGCAGCCTCGCCGTGGGCGCCCTGTTGCAACGGGTGCGAAGCCGGCGCCGCGCATGCCCGACGGAATCCTTTTCGTTCGCGGGGGGCATGTCGACCCTCATCGATGCGCTGGCGCGTACACCCGGGCTGGGTCTGCGCCTGGGACGCGCTGTCAACGCGCTTGCGCCGGAAGGCACGGACGGCTGGTCGGTTTCGGGAACGTCCGCGCAGGGCGCGCACGTTCTAAAAGCGCGGCACGTGGTGCTGAGCGTTCCCGCCGGCGTGGCGGCGTCGCTGCTCCAATCGTTGGACCCCGAGCTCGCTCGGTTGCTGGGCGGCATCGAGTACAGTCCGGTGTGCGTGATTCATTTCGGTTTTGACCGCTCCGCAGTTCGTCATCCGCTGAATGGCGTCGGCTTCCTCACGGCGCGCGAACCGGGGCAGCCGTTAAACGGCGTGCTGTGGATAAGCACGCTCTTTCCTGATCGCGCGCCAGCCGGTAAAGTGCTGTTGACATGCTATCTCGGCGGTGCCCGCGCGCCGCACGTTGTTGATTGGAACGGCGAGCGCGTTGTCTCAGCGGCACTGCGCGGGCTGAGGCGATTGCTCGGCCTTTCCGCCGATCCCGAGATGGTGCAGATCGATCGCCACCATCAGGCGCTGCCGCTTTATTACGGCGTCTATCTTGGGCGCACGAAGCGGATAAACGCGCGGTTAGAGCGCTTTCCAGGCTTGCACCTTGCAGCGAACTATATTGGCGGCGTGTCGGTGCGAGACCGAATAGCCGGCGGATGCGAGGTCGCAGACAGAATACTATCCGTTGCTGGTCGTTTACCCCCCGCGCCGGCCGGCCGCCCGGCGCGGACGCCGGCGGAAATCTCGGCCATGTCGCGTGCAGCGGAAATGAGGCTCGAGCATTAGCACGATGGCGAACGTCCAGAAATCGGCGGGCTCAGTGCGGATGCGGGGCGTCGCGGACTACTGCAAAGCTAGACTCAAGTGGAAAGGTGATTGGTGGGCTGCCGCGACCTTTCGCGGCGGCCAAAATCTCAACCTCGCAATTCCATCCGAGTTTCTTGCGGCATTACCGCCGCAGCCTCGAAGGCTCCTCGTGGGGACGCCACCAAGATCTTGAATTTTCGATATTCCGAGAATTCAACAACTTGGTGAGCTTGCGTCGTGCTCCGCCGCCGACTGTGCCGGTGGCCGGGAGCCACCGCTGTTTAAATACTCGTTTTTGGGAGGCTGAGCATCCGGCGGAGCAGGGTGACCGTGCCGCGCTGGGAGGGCCCTCGAACAGGCGCGAATCGAAGGGGTACTTTGCGACCTCGACAACCTTTATCCGTCCGCCTCCGGGTGGTTGAAGGTCGGGGTGGGCAGGGTTGAGGAGGTAATTCTCGGTCTGTGGGGCAAGTGCGCTCGGAACGACTAATACCGCGGATTTCCCCCCACGCAACCAAGCGTCACCG
>MERG01000189.1:4640-5800 GCA_001771985.1 Betaproteobacteria bacterium RIFCSPLOWO2_12_FULL_62_13 | reverse complement strand
TGGCAGGCGAAGCCCAAGGCGATGCGCGTCAATGTGGAAGGCGCGCTGCCGCCGGGCGTCAGCGCAAAGGATGTTGCGCTGACGATCATCGCGCGGCTCGGCATGAGCGGGGGCGCCGGTTACGTCATCGAATATGCGGGCTCCGCGATCCGCGCCATGAGCATGGAAGCGCGCATGACGGTGTGCAACATGACCATCGAGGCTGGCGCGCGATCCGGCATGGTTTCACCCGATGAGACAACGATCGATTACCTGCGTGGCCGGCCCTATGCACCGCGAGGCGCCAACCTGGAGCGTGCGGTGGCGATCTGGGGCGGCTTCGCAACAGACCCCGGCGCAAGGTTCGACCGCGAGCTCATCATCGAAGCAGCCTCTATTGCGCCGACCGTGACGTGGGGCACGCGTCCAGAAGAAGCGCTTCCCATTACAGCCAAGGTGCCGGATCCGGGTGAGGCGCGGGACGCCGCTGAGCGCTCGCGGGTCGAGGCCGCACTCGAATACATGGGGCTGTCACCAGGGGTTCCGCTCGCTGGTGTGAAGGTTGACCGCGTGTTCATCGGCACCTGCACGAACGGCCGCATCGAAGACTTGCGCGCCGCGGCGGCGGTCGCGCGCGGACGCCGCGCGGTCGTGCCCGCGATCGTGGTTCCAGGTTCGCGCTCCGTCAAAGCGCAAGCCGAGGCAGAGGACCTGCACCGCGTTTTCATGGAGGCCGGGTTCGAGTGGCGCGATTCGGGCTGCTCGTTTTGTGTTGCCTCAAACGGCGACCGGATTCCCGCAGGCGAACGTTGCGCATCCACGTCGAACCGCAATTTCGAAGGGCGGCAAGGACGAGAATCACGCACCCACCTGATGAGTCCCGCGATGGCGGCCGCAGCTGCGGTCATGGGACAGCTTACTGATGTTCGCGAAATGGGCGTGTAACATGGAAGCGATCAAAAGCATCACCGGTGTTGCGATTCCGCTCGGTCATGACGACGTCGACACGGACCGGCTCATTCCGATCCGTTTCCTGCGCAAACCCCTGTCCGCGGGCTACGGCAACTTCCTGCTCGCGGAGGATCGGTTCGACCCGGAAGGCCGCGAGATTCCGGATTTCGTCTTCAATCACCCGAAGTTTCGTGGCGGAACGATCCTGGCCGCCGGCAGGAATTTCGGCT
>MERG01000189.1:414-4626 GCA_001771985.1 Betaproteobacteria bacterium RIFCSPLOWO2_12_FULL_62_13 | reverse complement strand
GAAGGCGCGGTTTATGCGGTGCGCGACTACGGTATCCGTGTCGTGATTGCAGCGAGTTTCAGCGACATCTTCACGATGAACGCCTGCTGGAATGGCGTGCTGCCCGTGGTGCTGGCGCAGGAGACGATCAAACATCTATGCGGCCAGTTGCTTGCGCAACCGGGCGCGAGCATGACGGTCGACCTCGAACAGCAGACCGTGACGGGGCCCGACGGCGTGCATTATCCCTTTGTGATCGAGAACTCCGTGAAACAGCGGCTGCTCGCGGGGCTCGATGATGTCGGCGTGACGCAACAGTTCCAGGCGCGTATCGACGAGTTCGAGCGCCGGTACTTCGCCGAGATGCCGTGGATCGGTCAACTTCAGGGCTAGCGCGGCGCGTTTGTTATTACCATTTATGAAAGGAGAAACGGTGCATGGAAATCAAATCCACACTGAAAGTATTTAGTGAAGCGGACGTAACGGGCGTGCCGGGGGTGGCCGGTCGGGGACAGCTCGTAAAACAGTTGGCCGGGAGTACGGAGCACCCCAGTGAAAGGTTGACGGTTTCATTGGTTACCTTTGAACCGGGAACGCACGAGCATCTGCACTGGCATCTGATCGAGGTGTTCTACTACGTCATCTCGGGTCGCGCGGTAATGAAGGATATCGAGGGCAAAGCTTACAATCTCGGCCCCGGCAGTGTGATTTATGCATCCCCTGGAATCGCCGGCTCTCATTCCTGGGAGATCAAAGAGAAGCTACAGTTGATCGGCGTGCGCGCCACCGCGGATCCTGAAAAAACCATCCAGTTCGACGTGGACCCGTCCACCAAAGAGTCCACCATGCCACTCGACCGTTTGGCGAAGCGGCAAGCCATCAATTTCAAGAAATCCCTCTACTGACGTATTGACGGCGGAAATCTTCGCTCGTGTCTCGCTGTCATGATGTGGTGTGTTCGAAGCCGCGTGCGTGGTCAGGCGTCGCAGACGTTGCGTTAGAATTGTACGTGGACGTGGAATTCGACACCCAGCGGGCGCCCGACACCCGGGTGGCTGACCTGGTGCGCGCCGGCAAAGTTCGGGTCGCGCTCTTCCCCTCTTTCATGTACAGCAGGGATCCGGCGAGCGGTGAGCTACGAGGGGTGGGAATAGAGATTGCTCGCGCACTTGGAGCACGCCTCGGCGTTGAGGTCGTTCTGGTCGAATATCCGACACCTCCCAAGGTCTTGGAGGGTCTCAAGGCCGGCGCGTCGGACGTGGCGTTTCTGGGGATCGACCCGACTCGGTCCGCTGACGTGGATTTCACGCTCCCCTATATGCAAGCGGACTTCACCTATCTGGTGCCGGCTGGCTCCTCAATCCGCAGGGTCCTGGACGCGGACCAGCCTGGAGTTTGCATCGCTGTCGTGCGCAATCACGCTATGGACTTCGCGTTGAGAGGCATACTGAAGCGAGCCGAACCGGTGTACGCTGAGAACCCAGACGCCAGCTTCGAGCTGTTGCGCACCCGGCGTGCGGACGTGTTGGCGGGAATCCGTCCGGGGCTCCTGGAGTATGCCACCCGGCTGCCCGGCTCACGGGTGCTGGAGGATCGCTACGGGGCCAACGCCATAGCAATAGCGGTCCCGAAGGGCCAGGGCGGATGGCTCGCCTACATGAGCGAGTTCATTGAAGAGGCCAAGACGTCGGGGTTGGTGCAGCAGGCAATCGCGCGTGCCGGCTTGCGCGGAGTCCAGGTGGTACCCCAGGGAAATCCCAACGCCCAGAAGTGAGTGCGTGAGGGGAGAGAGATCAGGGTAAGTTTGGATTTAACCGCCGGACCGACAGGATCACATTGACGCTGCAGAACTGCGCAATCGCTGCATGGAAGAACCCAGAGAACAAGTGAAATACTTTTGCTGTAGGAGCCGATCAATTGAAAACGAAATACACGCTGCGCTTTGATGACACCAAGAACAAATGGGTCTTGAAGCATGATGCCACCGACAAGATCATCAAGGTCTTCAATTCAAAAAAGGACGGCATTCGAGCTGGTGTTCTGCGCACACTCCTGGGCCGCCAGGGAGGAACCGTAATAATTCGAACCAGAACCGGGGTTTTTGATGAAGAAAGAAATTTTCCGGAGGTGGGGGGTAAGTAAAACTGTGAAAACCTCTGGATTCCGGATCGCGCCCGCCTGACGGCTCGCTTGTCCGGAATGACGGTGTTTTGATGAAACGAAATGGGCCAGGCTCGATTTACTTGGTCCCTTTGATTCTCTACAGATTTATAGAGTGAAGTTATTGTTGCGTGAACGCCTACATGGGGAGGATGAGATGAACCATGCGATACGTCTGATCGTGGCCGGCATAATGCTGATGGCGGCGCTGTCCGAGGGGCTGGCACAGGCCAATTATCCGACCCGCCCGATACGCATCATCGTGCCCACCGCGCCCGCCGGCCCGCCCGATGTGACAACCCGCTTGACCGCACAGGAGCTTTCGAAGCGCTGGGGCCGGCCGGTAGTGGTCGAAAACCGCCCCGGCGCAGGCACGATCATCGGCGCCGAGATCGTCGCCCAGGCGCCCGCCGACGGCTACACGCTGCTGATGAGTCCCGGCACGCTCGCCACGAATCCCGCGACCTACAAGAAGCTGCCGTACGACGCGTTGCGCGATTTCGCGCCGATCACGCAGACGCATCTCGTGTCCAATGTGTTCGTCGTTCATCCCTCGATACCGGCAAGATCGGTGAAAGAATTCATCGCGCTCGCCAAGGCCCGCCCTGGGGACATCCTCTACGCGTCGGCGGGATACGGCACCAATCCGCATCTGACGATCGAACTCTTCGCCAGCATGGCGCAGGTGCGGCTGACCCACGTTCCCTACAAGGGCGGCCTGCCGGGCGTCACGGACCTGCTGGCAGGGCGTGTCGTGATGATGGTTTCCAGCGCCATGGGGCTGATTTTGCCTCACGTGCGCGCCGGCAAACTGCGGGCGCTGGGCGTCAGCAGCGCCAAGCGCAGCAAGGCGCTGCCTGACCTGCCAAGCATGGCCGAGACCGTCCCCGGTTTCGAGGCCGTCCAGTGGGCGGCCTTCATGGCGCCCACGGGTACGCCTGCGGAAATCATCGACCGCCTGCACAAGGAAATCGTCTCGATTCTGCGCCTGCCGGAGATCCGGGACCGTCTTGCCGCCGACAACATCGAGGTGGTCGGCAGCACGCCCGCCGAACTGGCCGCGTACCTCAGGGCAGAAACCGTGAAATGGGCAAAGGTGGCGAAATTGGCGGGCATCGAGCCCCAGTGACTTGAAAATCAAGAACAGGAATTGGCCGCAGATAGACGCCGATTGACGCCGATCATAAGAACCAAAAGATCTTTCACCGCCAAGCATGCCCCGGACTTGATCCGGGGGACGCCAAGAGCGCCAAGGAAAGGCAAGATCAAACCAGAACCCAGAGCACGGCTTGCTTTACTTCCTTTGCGTTCTTCGCGTATCCTTTGCGTCCTTTGCGTTCCGGCTTTTGAATTTGATTTTATCTGCGTCCATCGGCGGCTTAATGGTCTTTGAAGGCATTCATTCTCACGAAAGGGATAACGATGGGAGAATCTTCAGATAACGTTGCACAGGGGCACGCTTACGGATACTTGACGCAGCCGGAAGTCCGCTTTCTGGACGCGGCGGTTGCGCGGTTGATACCGGCGGATGAGTTGGGGCCAGGCGCCAAGGAGGCCGACGTCACCTATTTCATCGACCGGCAGCTCGTGAGTTCCTGGGGCACGCACGGCCGCAACTACCGCATGGGACCGTGGCGGGAAGGCACGCCGCAGCAGGGCTTTCAGTCGCGGCTGACGCCGCAGGAAATCTACCGTGCCGCGATCCGAGAAACCGATATGTATTGCAGCCGGCAGTACGGCAAGGCATTCTGCTTTCTCGCCGCCGAGCAGCAGGATGAAGTCCTGCACGCTTTGGAGGACGGCAAGATCGAGCTGGAATCGGTGTCGTCGAAACTGTTTTTCGGCTTGCTGCTGAGAAACACGGAGGAAGGCTTTTTCTCCGATCCGATGTACGGCGGCAACCGCGACAAGATCGGCTGGAAGCTGATCGGCTTTCCCGGGGTGGCCGCTTCCAATTACAACGATTACATCGGCGAGTACAACGTGCCGTACCGGGTCGAGCCGGTGAGCATACTGGATATTCAGCAGAATAAGGTGCGAGTGGATGAGCAGGGCTATCCCAAGCACGTGATG
>MERG01000189.1:0-359 GCA_001771985.1 Betaproteobacteria bacterium RIFCSPLOWO2_12_FULL_62_13 | reverse complement strand
GGTGGTCGGCGCCGGGGTTGCCGGCACGATCGTATGCAAGGAACTGGCCCAGACCGGGCTCAGGGTGGTCTGTCTCGAGCGTGGGCGCATGATCGATCCCCAGCACGATTTCGCGATGCCCTACGCGCATGACCAGCTCAAGTACGACCGCGACAGCGATGTCGTGCAGAACCTGTCGCGCGAAACGATCACCTTTCGCAACGCGATGAACGAGACCGCGCTGCCGATGCGCGAGGTGGGCTCGTTCAAGCCGGGCGAATGCGTGGGCGGCGCGGGCGCGCACTGGGGCGGCATGACTCAGCGTTTTCTGCCGTGGGACTTCGAGACCCGCAGCCGCACGCTGGCGCGCTATGGCAAGG
>MERG01000188.1 GCA_001771985.1 Betaproteobacteria bacterium RIFCSPLOWO2_12_FULL_62_13 | reverse complement strand
CTTGAGGTAATCGCCATTTTTTTCATGCTCATGGCAGCCATCAACTTCGGCACCCACTTTATTGCACTGCGGGCGCGGTGGTTCTCACCCTATCGCCGCGACCCGGAAATCGGCTGGCTCCTCGCAGTGGTCGCCGGCAGTTGCATCGGTATTGCCTACTACCTCTGGCTGATGGGCGTCTACCCCGACTACCTGACCGCGTTGCGGCACGCCAGCTTCAACGTCGTCTCGGTAGCCACGTCCACCGGCTATGCGACCCAGGATTTCAACCTATGGCCTATTTTCGCCCCGCTGTGGATGATGTTCCTGGTGAGCTTCGTGTCGTGTTCGGGATCGACCGGCGGCGGGATCAAGATGATCCGGGCCATCATTCTTTACAAGCAGGTCTATCGCGAATTCATCAGGCTTCTTCATCCCACGGCGGCCATCCCGACCAAGATCGCGGGACAACCCGTCGAGAACAGGGTTGTTTTCGCAGTGCTCGCTTTTCTTTTCATCTACATCGTCTGCCTGGTGTCGTTGACGCTCGTCCTGACCGCCAGCGGTCTTGATGTCGTGACTGCTTTCTCCGCCGTGATCGCGACCCTGAACAATCTTGGTCCAGGGCTCGATCAAGTGGGCCCAGCCACGACCTTCGCGGTCCTCAATGAGTTCCAGATGTGGATCCTCAGCGCCGCCATGCTGATCGGCCGGCTCGAACTGTTCACGGTGCTGATCCTGTTCATGCCGGTCTTCTGGCGCAAGTGAGGGCGCGAGGCGTGCGTGGAAGAGTTGAATCGAGTCATGGAGATACCACAACCGAGACCGCGCGCAATTGTGGAGCGCCAACGGCCTGTCGGGCTTAGGCCTCCGACAGGCCGCTAAGAGCAAAACCGCCCGCAAATTTCGGATGAAGCTGAGGATAATCACCGCTCTTGGCCCATAATGTAACATGCGGGTATGGTCGAAATGAGGTCTTGCGCTCACTCCGCGCTGGTTCGTGCGCTCGCGGTTTGGGCGGTATGCGGGTACGGTCGAAATGAGTTTTTGCCCTTACTCCCCGTTTTCTTGCAGGCGGTTTTGCCTTAAGAGTTTGTCAGACCCCAAGCTTGCCCCGGACTCCGATTCCCGGGTCCGACAAACTCCTGGCGAAGCGACTACAATAGGTTGAAGTGTCATGCAAAAAGTCAACCTCACCCAGCACTTCCTGATCGCCATGCCCAACATGGTCGATCCCCACTTTGCCAAGACCCTGACATTCATCTGCGAACACAACGAACAGGGCGCGCTGGGCGTGGTGGTCAACCGTCCGATCGAGATGAATCTGCAGACACTCCTCGAGCAGGTCAGCATCCCGCTTGAATCCGACGCATTCAAGTCGGTCCCCGTGCACTTCGGCGGGCCGGTGCAGATCGACCGCGGTTTCGTGTTGCACAAACCGCTCGGCCAGTGGCAGTCGACGCTTGCCGTCAGCTCCGAAATCGGGCTCACGACATCGAAGGACATTCTGCAGGCCGTGGCGCGCGGCGAAGGGCCGAGGCAGATCCTGGTTACTCTGGGCTACGCGGGGTGGGCGCCCGGCCAGCTCGAGCATGAACTCGCGCAAAACGCCTGGCTCACGGTACAGGCCAAACCGGAAGTGATCTTCGAGTTGCCGCCGGAAGCGCGGTTGCCGGCCGCGATGAGTCTGCTCGGCATCGACTACGCGAGTCTGTCCGAGCAGGCGGGACACGCGTAAGCGCGGTAATGGGTAATGGGGGTAATGAGTGATGAGTGATGAGTGATGAGTAATGAGCAAGGCGTCACCCTGGTGTTGATGTCTACCCATCACCCATCACCCATCACCCATCACCCCAAAACCGGAACGGTTTTGGCTTTCGACTTTGGCGAGAAACGCATCGGCGTTGCCGTCGGCGATCTCGCGATCGGCATCGCGCACCCGCTCACCATCATCACCGGCGCAGACAACCGCACGCGCTTTGCCGCCATTGCGGCACTGATCGAGGAGTGGCGTCCGCTGCTGCTCATCGTCGGCTTGCCCACTCACCCGGACGGCGCCGAACACGAGGTGGGCCGGCTCGCCCGCCGTTTCGCCCAGCGGCTGGAAGGCCGCTTCGGGCTCGCCACCCGGCTTGTCGACGAGCGGCTCACTTCCCGCGCAGCCGAAACCAGGCTGCGTGAACAGGGCATGCGAGGAAAGAAGCTTAATGCCCGTCTTGACACGGTAGCCGCGCAGGAAATCCTGCAAGGCTATTTCGAAACCGCGCGCCGGGACGCCGGCTCGGAGTCTTAGCCTCTTAAGATCAGGGGCCGGATGTGGTAGTGTACGCGCGGCGCTACTGAGCGTCGTGAAAATGCCTGACCCCGCTCAGCCCTCACCTCCGCCCCTCTCCCAGAGGGCGAGGGGAGATTTGTGGTGAAGATGGGTCGTCACCCACTTGCACGAGACTCAATAGGCGCCTCTGGACCCATAACCATGCCGGGCAAACCGCTACCCGACGCCGAGCAGTTGCTCGCGGCGCTCATCGATCAAATGCGGCCCGCGGTCGGGCCCGACAGCGGCTTGATCGGCATTCACACCGGGGGGGTCTGGATCGCCGAACGCCTGCACCAGGCGCTCAAGCTCAAGGTTCCCTGCGCGACCCTCGACGTCTCGTTCTACCGCGATGACTACCGCAAGATCGGCCTACACCGCGACGTCAAGACCTCCGATATTCCCTTCGAGGTCGAAGGCCGCCACCTGGTCCTGGTCGATGACGTGCTTTACACCGGCCGCACCATCCGTGCGGCGATGAACGAGCTGTTCGACTACGGCCGCCCCGCCAGCATCCGGCTCGCCGCGCTCGTCGACCGCGGCGGGCGGGAACTCCCGATTGCCGCTCAGTTCGTCGGCGCCGCCGTCACGCTGCGGACCGGGCAGAGCATCGAGCTCAAGCGTGATGACGAGGGACGGTTGAGCCTCGTTTTGAACGAGGAGCGATCGTAGTCGTGTGGCTCAATCCTTCCAACCCGCAACTCAACAAGAACGGGGAACTGCACCATCTGCTGTCGATCGAAGGATTGCCGGCAGAAATTCTGTGGCAAATTCTCGACACCGCGAAGTCCTTCGTCGGCGTCACCCAACGCGAGGTAAAGAAGGTGCCGCTGCTTCGCGGAAAGGCGGTGTTCAATCTGTTCTTCGAGCCCAGCACGCGAACCCGCACCACTTTCGAAATCGCCGCGAAGCGGCTTTCCGCCGACGTCATCAATCTCGCCATCAACGTCTCCTCGCAGACCAAGGGCGAAACCGTTCTCGACACGGTGGCGAACCTAGCGGCGATGCAGGCCGATATGTTCATAGTGCGCCACGGGGCGAGCGGCGCCCCGTACCTGATCGCGCGCCACGTTGCTCCCGACATCCACGTTATCAACGCCGGCGACGGGCGCCACTCGCATCCGACGCAGGGATTGCTCGACATGTTCACCATCCGCCACTACAAGAAGGAATTCTCGCGGCTGCGTGTGGCGATCGTCGGTGACATCCTGCACTCGCGGGTGGCGCGCTCGCAGATCCACGCGCTCACTACCCTGGGGTGCCCCGAGATCCGCGTGATCGGTCCCAAGACGCTGCTGCCGAGCTACGTCGAAAACCTCGGCGTGCACGTCTATCACGACATGCGCAACGGGCTGAAAGATGTCGATGTGGTGATGATGCTGCGGCTGCAGAACGAGCGGATGCAGGGCGCGCTGCTGCCTTCCGCACAGGAGTTCTACAAGTACTACGGCTTGACCGACGAGAAGCTTGCGCTCGCCAGGCCGGATGCGATCGTACTGCACCCGGGGCCGATGAACCGCGGTGTCGAAATCGATTCCAGCGTCGCCGACGGCAGACAGTCGGTGATCCTGCCGCAGGTTACGTTCGGTATCGCAATCCGGATGGCGGTGATGAGCATATTGGCGGGGAAATGACTGGTGATGAGTGATGGGTGATGAGTAATTGGTAAGAACCAAGTTATGACCCGAGGTTTTCCCCCGCCGGTATCCCATTACCCTTTGCCCATTACCCATTACCGGACAAGATGAAGATCCACATCAAGAATGGCCGGCTGATCGATCCCCGGAACGGGGTCGATGCAAACCACGATGTGTTCATCGCTGCCGGCAAGATCGTGGCGATCGGCAAGACTGCGAGCGCTTTCACCGCCAACCGCACCATAGACGCGTCGGGCATGATCGTCTGTCCCGGGCTGGTCGACCTCGCCGCGCGGCTGCGCGAACCCGGCTTCGAGTATATGGCAACGCTCGAATCGGAAATGGAAGCGGCGATTGCGGGCGGCGTGACGAGCCTTGCCTGCCCGCCCGACACCGATCCGCCGCTCGACGAACCGGGCCTCGTCGAGATGCTGAAATTCCGCGCCAGGAACCTGAACCAGGCGCACGTCTATCCGGTCGGCGCGCTGACCGAAGGACTCAACGGCCTGCGGCTGACCGAAATGGCGGAACTGCGCGACGCCGGGTGCGTCGCGTTCTCGCAGGCGGAGGCGCCGCTCACCGACAACCAGGTGCTGTTCTATGCCCTGCAGTATGCGGCGACTTTCGGCTTCCCGGTGTGGCTGCGTCCGCAGGATCCGACGCTCGCGCGTAACGGGGTCGCACACGACGGCCAGGTCGCCACCCGCCTCGGACTGCCGGCAATTCCGGCGTGCGCGGAAACCGTCGCGCTCTCCACCATCCTGCTGCTGGCGCGAGAGACCGGCGCCCGCGTGCATCTCGCCCGGCTCTCGAGTGCCGAGGGCGTGGACATGGTGCGCCAGGCCAAAGCGCTCAACCTCCCGGTGACCTGTGATGTCGGCATCCACCACGCACACCTGTCCGAGATGGACGTCGGCTACTTCGATCCCAACTGCTACCTGACGCCGCCGTTGCGCAGCCAGCGCGACCGCGATGCATTGCGCCGCGCGCTCGCCGACGGCACGGTCGACGCCCTTTGCTCGGACCATACGCCGGTCGATGAGGACGCCAAGCAGTTGCCTTTTGCCGAGGCGGAGGCCGGGGCGACAGGGCTTGAGCTGTTGCTGCCACTGACGCTGAAATGGGCCGAGGAAAGCGGCGCCTCGCTCGCACAGGGGCTCGCCAAGATCACGTCGGAAGCGGCGCGCATTCTCGGCATCGACGCCGGGCATCTCTCCCCAGGGGGCGCTGCCGACATCTGCATCTTCGATCCGGAGCGCTACTGGAAAATCGAGCCCGCAGCGCTGAAAAGTCAAGGGAAAAACACGCCATTCCTGGGCATCGAAGTCCGGGGCAAAGTCCGCTACACCCTGGTCGACGGCCTGGTTGTCTACGAAGCGAAGTAGCGTCGGGTTGCGAGTCGTCAGTTGTCAGTTGCCAGTTGTCAGTTGGCAGGAACGACGGATCTGCCCGCACCTCGATCAGGTTCCGTTCAGTCGGCTAAACTTTTCGCTCACTTGCGTGTCTCATGTGACCTCTAGCCTCTGACCTCCGAACGCTTTCGCATGAACCCCCTGCTCGATTTCTCGGGCCTGCCCCGTCTTGCCGAGTTCAAGCCGGAATACGTGACGCCCGCGGTGGACCGGCTGCTGGCGGAAAATCGCGCCCTGATCGCGCGTCTTGCCTCAACTGAAGTTGCCGCGACCTGGCGCGATTTCGTCGAGCCGCTCGAAGACGCCAACGAGCGCCTCTCCCGGGCATGGGGTCAGGTCGGGCACCTGAACGCCGTGATGAACAGCCCGGAGTTGCGCGAAACCTACCACGCCAACCTGCCCAAGATCACACAGTACTACACCGAGCTTTCGCAGCATCCGGGCCTGTTCGAAAAATTCAAGGCGCTCGCGGCCTCTCGTGAGCTTGACGGGCTCACGCGCGCGCAACGCAAAATAATCGAGAACGAACTGCGCGACTTCCGCCTCGGCGGCGCCGAGCTGCCGCCGGAGCGGAAGGCGCGTTTCATGGCGATCCGCGAACGGCTTTCGCAGCTTTCTTCGCGCTTCAGCGACAACCTGCTCGACGCAACCAACGCCTTTGCCTATTACGTGACCGACGAGGTCGAGCTCGCCGGGATTCCCAATGACGTGCGGCAGGCGGCGCGCGAGGCCGCACAGGCGGAAGCCAAATCCGGCTGGAAGTTCACCCTGCACGCGCCCTCTTACCTGCCCGTAATGCAATATGCCGACAAGCGCGCCTTGCGCGAGCTCATGTATCACGCCTACGTCACGCGCGCCGCCGAGTTCGGCAAGTCCGAGTGGGACAATACACCGCTCGTCGCCGAGATCGTCAAACTCAGGGCGGAAACGGCGCTGCTGCTCCGCTTCAAGAACTATGCGGAGTACTCGCTCGAACCGAAGATGGCGGAATCGCCGCAGCAAGTGCTGGAATTCCTCGAACAGCTCGCCGCGCGGGCCAGGCCATACGCCGAGCGCGATTTAGGGGAAGTCACCCAGTTTGCGCGCGACGCGCTGGGGATCGACAAACTCGAGGCGTGGGACCTCGCCTACGCCTCGGAAAAGCTGCGCATCGCACGATACGCCTTCTCCGACCAGGAAGTGAAACAGTACTTTCCGGAAACGGCGGTGATTCCCGGGATGTTCCGGCTGGTTGAATCATTGTATGGATTGAAGATCACGCCGGCGGAGGCGCCCCCCTGGCATCCGGATGTGCGCTTTTTCTCGATACACGACGGCGAGGGCGCGCTGGTCGGCCAATTTTACGTCGATCTCTACGCGCGGCCGTCGAAGCGCGGTGGCGCATGGATGGACGAGGCGATCACTCGCCGCCGCAAGAACGGGCGGCTGCAAACTCCGGTCGCCTATCTCAACTGCAACTTCTCGGCGCCGGTCGGCGGCAAGCCGGCACTGTTTACGCACGACGAGGTGATCACGCTGTTTCATGAATTCGGGCACGGGCTGCATCATCTGCTCACCCGCGTCGACGATCTCGGCGTGTCGGGCATCAACGGCGTCGAATGGGACGCGGTCGAGCTGCCCAGCCAATTGATGGAAAACTTTTGCTGGGAATGGGAAGTGCTCGCGCCCATGACCCGGCATGTGGAAACCAACGCGCCGCTCCCACGGCCGTTGTTCGACAGAATGCTCGCCGCGAAGAACTTCCAGAGCGGGCTGCAGACGCTGCGCCAACTCGAGTTTTCGTTGTTCGACCTGCACCTGCACTACGACTTCGATCCGCATGGCGCAAAGACGGCGCTTGAGTTGCTGGACGAGGTGCGCTCGCGCGTGGCGGTGATCTTTCCGCCCGCCTACAACCGCTTCCCGAATAACTTCTCGCACATATTCGCGGGCGGGTATGCGGCAGGCTACTACAGCTACAAATGGGCGGAGGTGCTGTCGGCGGACGCCTACAGCCTGTTCGAAGAGCACGGCGTGCTTGATCCCGCCACCGGCAGTCGTTTCTGGAATGAGATTCTGGGCGTCGGCGGCAGCCGACCCGCACTCGAATCGTTCATCGCGTTCCGCGGGCGCGAACCGAAGATCGACGCGCTCCTGCGACGCAGCGGCATGGTAGAGGCGTGAGCCAATTTAGTTTTGCGTAAATGGATGACACGCCATTTGCGCCTTGAATGCGCCCGCGGAGGGCGGAGCAGGTTCCGTCGGCCTTGGCCGATGGATGCGACCCCGCAGCGGGATGCAGCGCCGCGATGGACCGCGCGCTTATGTGCGCCTTCACGGTCGCATCGCCAAAATCGGGGCCCCTGCCCCACGTTCCGGCGCACCTTCTCCCCTCGGGAGGGCCGGGGATGAGGGCTGAGCATCGTCATCGATTTCTGCAATGCTCAGTAAGAGGCGGCGGGCCTGATTTTGCGCGCACTCACGCAAAGTGTTACAGTGAAACGCAGCCCGTCATCGCGGAGGTAATGCCATGAAAAGAACCGCGGTCTTGACCCTCGTGTTTTCGCTGATATCGGCGCCGCTCATGGCGGCACAGTTGTACCGCTGGGTGGACGAAAAAGGCAATGTGGAATGGCGCGACACGCCCCCGCCGGCGACAGCCAAGAAGGTCGAGCAGCGCACAATCGGAGTAAGTACTATCGAGACCAGCGACCTGCCGTACAGCGTGCAGCAGGCGGTGAAAAACTTCCCGGTCACGCTGTGGGTAACCAATTGCGGAGACGCCTGCGACAAGGCGCGAAGCCACCTCAACCGGCGCGGCGTGCCCTACACGGAGAACGATCCGCAGTCGGATCTCGCGGGCTTCAAGAAGGCTTCGGGTGGGGACTTGCAGGTGCCGCTCCTGTTCGTTGGCAGCAACCGCCTCAAGGGCTACCTTGAAAGCGACTGGGAAGCCGCGCTTGACGTGGCCGGCTACCCCAAGACGGCGCTAGGCCCCATTAAGCCACAGCCCAAGACCGCGCCAACGCCGAAGCCAGCGCCCGCCCAGGTATCGTCCGTCAGGCTGTACACCAGTCCCGATTGCGGGCCACGATGCGCACAGGCGAAGGAGCTGTTGAGCAGCCGCGGCATCAGGTTCCAGGAAATCTCGGTCGAGGAACCCGCTGAGGTCGAGGAACTCAAGAAGGCTTCCGGCGACACATTTGTGCCGACGCTGGCCGCGGGGCGGTTCGTGGTGCGCGGGTTCGACGCGGCGGATTACCATCAAGCGCTGGACCAGTCCGGTTTCAAGCGCGTTCAACAGACTTCAACGCCATAGTCGCGATCTCTCGGCCTGGTGGTGGCGAATTCGCAGTATGACGGAATCCGCCTGTGCCGTGCAGTCTTGCATGCGATGGCGGTCATGGCAACGTTCGCCCCTGCGCGAACTCCTCATCCTCGCCATTCACCTGCTTGTCACCTTCGCAAAGCTCCTCCGCCCAGGTGGTGTACGAGCGGTCGCCGCAGAGTGTCTACTTCTCAAGCATCAGCTTCTGATCAGCAATCGCTCCCGACAGCGCGCGTCGAATCTCACCGCCTTCGACCGTTTTCTGATCGGACTGACTACACTATTCCTGAGCCCTCGCCGGATCCCGAAACTTGGCGCGCTTATCAAGCCTGCAACGCCGTTCAAATTTCACAAGGCGTTGGTCGATCGGAAATACCGCCTGCTCTTTTCCTCCTCGTCTCCTCGGCGCAAACCCGGTCCGAAAGGCCCTTCGATGGAACTTATCGCGGCAATCGTGGAGATGAAGCGAAGCGCCGCACGGCGGCCGTATTCGCACGCGTACCGGGGGCGGCGCATGTGTGGCATAACGGGGATGGTGGACACGCGCGCCCTGAGCGAGCGAGTGCGAAGCGACCTTGTGTGGAGCAGCCCATGGCGTTTCACGCACAAGAAGAGAATCGAACAGCAGGTACGTCCTCTTCCAAGGCCGGATTCAGGAACGCTGCGGAAAAACTTGTAGTGCCACGCCAGCCCAACGGTGACTTGGGCGAGTCCTGCGTCCAGTGTTTTTGAAACAAGTCGGGCAGTCCCGGGGCTGTACCCAAACCTTGCATGGGCGCGTCAGGGTTTGACGGCTGTCGGAATGATCCTGCCGGGAAGCAGGCAGCCCTTGCGCGCCCGGTGGATGATGTGCTTCTGGAGATGCTCACCGCCCACGCGCACAGTTTTCTCCTTGCCCGAACGCGATTTGCCGGCCACCGTGACCGAATTCGCGCCTGCAAAGCCGACCGCCGTCATCTTCTCACCATCGTCGAGTTTCATGAGCGTGATGCCGCGTCCACGCGCGAGCTCTTTGAGCTCCTCGGCCTGGAACAGCAGCATGCGGCCGTGTTCCGATAGTGTGGCCGCCATTTCGGGCGTATCGGGGACCAGCGCAGGGCGCAGGACCTGCTCGCCTTCCTGGATCGTCATGAACGTTTTGCCGGCCCGCACGCGGGTGAGTAGTTCTTCCGATTTGACGATGAAGCCGTAACCAGCGGAATTCGCGACCAGATAGCGCCGGCCGGGCTGCGCATCGGCGACATGGGCGAGCCGCGCGCCCGGAGCGAAATCCACGAGCGAGGTGAGGGGCACGCCGTCCCCTTTGCCGCCCGGGATGTCGGCCGCCCGGATGCTGAAAGCGCGGCCGGTGGAGTCGATCAGCGCGATATAATGAATCGACCGCGTCTCGAAAATGGCGTAGGGCGCATCGCCGGCCTTGTAATTGATGCCGGAATGATCTAGTTCGTGGCCCTGGCGCGAGCGTATC
>MERG01000187.1:6841-35817 GCA_001771985.1 Betaproteobacteria bacterium RIFCSPLOWO2_12_FULL_62_13 | reverse complement strand
CGGTTTTATCGACGCGGAGCGGATCAACCGCGAATCCGCACCCGCCGAGCGCGCGAGCAAGCAGTTGGAGAAGGAATTCGCGCCGCGTGCGCAGGAATTGCAGCGCAGGGAAGGGCAGATCAAGGCGCTGCAAGCGCAGCTCGAGAAGGAAGCGATGATCATGGGCGAGAGCGACCGGCGCGCGAAAGAGCAGGAGCTGGCGCGCATGAGCCTCGATTTTCAGCGCATGCAACGCGAGTACCGCGAGGACCTCAACCTGCGCCGCAATCAGGAGCTGGCGGCGCTTTTCGAGCGGGCGAATCGCGTCATCAGGCAGATCGCGGAGTCGGAAAAATTCGACCTTATCGTGCAGGAAGCGGTCTACCGCAGCCCGCGTATCGACATCACGGACCGGGTTCTAAAGGCACTCGCCGAGAGCAAATAAGCATGATGCGCGGCGTGGCGTCCGTGGCCCGCGCCGTTGCCGCCCGCACGGTGATGGCCTGCGGTGCGGACTCGTCGCCCATCCGGTTATGACGCGCAGCGAGCGAAAAGCCTACACCCTGCGAGAGATCGCCGAGCGCTTCGGCGGCGAAATCGTTGGCGATCCCGATACCCGGGTGAGCCAGGTCGCAGCCCTCGACACGGCGCAGCCGGAAACGATAGCATTCCTTGCAGACGAGCGCTATCTGCAGCAGCTGAAAGCGACCCGCGCAGGGGCCGTGATCGTTGGCACCGCGGGGCGCGATGCGACCGATCTGCCGCGAGTCGTCTGTGCCAATCCCTATGCCTATTTTGCGCGTGTTTCCGGTTTGCTCAACCCCTCCCGGCAGCCGACGCACGGGACACACGAGACGGCGATCGTTGATGACTCAGCGGTGGTTGCGGCGAACGCGGAAATCGGACCGCTTGCGGTGGTAGGAAGGAACACCCGGGTCGGGGCACGCTGCCTGATCGGGGCCGGGTGTGTGATTGGCGACGAGGTCGTGCTGGGCAACGACGTGAGGCTTCATTCGAACGTGACAATCTATGATGGATGCATTATCGGTGACCGCGTGATTCTGCATTCCGGCGCCGTGATTGGCGCCGACGGTTTCGGCATCGCCATGGCCGACGCAGGCTGGGTGAAGATCCCGCAGATCGGCCGCGTCGTGATCGGCAACGATGTCGAGGTCGGCGCCAACACCACGATCGACCGCGGCGCGATCGAGGACACGGTGATCGAAGACGGCGTCAAGCTCGACAATCAAATCCAGGTGGCCCATAACGTGCGGATCGGCGCGCACACCGCGATTGCCGCCTGCGCCGGCATCGCCGGCAGCGCGAAAATCGGCCGCTATTGCCGGATCGGCGGTGCATCCGGCATCGCCGGACACATCACGATAGCCGACCACGTCGAGATTTCCGCGCATACGATCATTACCAAGTCGATCGACAAACCCGGCACTTATACCGGGGCCTATCCGTTCGAGGCTAACCGGCAATGGCGCAGGAACGCCGCACAAATACGGCACCTGAGTGATCTGGCGGACCGCCTGCGGGCGCTGGAAAGGAAACTCGCGTCTCTCGAAAGGAGCGAATCTTGAACAGGATGGACATCAGCCAGGTCCTTGAATTTCTCCCGCATCGCTACCCGTTCCTGCTGATTGACCGGGTGCTCTCCTATGAAGCGGGCAAGAATCTTGTCGCCATCAAGAACGTGACGATCAACGAACCGTTTTTCGGGGGCCACTTTCCGCACCACCCGGTCATGCCGGGCGTGCTGATCATCGAGGCGCTGGCGCAGGCGGCGGCGATCCTGTCCTTCAAGACCATAGGGGCGCGGGGCGATGACCAATCCGTCTATTACTTTGTCGGGATCGACAAGGCGCGCTTCAAGAAGCCCGTTACCGCGGGAGATACGCTGCGTCTCGATGTCACGCTGCAGCGCCGAATGCGCGGAATCTGGAAATTCCGGGCCGAAGCGCGGGTCGAGGGCAGGGTTGTCGCGGAGGCGGAACTCATGTGCACGATTCGAGCGCTGAAGAACGGGACGCAGTGAGGGGACTCACCGCGGGTCTTGACAGGCGGACATCGGGGCCGAAGTGAAGATCCATCCGACGGCGATTGTCGATCCGCGCGCGGAAATCGCGGCTGAGGTCGAGATCGGGCCGTACGCGGTCATTGGCGAGCACGTGAAAATCGGTCCGGGTTGCCGCATCGGGCCGCATGCTGTAGTCACCGGAAACACGAGCATTGGCGCGAACAACCGGATCTATCAGTTCGTTTCCCTGGGCGAAGCGCCCCAGGACAAGAAATATGGCGGCGAGCCGACCCGTCTCGAAATCGGAAGCAACAACACCATCCGGGAGTTCTGCACCTTTAATCGCGGCACCGTGCAGGATGCCACTGTCACGCGGGTCGGCGATAACAACTGGATCATGGCCTACGTCCATCTCGCCCACGACTGTCAGGTCGGCAACCATACGGTTTTCGCCAACAACACCCAACTCGCGGGCCACGTGCATGTCGGCGATTACGCGATACTCGGTGGTTTTACCGTCGTCCATCAGTTCTGCCACATCGGGGCGCACAGCATTACCGGGTTGGGGACGATCGCGCTGCAGGACATTCCGCCGTATGTGATCGCTTCGGGCAATTCGGCCAGGCCCTACGGAATCAACGCCGAAGGACTCAAACGGCGCGGTTTCACGGCGGAAACCGTGGCCAAACTCAAGCGTGCCTACAAGACGCTTTACAAGTCCGGGCTGACGCTCGACGAGGCGAAAAACGAGCTCGAACGGCAGGCAGCAGAATGCCCGGAGATTCGCCTGTGGCTTGAGTTTTTCGCTGTTTCCACCCGCGGCGTCATCCGCTAGGAGTTTGTCGCACTTGGCCTCGGCAAACTCCCAATAACTCCGACGGGCTGCCAGCCGTGAAAAACACCGCTGCCGCGACGCCCACTATCGGCATCGTCGCGGGAGAAGCCTCGGGCGACCTGCTGGGCGCCCATTTGGTACGGGCGCTGCATGTGCACGTACCCCGGGCGCGCTTCGTGGGCATCGGCGGTCCACTGATGCAGGCCGCCGGCATGCAGGTCCTGTTCCCGATGGAAAAACTGGCGGTGCGCGGTTACGTCGAAGTGCTGCGCCATTACTTCGAGATCATTGGCATCCGGCACCGGCTCGCCGCACATTTTTTGCGGAAGCGGCCTAGCTGTTTCATCGGTGTCGACGCGCCGGATTTCAATCTCGACCTGGAGCTGAAACTCAAGACCGCCGGCATTCCGACCGTTCAGTACGTGAGTCCCACCATCTGGGCGTGGCGCCGGCGCCGCATTCACAAGATCAAGCGCGCCGTCAGCAAGATGCTGACCCTGTTTCCGTTCGAGGCCCGGCTCTACGAGGAGGCGCAGATTCCGGTCGCCTATGTCGGCCACCCGCTGGCGGACATGCTGGGCGATTTTCCAGGTGTGCAGGCGGCGCGCGAACAGCTGCGCCTGCCGGCTGCAGCGCGAATTGTCGCACTGCTTCCCGGCAGCCGGGTAAGCGAAGTCGCGGAGATGGCTGATCTTTTCGTCGCCACCGCCCGCAGGATCTCTGAACTCATCCCCGAGACGATATTCCTGGCGCCGGTGGTGAACCGCGAAACTCGAGAACTACTCGAGACGGTGCTGTATCGCAACGACGGAAAGGGTCTTAGCGTGACGGTCCTGTTCGGCCATGCTCACGAGGCGATGGCGGCGGCAGACGTGGTCCTGGTGGCCTCCGGAACAGCCACGCTGGAGGCTGCATTGCTCAAGCGGCCGATGGTAATCACTTACAAGATGCCGGGCATTTCGTGGTTGATCATGAACCGTCTCCGTTATCAGCCGTTCGCGGGATTGCCCAATATCCTCGCCGGCGAGTTCATCGTGCCGGAGTTTCTGCAGGACGAAGCAACGCCTGACAATCTGGCGCAAGCGGTAATCAATCTGATGTTCGACACGATGGTTCGCGCCCGGCTCGAAGCGCGCTTTACCGGCATTCTGCAGGAACTGCGGCAGAATACGGCAGAGAAAGTGGCGGCGGCGCTGCTCCCGATCCTGGACGGCAGGACAGTATGAGCGCCGTAGCCGGGATCTGCGGTGTTGATGAAGCGGGCCGCGGGCCGCTCGCCGGACCGGTTTTCGCCGCTGCGGTAATTCTTTCCGACGGCGTGGTCATCGATGGCCTGGCAGATTCAAAAAAACTTGGGCCGCGCAAGCGTGAAGCCGTGGCGGCCGAGATCAGGGCGCGCGCAGCCGCCTGGTCGGTAGCCAGCGCAAGCGTGGAAGAGATCGACGCGCTCAACATTCTGCGTGCCAGCCTGCTCGCCATGCGCCGCGCGGTCGACAATCTTGACGTCGCGCCGCGCGAGGTCCTGGTGGACGGTGCACATTGCCCGGAAATGGCGTGCCCGGTGCGCGCCATCGTCAAGGGTGACGCCACCGTTGCGGCGATTTCGGCGGCATCGATTCTCGCCAAAGTGGCGCGCGACGCGGTAATGCTGGAACTTCATGGGCGGTATCCTCAATATGGTTTCGACCTGCATAAGGGGTATCCCACGGCGGCGCATCTTGCCGCATTGCGTGTACACGGCGCGTGTGAGGTGCATCGCCGCAGCTTCGCACCGGTGCGGCTCATTCTCGAGTCCGCAGCGGCGCTGCGGCCAGCCTGAGGCGCGCGCGGACTGCGTTGTGATGTGCGACGGGGGAACCCCATGAAACTTGCCATCATGCTGCATTTGCTTGGCGACGTCGTGTGGATCGGCGGTATGTTTTTCGCGTATCTGGCGCTGCGGCCGGCCGCGGCGCGGCTGCCGTCAGCAAAGCTCCGCGAGCAGCCGCCGCAGACTTTGTGCTTCACGCTGCGGATTCACCAGATATCGACGTGCTGCGCACTGCCGCTTGAGCCGGCGCAGAAAGCGTGCGTCGGATTCGGCGCGCCACAGCAGGCGCGCCAGAGCCTTTTCGTCTTCGACCGGGTAATAGCCGGCGTAAACGCGGCCCAGCATGCCGATGTTGCCGGAAATTCGCGAGGCAATGACCGGGACGCCGGCAGCCAACGCTTCCGACACCACGTTCGCCCCGCCCTCCATGCGTGAGCTGATCACCATCAGCCGGCTGCGGGCGAGGCGCCGCTGCGCCTGCCAGTGCGCGAGTTCCCCAAGCCAGCGATAGCGCGGTTCGCGCGCCATCCATTGGCGCGCGTCAAGCGCCATCTCCTTGCTGAGGGCTCCGCCCATGTGCACGATGCGGATGCGGCTTGCTGCCGGGAGGTGGTGCATCGCGGCTGCCGCACGAAACGGATCCTTTTCCTCGCGCAGGTGGCCGCTTACCGCGACCTCGAAGCAGGACTTGAGCGGATTCTGGCAGCGGACCGGGCGCATCGACTGGTAGATGACACGCGTTTTGCGGCGGAGCGCAGGCGGCAATTCCTTGATCCCCATGTCCTGCAGCACGATCATGCGGTTGGCAACCCGCATGGACTCCTGGGCGCTCGCGTCAAAACGGATGTCGCGGTAAAGGTCGGTGCCGGTGAGCGCCAGCACCAGGGGTCGGTCGGGGTAGGCTTCCTTGAAACTTACTGCCGATTCGTGACTTCTGCGCGCATGCAAGGCGATCATCGCATCCGCTGGCGTACTGTCCCATGACACCTGAACCACGGCGCGGTGGCCGAGTGCGCGCAGCAGCGCCGCCCACCGCACGGCGGTGTTGCGGTTACCGTTACGGGAGCGCGCACCGGCGGGCGTGACGATCACGATTCTCACGTCGAGCGATCCACGGTAAACTTTGGCGCAACTATAGCAAAAAGCCCCATACGCGATGTCAGCTTCAAACCCCAACGCCGGAACGTTGCGCGAAATGCTGCTCGCCGCGCGGGCCCGCACCATCCTCCTCTGCGAAGATCTTGATGGGGAGCGTCTGCTTGGCCCACAGCTCAAGATCGTCAATCCGCCGCTGTGGGAAGTAGGACATGTCGGCTGGTTCCAGGAGCATTGGTGCCTGCGTTACCGGCGCGACGGCGCGCTCGCACCATCGATGCTCAACAATGCCGACGAGCTTTACAACTCGGCGACGGTGCCGCATGACACGCGCTGGAGCTTGCCGCTGCCCGATTTCGACGCCACGCTCGCCTATCTGTGCGCGGTGCTCGACCGCGTGCTGGGACGTCTGGACCGCGAAGGCGCCACGGAACATCTGGGTTATTTCGCGCAGCTTGCGGCATTCCATGAAGAGATGCATTGCGAGGCGTTCACCTACACCCGCCAGACGCTGGGCTATCCGGCGCCGCGGACGGTCGTTGCCCCGATCGACCCGAAGGGAGGTCCCTGGCCGGGCGATGTCGAGATTGCGGGTGGCACGTTCCTGCTCGGTGCGGCGCCGAACGAGGGTTTTGTATTCGACAACGAGAAGTGGGCGCACGAGGTCGAAGTGCAGCCGTTTCGCATGGCGCGAGCCCCGGTGACCAATGCCGAATTCGCGGCGTTTATCGATGACGGTGGGTACCGGCGGCGTGAATTGTGGAGCGAGCGCGGCTGGCAATGGCTAACTGAAGCCAAGGCCGGGCATCCCGTCTACTGGGTCAGGCGGGACGGCGCTTGGCTACACCGCCATTATGACGACGTTTCCGCCTTGCCGCCAAACGCTCCGGTGATCCATGTCAACTGGTTCGAAGCGGAGGGGTATTGCCGTTGGGCGGGGCGCAGGCTGCCGGCCGAAGCGGAATGGGAATTCGCGGCCGCGGCGGCACCCGGCTCGGTGGACCGCAAAAGGCGCTATCCGTGGGGCGATGCGGCGCCGTCGCCCGCGTTCGCCAATCTGTATGGTGTGGCGGGAGGCTGTGCCGATGTCGCGGCCTTCCCGCAAGGCGACAGTGCGTGCGGCTGCCGCCAGATGTTCGGCAACGTGTGGGAATGGACTGCCGACTGGTTTGGTCCCTATCCGGGATTCGTGCGGGACCCGTACAAGGAATATTCCGACCCGTGGTTTGGTGACCACAAAGTGCTGCGCGGGGGATGTTTCGCGACGCGGCGGAGCCTGTTGCGCAACACCTGGCGAAATTTTTACACGCCTGACCGGCGCGATGTATTTGCGGGCTTCAGGACTTGCGCCCGTTGAAGCTCATCAGCTCGCGCAGCAATCCGCTCTTCAAGTCGCTCGCGAAGCTCAAGGAGTCGCCGCGCGAGCGGCGCGCCGGGCACACCGCCTTGCTTGACGGCGCCCACCTCGTTGCGACCTACCTCGATCGCGTGGGCCGGCCGCGGGCACTGGCAGTGAGCGCCGCCGCGGGCGAAACACCCGAGATCAGGGGGCTGCTCAGGAAGGCGGAACCGCTGGAACCGGTGATTCTTGCCGATGGATTATTTCGTGAACTGTCGCCGGTGACTACGCCTTCCGGCATCCTCGCCGCAGTGGAGATTCCGGCGGCGCGCCCCGTGCCGCGCGATGTTGCATGCTGTGTGCTGCTGGAGGATATCCGGGACCCCGGCAACCTGGGCTCGATTTTGCGCTGCGCCGCGGCAGCGGGCGTGCGGCATGTGCTTTTGTCCAATGGCTGTGCGGACGCGTGGTCACCACGTGTGCTCAGGACGGGGATGGGCGCGCATTTTTTCGTCAACATCACGGAGCGCTCCGATCTCATCGCGTTTGCGCGCGATTACCAGGGACAGGTGGTCGCTGCCGCTGCAAATGCGCAGCGATCGATCTTCGAGCTTGACCTGAGGCGCCCAACTGCTTTTGTTTTCGGCAACGAAGGGGCGGGGCTGTCGCGCGAATTGCTGTCCGAAGCGGGCGCGCCGGCGATGATTCCGATGCCGGGCGGAACGGAGTCGATCAACGTGGGTGCGGCGGCTGCGGTATGCCTGTTTGAGCGGGTGAGACAGCTGCGGGTCAATGCGGAACGATGAATGCGGAATGAGAATCAGAGCCAACCGTCGTCCCACTCGTCATTCATCGTTCATAATTACTAATAGATCCTCCGCACCAGCTTCGCTTCCTGGAGGATGGTGGTGGCCAGTTCCTCCACCGACTTGCTGGTGGCGTCGAGGAACGGGATGCCTTCCTGGCGCATCAGCGCCTCCGCTTCACGCACCTCGAATTCGCAATTCACGAGCGTCGCATACTTGCTGCCGGGACGGCGTTCGTTGCGGATCTGCTGCAGCCGCTCAGGCCGGATGGTCAGCCCGTAGAGACGTTTTCGCAGCGGATGCACTTGGGCCGGCAGCAGCATCGAGCTGAAATCTTCGGGGATCAGCGGATAGTTGGCGGCGCGGATGCCGTATTGCATGGCAAGATAGAGGCAGGTCGGCGTCTTGCCGCAGCGCGACACCCCCACCAGAACGATGTCGGCCTCCGACAGGTCGCGTGTGGAAACGCCGTCATCGTGCGAGAGGGCATAGTTGACCGAGTCGATGCGGTGGTAGTAGTTGACGAAGTCGCTCATGCTGTGGCTGCGGCCGATGGCGTGCGAAGCCATGACGCCCAGTTCTTTCTCCAGCGGCGAGATGAAAATTTCGAAGCAGTCCAGAAACAGCGCTTCGGCCCCGCTTACCACGTTGGCGATCTCGGTGTTCACCAGGGTGCTGATTACGATCGGACGTGCTCCGTCGTTTTCCGCGCGCTCGTTGATCTGCCTCACCACGTCACGTGCTTTTTCCACTGAGTCGACGAAAGGGAGCGTGACTTCCTGGAAGCGCAAGGTGTCGAATTGGGTGAGCAGACTGTGCCCCAGCATTTCAGCGGTGATGCCGGTGCGGTCCGAAACGAAAAATGCCGTGCGTTTTTCGCTCATGGGTTACAGAGTCGAATGGGTATCGGTAAAATAACCCGTTTTGGCCCTGCGCACAATTCTCAGGTATTCCGAATGAGCGATTCCCCCGCTCGATCGTCGAGCAGTTATGGCACGTGCGGCTGCAGCAAGACCGGAAAGCAGACCTGCGCCGCAGGCCCGCTTCGAAGGCAGTGCAAATGCTCTATCCCGGCGCGCGCCAAGCCGCCGCTCGGCCAAGATGGTCAACCTGGCCGAAGGCGATGCGGCGGTCAAGCGCTCCGGCGCCTCAAATGCATTGGACGGGAACCGGATTTGCGATAAAATAACCAAACGGCGCGCTTGATGAAATGACCAAATATATCTTTGTCACGGGTGGTGTGGTTTCCTCTCTGGGCAAAGGTATCGCCGCCGCCTCGCTTGCCGCGATTCTGGAATCCCGCGGCATCAGAATCTCCATGTTGAAGCTCGATCCCTACATCAACGTGGATCCCGGCACCATGAGTCCGTTCCAGCACGGCGAGGTCTTCGTCACTGAGGACGGCGCCGAAACCGATCTTGATCTCGGCCATTACGAGCGCTTCCAGCACGCCAAGATGGGCAAGCGCAACAACTTCACCACCGGCCAGATCTACGAGAGCGTGATCAAGAAGGAGCGGCGCGGGGACTATCTGGGCGGCACCGTGCAGGTAATTCCGCATATAACGGACGAGATCAAGCTCTTCATCCGGCGCGGCGCGGGCGATGCCGAGGTCGCAATCGTGGAGATTGGCGGCACGGTGGGCGATATCGAATCGCTGCCGTTTCTGGAAGCGATCCGCCAGATGGCGATCGAGCTTGGGCGCGAGAACGCGTGCTTCATTCATCTCACGCTGGTGCCGTACATCCCGTCGGCAGGCGAAATCAAGACCAAGCCGACCCAGCACTCCGTGAAGGAACTGCGCGAGATCGGCATTCAGCCCGATGTGCTGCTGTGCCGCGCCGACCGGAGGCTGCCCGAGGAGGAACGCAAGAAGATCGCGCTGTTTACGAACGTTCCGGTGGAAGCGGTGATCTCTGCGGTCGACGTCGACAGCATCTACAAGATTCCCGCGATGCTGCACGCGCAGGATCTCGACGATATCGTGTGCCGCAAGTTAGGGCTTGCGCCGCCGCCCGCCAATCTGTCAAACTGGGACAAGCTCGTCTACGCGTTCGAACATCCGAAACGCGAGGTGAACATCGCGCTGGTCGGCAAGTACGTCGATCTTACCGAGTCCTACAAGTCGCTGTCGGAGGCGTTGATCCACGCCGGCATCCACACCGGGGCCAGGATCAGGATCAACTATGTCGATTCCGAGAGCATCGATAAAAATGGCATCGGCTGCCTCGAGAACATGGACGCCATATTGGTTCCGGGCGGGTTCGGCAAGCGCGGCGTCGAGGGCAAGATCAAGGCCGTGCGCCATGCGCGCGAGAACCGGGTGCCTTACCTTGGAATTTGTCTCGGCATGCAGCTTGCAGTGATCGAATATGCGCGCAACGTCGTCGGCCTGGCTGGCGCGCATAGCACGGAATTCGAGCCGGATACTCCGCATCCGGTGATCGCGCTCATTACCGAATGGCAGGATCGCGACGGCAGGGTCGAGCGGCGCGATGCGAAGTCCGACCTCGGCGGCACCATGCGGCTGGGCGGCCAGGAATGCATTCTCGAGACGGATTCCACGGTCTATCGCGTCTACGGCGCGGCGCGCATCGTCGAACGCCACCGCCACCGTTACGAGGTCAACAATCATTACCTGCCGCGGCTGCAGGATGCCGGCCTCAAGGTGAGTGGTATATCGGCAAAGGACGGGCTGTGCGAGGTGATCGAGTTGCCGGGCCATCCGTGGTTCATCGGCTGCCAGTTTCATCCGGAATTCACATCGACGCCGCGCAGCGGGCACCCGTTGTTCAAGGCATTCGTACAGGCTGCGCTGATCAATGCCCGGCCAGAGGCGGCGGCGGAGGCGGCCGGCCGGCTCAAGAATATCGCGTGAGGCCGCGCGCATGAGTCCACCTCGTCTCAGCGGCGCACGATCCGGCGCCAGTGTGGGGTTGAGCCGCACCACGCGACACCAAGGACGTTGATGAACCTTTGCGGTTTCAAAGCGGGTCTCGATCAACCGTTATTCCTGATAGCGGGGCGCCCGCGAAGGGCGGAGCAGGGACCCGCTTGCGGGATGCGACCCCGGAGTCGGGATGCGAGGTCCGTGGATTCGAGCGAGGACGCGCAATGAAACTTTGCGGCTTCGAAGTCGGGCTCGATAAACCGCTCTTTTTGATAGCGGGCCCGTGTGTCGTGGAATCGCGGCAACTCGCCTTGGACACCGCTGGTGAACTCAAGGAAATCTGTGCTGCCGTGGGCCTGCCGTTCATCTATAAATCGTCTTACGACAAGGCCAATCGTAGCTCGATTAAATCCTTCCGTGGCTTGGGGATAGAGAATGGTCTTGAGATTCTAGATGAAGTGAAGAAACAGATCGGGGTGCCGGTTTTGACCGACGTGCATGAAACCGAGGAGATCGCCACCGCGGCGGTGGTGGTCGATGTCCTGCAGACCCCGGCGTTCCTTTGCCGCCAGACCGACTTCGTCTGCGCCGTGGCGGCCGCGGGTAAGCCGGTCAACATCAAGAAAGGGCAGTTTCTTGCGCCGGGCGACATGAAGAACGTGGTGGAAAAGGCGAAATCGGCAAGCGGCGCCGACAACATCATGGTGTGCGAACGCGGGGTGTCGTTCGGCTACAACAACCTGGTTTCAGACATGCGTTCGCTCGTCATCATGCGTGAGACCGGTTGCCCCGTGGTATTCGACGCCACCCACTCGGTCCAATTGCCCGGGGGCCAGGGCGCCTCGAGCGGCGGGCAGCGCGAATTCGTCCCGGTGCTGGCGCGCGCGGCGGTGGCGAGCGGAGTTGCGGGCCTGTTCATGGAGACGCACCCGAATCCCGCCAAGGCATTGTCCGACGGGCCGAATGCGTGGCCGCTCAAGCACATGAAGGCGCTGCTCGAGACCATCAAGGCGCTTGATCAACTGATCAAACGCCGGGGTTTTGCCGAAAATCTGGTCGCCTAGGAGTTTGTCGGACTTACCCGCGACAAACTCCTAAGGCAAAACCGGCGGCAGAAAAACGGCAGAAAATGACGATTAACATGCGACTTCACATGCGCTTTTCTTTACACTCTCGGGCTTGCCGGGAGGCGGGGACTACTTTGGGTGGGGTTCATTCCGAATTCTCCGCCGGTCTTGCTGTTAGCAGCCTGTGCGGACTCTTAAGTCCGACAGGCTGCTGGCGCGGAAGTTTTTTCTTACCGACACTTCAGGAACAACAATGAGTGCGATCGTGGACGTGATTGCGAGGGAGATTCTGGATTCCCGTGGTAATCCAACCGTCGAGGCGGATGTCCTGCTCGAATCAGGCGTCCTGGGGCGCGCCGCGGTGCCATCAGGGGCCTCCACCGGTAGCCGCGAGGCGGTCGAGCTGCGCGACGGGGATGCGGGCCGCTACGGGGGTAAGGGGGTGCTCAGAGCGGTGGAACACATCAACACCGAGATCTGCGAGGCGATCATGGGGGTGGACGCCACCGAGCAGAGTTTCGTGGACAAGACGCTCACTGATCTCGACGGCACGGAAAACAAGGCGCGGCTCGGCGCCAACGCCGTCCTCGCGGTGTCGATGGCCGTGGCCAAGGCAGCGGCGGAAGAATCCGGGCTGCCGCTGCACCGTTATCTGGGCGGGGCCGGGGCGATGTCAATGCCGGTGCCGATGATGAACGTGGTCAACGGCGGGGCACATGCCGACAACAGCCTCGCTATTCAGGAGTTCTTGATCATCCCGGTCGGGATGCAATCGTTTCGCGATGCGTTGCGCTGTGGCGCCGAGGTATTCCATGCGCTGAGACGGGTGCTGTCCGATCGGGGCCTGTCAACCGCGGTAGGCGACGAAGGCGGTTTTGCGCCGCGGCTGCCCAAGCACGAGGCAGCGATCAAGGTCATCATCGAAGCCATTGAAGGCGCCGGTTACCGGCCGGGCGAGGACGTTGCGCTCGGTCTCGATTGCGCGAGTTCCGCGTTCTACGAGGACGGGGAGTACACGCTCGCTTCCGAGGGCCTGTCAATGAAGCCGGCGGAGTTCGTTGACTATCTCACAGGATGGGTCGAGAAGTATCCGATCCTCAGCATCGAGGACGGGATGGCAGAGGACGACTGGGACGGCTGGAAACTGCTCACCGAGCGACTCGGCAGCAAGGTGCAGTTGATCGGCGATGACCTGTTCGTGACCAACACCAAGTATCTGAAGCAGGGAATCGAGCGGGGGATCGCGAATTCGATCCTCATCAAGGTCAACCAGATCGGCACGCTCACGGAGACTTTCGCGGCCATCGAGATGGCGAAGCGCGCGCGCTACACCGCAGTGGTGTCGCATCGCTCGGGTGAAACCGAGGACACGACGATCGCCGACATCGCGGTGGCGGCCAACACCCTGCAGATCAAGACCGGATCGCTGTCGCGCTCGGACCGGCTCGCCAAGTACAACCAACTGCTGCGCATCGAAGAGGACCTGGGCGAAACGGCAACCTACCCCGGGCGCGGCGCGTTTTATCAACTGCGCTGACGAGAGGCGAAATGAGAGAGGAGAGAGGGGTGACACAAACCAGTTACTCGCCTCTCCGAATGATCGGCTTCACCGTGGTGTCGCGGCCTGATGAGATCGCTGTCGCGTTCGCCTCCTGCCTCTCGCCTCTCGCCTCTCGTTTTTCCGCATGAAACTCCTGACGCTGGTCCTGGTCACGCTGATTGCATTGATCCAATACCCGTTGTGGCTGGGCAAGGGAAGCTGGATGCGGGTGTGGGAGGTCGATCAGCAGATCCGGGCGCAGCGTGAAATCAACCGGAAGCTGCAGGCGCGGAACGCGGCGCTCGATGCCGAGGTGCGCGACCTCAAGCAAGGTTTCGAAGCCATCGAGGAGCGCGCGCGCAGCGAGCTTGGCATGATCAAGCAGGACGAGGTGTTCTTCCAGATTCTCGAAGAAGGCGGCAAGACGCCCGGCCGAAATGCTCCGTCCCCCTGAAGACCGCCGGCGACGGGCGCGCCCGACGCGGCACCGATGACAGCGAATCTGCTGCTACGCAATACTTGCGCGCCTGCGGAACGTTCCGGACCAGAAATGCACAATCAAGGCCTCCGATTCCCGACTGATCGAAACGCATAATTCGATGGCTGCAATTCTCTTCGACGGAGCGGCTATCGCTCGCCAGACCTATGCACGGCTTGCGGAACGCATCCATGCGTTGGGACAGCGCGGCATACAACCCGGTCTCGCCGCAGTGCTGCTTGGCGATAGCCCCGTATCGCAGATATACGTCCGGAACAAAGTCAGGGCTTGCGTTGCGGCGGGGCTGCACTCGGAAGTGCGCAAGCTGGACGCCGATTGTTCAGAAGACGCGCTGCTCACGACAATCGACCAACTCAACCGCAGCAAGCGGATCCACGGCATCATCGTTCAACTGCCGCTGCCGTCACATCTCGATGCCAAACGCATACTGCAGTCCGTCGCGGTGGAGAAGGACGTCGATGGCTTCAGTTGGCACAATCTGGGCGCCCTGGTTGAAGGACATCCCACGCTCGTCCCATGCACGCCGCTCGGCGTGATGATCATGCTCGATCATGCGGGCATTACGATTGAAGGCCGGCACGCGGTCGTGGTGGGGCGCAGCAACATAGTCGGCAAACCGATGGCGCTGCTGCTTATCGCGCGCGGCGCGACGGTGACGGTATGCAATTCGAAAACACAGGATCTTGGGAAGTACACCGCCATGGCCGACATCCTGATTGCCGCTGCGGGAAAACCGCGGCTCGTCACGGGAGAAATGGTCAAGACGGGTGCGGCGATCATCGATGTCGGCATCAATCGTCTGCCCGAAGGCAAGCTCGTAGGCGATGTCGACTTTGAGAGCGTGGAATCAAGAGCGTCGTGGATCTCACCGGTACCCGGCGGCGTAGGGCCGATGACAGTTGCGATGCTGATCGCCAACACGGTGACGGCGGCCGAACACCACGTCGGGCAAAGCCGAATTTAGGGTCGGCACTGGCTCACACTCCGGTAGTGATCTGAATTACTGCGCGGACTGACCGTTGATGCGGTTGCTGTAGTGGTGTTGATGCGGCGAACGGAAAGACCCCTCGCGGTCAGGGGATACTGCGCATCGAAAGTGCGACCCGCACGGCACATATAAGCATAGAACGATCGGCTATGAGGGGGGCGTGGTCCACTTGGTATAATCTACCGTTTCTGAATGCTTCTCATTCGGCGATTTGACTGCAACCCGCATCCCCATTCCTGATTCCGGCCTGCCTTTCGACGCCCTCTATCGCCGCGACGGTCTGGTGCGCCTGGACGAGCTGTTTCTAAGCCACTTGGCGCAACGCGACGCCGCACTGCACGGGCGGCTGCTCATTGGCCGCGCCGCGCCCGACACGCTGGGTGCGAAACAGGAGTCGGAACTCCTGCTTGCGCTCGCGCCGCATCTCGATACGTTTATCGCGTGGTTTTTCGGCATCGAAGCCGAGTTGCGAGCGCTCGCGAGGCGTCACGTTGATCTTGCGCCGCTCTACAGCGTCAAGCGCCTCTTCGTGCAGCGCAAGGCGATGCACAAGTTCAAGGCCGAGGAGGCCGACCGGATCGACGGCGTGGGGCTCGCCGCCAGACTGGAGGCCCTGTTTGAGGAGCCGTTAGGCGAGCTTGCGTTCGCGCGCCATGTCACGGAGTGGCAGAAAGACGAAGCGGCCAATGCCGGCAAGCTGGAGCTTGCGCTGCGGTATGCTGCGTGGGCTGCGCTGACCACGGCCGGGAAACGCAAGCACCGGGACGGCGTACTGTTCAAAGCGCCGCATAAGATCACTCCGCAGCATCTGGTGCCGGTGATCACCGATCACCCGCAAGGCTACACCAGCCACCGGCTGGGCGAAGAACACTTGCGCCGCCGCGACGGGTTCAAACTCACCGATTCCGGCACCGACCTCATTGGGGCACTCGACCAGGCGCATTACTGCATCTGGTGCCACGAGCAGGGCAAGGACTCGTGCTCGAAAGGCCTCAGGGAAAAAGGCGCCACCGGGCGGGGCGCGGCTTCGTTCAAAAAGAGTCCGTTCGGCGTCATCCTCGCCGGCTGCCCGCTCGACGAGAAGATTTCCGAGTTTCACAAGGCCAAGACCGAAGGGCATGCCATCGGCGCGCTCGCCATCATCGCGGTCGACAATCCGCTTGCCGCGGTAACCGGGCACCGCATCTGCAACGACTGCATGAAGTCGTGCATCTACCAGAAGCAGGAGCCGGTCAACATCCCGCAGGCTGAAACGCGGACGCTCAAAGATGTGCTCGATGTTCCCTGGGGTTTCGAGATCTACAGCCTGCTCACGCGCTGGAACCCGCTCAACTTGCGCATGCCATATCCCCATGCGCCGAGCGGGAAGCGGGTGCTGATCGCCGGCATGGGACCGGCAGGATTCTCTCTTGCGCATTTCCTGATGAACGATGGCCACGCGGTGGCCGGCGTCGACGGCCTCAAGATCGAGCCGCTGCCGCCGGAGATCTCGGGGGTCGATGACCGCGGGCGACGCGTGCCGTTCCAGCCCATCCGCGACGTGCGCGAGCTTTATGAAGCGCTCGACGAGCGGGTGATGGCGGGCTTCGGGGGCGTGGCCGAGTACGGCATCACCGTGCGCTGGGACAAGAACTTCTTGAAGATCGTGCGGCTGCTACTGGAGCGCAGGCGCGAATTCGCGCTGTTCGGTGGCATCCGCTTCGGCGGCACGCTGACCGTGGACGAGGCCTTCGTGATGGGTTTCGATCACGTGGCGCTCGCGGTCGGCGCAGGCCGACCAACCGTGCTTGACATGCTCAACGGTCTCGCGCGTGGCGTGCGGGCGGCCTCGGATTTTCTTATGGGGCTGCAGCTTACCGGTGCCGCGAAGGGCGATTCGATTGCGAACATGCAGTTGCGACTGCCGGTAGTGGTGATCGGAGGCGGGCTCACCGCCATCGACACCGCCACCGAGTCGCTTGCCTACTACCCGTTGCAGGTTGAAAAATTCCTGCAGCGTTACGAACTGCTTGCCCGCGAGCATGGCGAGACCGCGGCGCGTCTAGCATGGACGGAGGAAGAGCGCGAGATCGCTGACAAGTTTCTCGCGCATGCGCGCGCCATCCGGGCGGAACGCAAGGCCGCCGCCGCGGAGGCACGCGCGCCGCGAATTCTGGAACTGCTGCAAACCTGGGGCGGCGTGACGATCGCCTACCGCAAGCGACTGATCGATAGCCCTTCGTACACGCTGAATCACGAGGAAGTGCAGAAAGCGTTGGAGGAGGGCATACGCTTCGCCGAGGGTCTGACTCCGCTCAAGGTCGAAGTGGACAAGTATGGACACGCCCGTGCGATGAAGGTGTCGGTGCAAAGCCGCAGCGAGGACGGCAAATGGATTGAAACGAATCAAATCGAACTGCCGGCGCGGACCATTCTGATCGCAGCCGGCACCCAGCCCAACACCGTGCTTGCGCGCGAGGACGCCGCCAACTTCAGGCTCGACGGGCGCTATTTCCAGGCAGTCGACGAAGACGGCAGGCCGGTAGCCGCCGAGCAGGGAATGTCGAAGCCGAACGAGGTGCGGGTGCTCCTTGCGAAGCGCGATGACGGACGTTACATGAGCTATTTCGGCGACGTGCACCCGTCGTTCTTCGGCAACGTGGTGAAGGCGATAGCGAGCGCCAGACAGGGCTATCCGATCGTGAGCCGCGTGCTGTCAGCCGCGAAACCGGCTTCGGCGATGAACAACGAACAGTTCCTCGCGCACCTCAACGACGAATTGCGCGTAACCGTGCACCGGGTCGAACGTTTGACGCCCATGATCGTGGAAGTCGTGCTGCGTGCTCCGCTTGCCGCGCGCCGCTTTCACCCCGGACAATTCTACCGGCTGCAAAACTACGACACCGTTGCCGTCCGAGTCGAAGGCTCACGGCTCGCCATGGAAGGAATTGCCCTGACCGGAGCGTGGGTCGATACCACACAGGGTCTCATCTCGACCGTGGTGCTGGAAATGGGGGGGGCAAGCGACCTGTGCATCCTGCTCAAACCCGGCGAGCCAGTGGTGCTGATGGGGCCGACCGGCACGCCGACAGAAATCCCCTCCAATGAAACGGTTGTGCTGGCTGGCGGCGGTCTGGGCAATGCGGTGCTGTTCTCGATCGGTCAGGCGATGCGCAGGGCGGGATGCCGCGTGCTCTATTTCGCCGGCTACAAGCACATGGCGGACCGCTACAAGATCGCCGAGATCGAAGCGGCGGCGGACACCGTGGTGTGGTGCTGCGACGAAGAGCCCGGATTCACGCCCGACCGGCCGCAGGACCAGACCTTCGTTGGTAATATCGTGCAGGGCATGCACGCGTATGCGAGCGGGGCGCTGAACGGCCAGTCAATCCCGTTCAAGGATGCCGATCGCATCATCGCAATCGGTTCGGACCGGATGATGGCGGCGGTGGCGCGCGCGCGCCACGATCTGCTGAAGCCCTACCTGAAGCCGCATCACCTTGCGATCGGGTCCATCAACTCACCGATGCAGTGCATGATGAAGGAAATCTGTGCCCAATGCCTGCAACCTCACGTCGATCCGCAAACCGGCAAGACAAGTTATGTCTTCTCGTGCTTCAACCAGGACCAGCCGCTCGATTGCGTCGACTGGAACGCGCTCGAGGCGCGCCTGAAGCAAAACTCGACCCAGGAGAAGCTCACCGCAGAATGGATCGACCACTGCTTGGTCAAGCTCGGTGCCCGCCAGATGCAGCGGGTGTGAGCGGCGGAAGGCTCCTGCCCATTTTCTCGCCGGGCGGGATTTCGTGGTCGGCGTGCGCAGCGCCTGCTTTCAATCGGGACCCACCTCGCGCAGCGCCTGTCCGATGGTTCCAACGAGCTCGTCGATCTGTTCCTTGGTAATGATGAGCGGCGGCGAAAGCGCGATGATGTCGCCCGTGACGCGGGTCAACACACCGCGCTCGAAACACCTGAGGAAAACCTCGAATCCGCGCGCACCGGGCTTACCTGGCGCGGGTGCAAGCTCGATGCCGGCCATCAGACCGAAGTTGCGGATATCGATCACGTGCCGTACGTCCTTGAGCGCGTGCAGCGCTTCTTCAAAATATGGCGCAAGCTCGCGCGCCCGGTCCAACAGCTTCTCCTCGTGATACAGGGCGAGCGTCGCTTCAGCGGCGGCCGTTGCAAGCGGGTGTCCCGAATAGGTGTAGCCATGGAACAGCTCCACCATGCCCGGAGGCGCGTTGTTCACCACGGCGTCGTAGATTTCGCGGCGCACGATCACGCCGCCCATGGGGACGGTGCCGCTGGTTATGCCCTTGGCAAAGGTGATCATGTCGGGCACGACGCCAAAGGTCTCGGCCGCAAAGGCACACCCGGTCCGGCCGAATCCTGTGATCACTTCGTCGAAAATCAGCAGCAATTCATTCTTGCTGCAGATTGCGCGCAGCCGTTCCAGATAGCCTTTGGGCGGCACCACTACGCCGGTGGACCCCGCCACAGGCTCCACGATCACCGCGGCGATGTTGGACGCGTCATGCAGCGCGATGATGCGGCTCTCGAGATCGTCGGCAAGATGCGCGCCCCAGGCCGGTTGGCCGCGGCTGAATGCGTTGTGCTCGAGATTGTGCGTGTGCGGAAGGTGATCGACGCGCCCGAGCATGTTGCCGAATGCCTTGCGGTTGGCGGGGATACCGCCGACGGACATGCCCCCGAACCCGGCGCCGTGGTAAGCCCTGTCCCGGCCGATCAGCACATTGCGATGCCCTTCGCCGCGGGCGCGGTGGTATGCAAGCGCGATCTTGAGCGCAGTGTCCACCGCTTCAGACCCCGAGTTGGCGAAAAACACGCGATCGAGTCCCGCGGGCGCGAGCGCCGCGATCAGTCCCGCGGCGCGGAATTCTCCCGGGTGTGCCATCTGGAAGAGCGGCGAATAATCGAGCGTTTCGGCCTGTCGCTTGATCGCTGCGACGATAGGGGCGCGGCAATGCCCGGCATTCACGCACCACAGGCCCGCCGTGCCGTCCAGGATCCGGCGGCCGTCCTCCGCGGTGTAGTGCATATCCTTCGCTGAGACCAGGATGCGCGGCGCACTCTTGAACTGGCGGTTGGCGGTAAAAGGCATCCAGAATGGATCGAGTTCGTAATCTCGGGGTTTCATGACAGTGTCCGGGGTGGGCGCGCGATGCGCGATGCCTGATATTTTGCCAGCGCAGCGGCGGCATGAATAGGCTTTGCGCGATACATTAGCGTGCGACAGAAAGTCCATATATCGAACTGGTTCGGGAAGGCCGCGCACGGCATAATATGATGTCTGCCATGCCGAATTACGGGTCGACGTCGGTCGACGAGGCCCTGCGTGACAGCCTGACCGCAAAGAAAGGAATGGAATGGGACGCCACATCGTCTGCCTGACGTTTGATTTCGACGCGATGTCGGGCTGGATCGCGCGCGGCATGGCCTCGCCGACGCCGATCTCGCGTGGGGAATTCGGTCCCGCTGTAGCGCTGCCGCGCATCTTGGCGCTGCTCAAGAAATACGATATTCCGGCCTCGTGGTACATCCCGGGGCACACGCTCGAAACTTACCCGGATGAATGCAAGATGGTGTTCGATGGCGGGCACGAGATCGGCCACCACGGCTGGACCCATCGGCCGCCTGCGAGCCTCACGCGCGAGCAGGAAGCGGCGGAGTTGACGCGAGCCAACGAGGCCATCAGCAAGCTCACCGGCCGCTACGCGCGCGGCTACCGCTCGCCTTCATGGGATCTGTCCCCGCACTCGGTCGAGCTGCTCCTGGAGCAGGGGTTCGTCTACGACAGCAGCATGATGGGCGACGATTACATGCCCTACCGCGTGCGCCAGGGTGACGTGATCGAGCTTGAGAAACCCGCGGTGTTCGGAAAGCCGACCCGGCTCATCGAAATGCCGGTGAGCTGGACGCTCGACGATTATCCTCATTTCGAGTTCATCCGCACCGCGACCTGGATCCTGCAGGGCTTGATGAACGCCAATGACGTGCTCGCAAATTGGGGGGACGACTTCACATATCTCAAGGACAATCTCGAGTGGGGCGTCATCACGTACACCTTCCACCCGTTTGTCATCGGGCGCGGCCACCGGATGATGATGATCGAGAGGCTGGTGCGCGCGCTCAAGGAAAATGGCGCCGTGTTCATGAAACTGGAAGACGCGGCCGCTGAATACAACCAGCGCCATCCGTTCGGGACGTAGCCCGCGAGGTGCGGGGGTGATGACCCGCCTCGCCCTGCTGCTCCTGGCGCCGGCGCTCGTTTGGGCGCAGGAGACGCTCCACGTCGGTTCCAAGCGTTTTACCGAGTCCTACATCCTGGGCGAGATCCTCACCCAGACGGTCCGATCGGCCGGCGAGGCGCGCGCCGTCCACCAGCAGGGGATGGGAAACACCGCGATCCTGTTTGCCGCGTTGAAAAGCGGGGCGATTCATGTCTACCCCGAGTACTCCGGGACGGTCGCCTTTGAACTGCTCGGGCTCCAGCGCGTTCCCGGTATCTCCGAACTCAACCGTGAGCTGGCCCGCGACGGGCTTGCCGCAGCGGTCCCGCTCGGGTTCAGCAATACCTATGCGTTAGCGATGTCCATGCCCCACGCCGCCGCGCTCGGCATCACGCGCATCTCCGATCTCGCCCGGCACCGTGACCTAAGGCTCGGTTTGTCCCAGGAGTTCCTGAACCGCAGGGACGGTTGGCCGGCGTTACGGCAGACGTATCGATTGCCGTTCACGGCGCCACGCGGTCTGGACCATGGGCTTGCTTACGAGGCGCTTGCCGCCGGCCAGATCGACGTGATCGACGTCTACTCGACGGACGCCAAGATCGGTCGCTATAAGCTCAAGGTGTTGGTGGACGATCGCGGCTTTTTCCCCGCGTACGACGCCGTGCTGCTTTATCGTCTGGAGCTGCCTCAGCGTTTTCCGCGCTCGTGGCAGGCGCTGCGGAAACTCGAGGGCCGGATTTCGACAGAGCACATGATTGCGATGAACGGCGCCGCCGAGCTGTCTGCGGCCCCGTTCTCGAAAGTTGCCGCGGACTTCCTGTCTGCGCCCGGGGAAAAGCGGCAACCCGCCGCCGAACGCGCTGGCCGTTCATTTGTCGATGCGATGTTCGGTCGGGATTTCTGGCGTCTCACCCTGGAACACGTCGTCTTGGTATTCGCTTCGCTTGCGATGAGCGTCGCATTGGGTATTCCTCTCGGGATCTGGGCGGAACGCTTCCCCGCTGTCCGGCATTGGATCCTGGGGGCGGTCGGCATCCTGCAGACCGTGCCGTCGCTCGCGCTGCTCGCATTTCTCATCGCGGCCCTCAACCGCATCGGCACGCTGCCGGCGATCATTGCGCTGTTTCTTTACGGTCTGCTGCCGGTGGTACGGAATACCGAGGCGGGGCTTTCCGCAGTTCCATGGCTGCTGAAGCAAGCCGCCACGGCGCTGGGACTCTCGACCAGGACGACGCTGCGGTTGATCGAGCTTCCGCTTGCGGCGCCGACCATCCTGGCCGGCATCAAGACTTCCGCCGTGATCAACGTCGGTACCGCAACCATCGCTGCCTTCATCGGCGCCGGGGGCTATGGCGAACGCATCGTTGCCGGTCTCGCGGTGAACGATCACGTGCTGCTGCTGGCGGGTGCCGTGCCGGCGGCGGTGATGGCGCTCCTGATTGAATGGGGATTCGCGGTGCTTGAACGACAGGTGATTTCACCAGGCCTGCGGAAGCGGGGAAACGGGCGGCTCTAGGGCACGAGCACCGTGTTGCGCGCGTCAGCCAGGGTGTCGGGATAATCGCGGCTGAAATGCAATCCGCGACTCTCGCGGCGCAGAAGCGCGCTGCGCACGATCAACCCTGCGGCAGCCACCAGATTGCGCAGTTCCAGGAGGTCGTTGGTCACGCGGAAGTTCGCGTAGTATTCCTGGATTTCCTCCTGCAGCAGCCGGATGCGGTGCATCGCGCGCGCGAGGCGCTTGTTGGTGCGCACGATTCCGACGTAATCCCACATGAAGCGCCGCAGCTCGTCCCAGTTGTGCGCGATCACAATTTCCTCATCGGCGTCGGTAACGCGGCTCTCGTCCCATTCCGCAAGCCCGGGCGCGGGCGGAGCCGATTGCGCGAGGATGTCCTTCGCCGCGGCCATGCCAAACACGAGGCACTCAAGCAGCGAATTGCTGGCGAGCCGATTAGCGCCGTGCAGACCGGTGAAAGCGGTCTCGCCGGTGGCGTAGAGGTTGGGGACATCGGTGCGGCCCGACAGGTCGGTCATCAGTCCGCCGCAGGTATAATGCGCCGCTGGAACGACCGGAATCGGTTGCCGGGTGATGTCGATGCCGACCTCCATGCAATGGATGTAGATGTTGGGAAAATGCTCCTTGATGAAATTCGCGGACCGGTGGGTAATGTCCAGGTGGACGCAGTCGAGTCCGTGCTTCTTGATTACGAAGTCGATCGCGCGGGCCACGATATCGCGCGGGGCGAGTTCGGCGCGCGGATCGTGTAGTGGCATGAAGCGCGTGCCGTCCGGGAGCTTCAACACGCCACCCTCGCCCCGCACTGCCTCCGAGATCAGGAACGGTTTGGAGTGCGCGTGATAAAGACTGGTTGGATGGAACTGGATGAATTCCATGTTCGCCACCCGGCAGCCGGCGCGCCAACCCATGGCGATGCCGTCACCGGTCGAGGTGTCGGGATTGGTCGTGTAGAGGTAGACCTTTCCGGCGCCGCCGGTTGCAAGCACTGTGTGCTGTGCCGCAACGGCGCGCACTCTTCCTGATCGGATGTCCAGCAGAAAGCAGCCGTAACAGCGATTATCAGCAAGGCCCAGCTTGGCGCCCGTGATGAGGTCGATCGCGTTGTGGTGCTCGAGCAGCTTGATGTTGGGATGCGCCCTGACCTTGGCCTCGAGCGTGTCCTGGACCGCGCGACCGGTGGCGTCCGCGGCGTGGATTACGCGGCGGCGGCTGTGACCGCCTTCAGTGGTGAGGTGATAGCCGCTATCGTTGAACGGGTCACGGGTGAACGGAACGCCCTGGGCGATCAGCCATCGCACGCAGTAGCGTCCCTGTTCGACCACGTAACGAGTCACGTTCTCATCGCATAACCCGGCGCCGGCAACCAATGTGTCGTGGATATGGGAGTCGACGCTATCCTCGTCGGCCAGTACCGCGGCGATGCCGCCCTGCGCCGAGCTGCTGGCGCCGTCGAGCAGTTCCCTCTTGGTGACCAGACAGACCTCCTTGCGCTCGGCCACGTGCAGCGCAAGGGTGAGACCGGCCAAGCCGGTGCCAATGATGAGAACCTCGAACCCGGGCGCCATCGATCCCTCGGACGGAAACGGCCGATGATAGCCTAATCCGGCGGAAGGTCAACCGCCCCGGCAGCCTATACCCCTAACCAGGGGTGAACTAATTTCGGGCTGCCCTGTCAGTGAATTAACGATCGATCTTCGCGCTGCGACCCAACCGGTTGGAGCGGGTATACTGTGCGCTTTGTCTGGCCGGTAAAGCCGCTCGACTTGGATAATAATAAGGTCAGGGATGGGTCCGATGAGCGATCGCGAAGTCGATCAGCAGTTGGTCGAGCGCGCGCAGCGCGGCGACAAGCACGCGTTCGAGTTGCTGGTGAGCAAGTACCAGCGCAAGCTCGCGCGGCTTCTGTCCCGCTTCATTCGCGATGCGACCGAGGTCGAAGACGTAACGCAGGAGGCTTTCGTCAAGGCCTATCGTGCGTTGCCGACCTTCCGCGGCGACAGCGCGTTTTACACGTGGTTGTACCGCATCGGCATCAACACCGCCAAGAACTATCTGGTGGCGATGGGGCGGCGCGCGCCTACGACTACGGATTTCGACAGCGATGAGGCGGAGAATTTCGAGGACGGGGAACAGTTGCGCGACCTGAACACCCCGGAGAACGAGTTGATGAGCCGTCAGGTCGCCGAGACGGTGAACCAAACGCTCGAAGAGTTGCCAGAGGAATTGCGGACTGCGATAACATTGCGCGAAATCGAAGGTCTGAGCTACGAGGACATCGCGAGCATCATGAACTGTCCGATCGGCACGGTGCGGTCGAGAATTTTCAGGGCGCGCGAGGCAATAGCCGAGAAATTGAGACCTTTGCTCGGCACGCGCAAGGACAGGAGATGGTGAGATGGACAGGATCTCGGCTTTGATGGATGGTGAGCTCGACCAAGCCCAGGCGCGGCAGGAATTTGCCCGGCTCCGGCAACAGCGCGAAATGCGGGAGAGGTGGGATATTTTCCACCTGATCGGCGACGCGTTGCGCGGCGAGCATCCGTTGTCCGCGGGCTTCACGCGGCGCCTGTCCCAGCGTCTCGCCCTTGAGCCGACGGTTCTCGCTCCGCGCCGCGGCATCGTGAGGAAGGTGACGACCTATGCGTTGTCAGCGGCGGCTTCGCTGTCTGCCGTGGCATTGGTCGGTTGGGTCGCCTTTTCCACCAACATTGGGAGTCCCCGGCCTGAAGTCGCCAGCGTCCCGGCGCCTGTGGCAGTTATTCCGGTACCGGCTGCGGTGCCGCAGCTCGCGAGTGTTCCCTACGACGGCGCCATGAACGAGTATATTCTTGCGCACCAGGGATTCTCGCCGAGCACCGTCATCCAGGGCGTGGTGCCTTACATTCGCAGCGTCTCGTCCGACCAGTCCGCCAAGACCCGCTGATCCCTGTATGAAAGCTGTTTGGCCGGTCATTTTCCTGGGATTGTCGGCCGTCAATTTCGCGGCGGCGGAAAACGGGGATTCGCAGGACGGCCTCACCTGGCTCAAGAAATTGGCCGGCGCATCGAACCAGGTCAACTACCTGGGCACCTTTGTCTACCAGCGCCGTGGCCTCTCGGAAACTTCGCGCATCGTCCATTACGTGAATCCCGCCGGTGGCGTTTTCGAGAAGCTCGAAACGCTCGACGGCTCGGCGCGCGAAGTGATCAGAACCAACGACCAGGTTACCTGCTACCTGCCCACCACCAAGACCGTCCTCATTGAACAGCGCGATGCGCGTTTGCTGCCGGCGATTTTGCCCGAGAACCTGGCGGGCATCATGGAGAGCTACACGGTGAAGACGGGCCCACGCGACCGGGTCGCGGGTCACGAGTGCCAGATCGTCATGCTCGAGCCCAAGGATAGCTTGCGCTACGGCCGCCAGTTCTGCGTCGAGGTTCGCTCCGGCCTGCCGTTGCGCGTACGGACGGTCGGCGGGAAAAACGAGGCCGTGGAGTTGTTTACTTTCACGCAATTGAAAATCGGGGGCAGCTTCAGTCGCGACAAGGTCAAGTCGAAATATTCGGCAAAGAGCAGGCACTGGCGCGTGGATCGTACGGCGCTGAATGTGAGCGAGCAGGCAGCCGATACCGGGTGGGTGGTCAACAACCAGCCGCCCGGTTTCAAGAAGTTGATGGAGGTCAGGCGCTCGATCGCGGGCCGCGCCGGCTCGGTGGCGCAAATCGTATTCTCGGACGGGCTTGCCGCCATATCGGTGTTTATCGAATCCATGCCGAAGGCGCGGCCGGCGCAGGTTTTGACCCATCAGGGCGCGGTCAACATTTACACGCGTTCGTTTGCTGACCACATGGTGACAGTTCTGGGAGAAGCCCCTGCCGCCACGGTGATGCAGATCGCCGAATCGCTCGAACTGAGAACCGATGCCGCCGCCAGGTAACGGTGCGGTATAGAATTCCAAGCCACAATTCCCGTAGTGAAGAGACCAGTCGTATGCTAAGAAGAATCGTTTTCGCGCTGTTGTTTCTGGTGCCCGCCGCCGTCGCAGGCCAGCTTCCGGATTTCACGGAACTGGTGGAAAAACAGGGAGCGGCCGTGGTAAACATCAGCACCACCCAGTCGGTGAGAAACCCGCTGCTGCCACAGATTCCCAATTTGCAGGAAGACGATCCGTTCTACGAGTTCTTTCGCCGCTTCATTCCGAGTCCCGGTCCGCGCGAATTCCAGTCGCAGTCGCTCGGGTCCGGATTCGTCATCAGCAGTGACGGCTATATCCTGACCAACGCGCACGTGGTCGACGCCGCGGACGAAGTCACGGTCAAGCTGAACGACAAGCGGGAATTCAAGGCGAAGGTGATCGGAGCCGACCGCCGCACCGACGTCGCCCTGATCAAGATCGATGCCGGCGGGCTGCAGCCGGTGCGGTTTGGCGATCCCACCCGCCTCAAGGTCGGCGAGTGGGTGGTGGCGATCGGCTCGCCGTTCGGGTTCGAGAACAGCGTGACGGCGGGTATCGTCAGCGCCAAGGGCCGTTCGCTGCCCCAGGAAAACTTCGTGCCGTTCATTCAGACCGACGTAGCCGTCAACCCGGGTAATTCGGGCGGCCCGTTGTTCAACCTGCGAGGCGAGGTTGTCGGCGTCAACTCGCAGATTTACAGCCGCACCGGCGGCTTCATGGGATTGTCCTTCGCCATTCCGATCGATGTCGCCAACGATATCGCACAGCAATTGCGCACCACCGGCAAAGTCACGCGGGGCCGCATTGGCGTCGTCATCCAGTCGATCACGAAGGAGCTTGCGGAGTCATTCGGCCTGGCGAGGCCGGCGGGAGCGCTGGTAAGCTCGGTAGAGAAGGGCGGCCCGGCGGACAAGGCGGGCGTCGAATCGGGCGATGTAATCCTCAGGTTTGACGGCAAGCCGGTCAATTCCTCGGAAGACCTGCCGCGCATCGTCGGGGCTACCCGTCCCGGCAGCAAGGTGACGGTGCAGATCTGGCGCAACAAAGCGGGGCGTGATGTGCAACTGGTGGTGGCCGAAATGCAGGACGACCGCGCGACGCGGCTGTCGCGCCGCGGCGGCAAACCACCGGCGATGGCGAGCCAGTACGGCATGGCGCTCGCCGATCTGAGCGAAGCGCAACGCAAGGAACTCAAGGTCGACGGCGGCGTGCTGGTCGAGAACGCGCAGGGCGCTGCGGCACGGGCGGGCATCCGCCGCGGCGATGTCATCCTCGCGGTCAATAACCAGGACATAAAGTCGGTGGAGCAGTTCAAGGAATTGATGAGCCAGCTCGACAAGGGGCGCATCGTGGCGCTGCTCATCCGCCGCGGCGCCAACTCACTTTACGTTCCGTTCCGGGTGGATGTCGGCTGATGTGGCGCCCAGGCTGACGCTCTACAGCCGCAGCTACTGCCATCTGTGCGATGAAATGATCGCCGGCCTGCGCGAGCTGCAGGCCGCCAATCGATTCGAGTTCGAGATCATCGACGTCGACCGCGATCCCGCGTTCGAGCAGCTCTACGGCGAAAAAGTGCCGGTGCTCGCATACGGCGGGCGCGAACTGTGTCATTATTTCCTCGATCGCGCTGCGCTTACTGCGTTGCTGGCGGAAATCCGATAAAATAGGCAATTCTGACAGGCGACAAGGGCGCTGCACGGCGCCCTTTTCTATGCAGCATATCCGCAATTTTTCCATCATCGCCCATATCGACCACGGCAAGTCGACGCTCGCCGACCGATTCATCCAGTTGTGCGGCGGGCTGTCCGACCGCGAAATGCAGGACCAGGTATTGGACTCGATGGAGCTCGAACGCGAACGCGGCATCACGATCAAGGCGCAGACCGCGGCGCTCGACTATCGCGCGCGCGACGGTGAGACCTATGCGCTCAATCTGATCGACACGCCGGGGCACGTCGATTTTTCCTACGAGGTGTCGCGCTCGCTCGCTGCGTGCGAAGGCGCGCTACTCGTCGTCGATGCCTCCCAGGGTGTCGAGGCGCAGACCGTTGCGGTTTGCTACGCGGCAATCGAGCAGGGGGTGGAAGTGGTGCCTGTGCTCAATAAGATGGATCTGCCCCAGGCGGACCCCGAGCGCGTGACTTCGGAAATCGAAGACATCATCGGCATTCCGGCGAAGGACGCGCTCAAGGTCAGCGCCAAGACCGGCGAAGGCGTGGCGGACATTTTGGAAGCGGTTATCCGGCGCATTCCGGCGCCCCGCGGTGAACCGCATAAGCCGTTGAAGGCGCTGATCATCGATTCCTGGTTCGACAATTACGTCGGAGTCGTCATGCTGGTGCGCGTGGTCGATGGCGTATTGCGGCCCAGGGACCGCATTGTGCTGATGTCAAATCAGGCGCGCTACATGTGCGA
>MERG01000187.1:0-6802 GCA_001771985.1 Betaproteobacteria bacterium RIFCSPLOWO2_12_FULL_62_13 | reverse complement strand
TGTCGGCGACACCCTCACGCTCGCCGACGATCCGGCGGGCGAGCCGCTGCCGGGGTTCAAGGACATCAAACCGCAGGTGTTCGCCGGGCTTTACCCAGTCGATTCGAGCGATTACGATGCCTTGCGCGATGCGCTCGAAAAGCTGCACCTCAACGACGCGTCGCTCCGCTTCGAGCCCGAGTCCTCGCAGGCCCTGGGCTTCGGCTTCCGTTGCGGATTCCTGGGGCTGCTGCATATGGACATCGTTCAGGAGCGGCTCGAGCGCGAGTACAACATGGCGCTCATCACGACCGCGCCGACAGTCGTCTACCAGGTTGCCCTGCGTGACCAATCCGTGATCGAAATCGAAAACCCCTCCAAGCTGCCGGACCCTTCAAAGGTCGAGGAGATCCGCGAGCCGATCATCACGGCGTCGATCCTGGCGCCGCAGGACTACGTCGGTCCGGTCATGACGCTGTGCACCCAGAAGCGCGGCGTGCAGCGCAACATGCAATACCTGGGCCGCCAGGTGATGCTCACCTACGAGCTGCCGCTGAACGAAGTGGTGATGGACTTCTTCGACAAGCTGAAGTCGGTATCGCGCGGCTACGCCTCGCTCGATTATGATTTTCTCGAGTATCGTGCCGGCGATCTGGTCAAGCTCGACATTCTGATCAACGGCGACCGGGTGGACGCCTTGTCCCTGATCGTTCATCGTGACAACGCCCGCTACAGAGGCCGCGAAATTGCAGGCAGAATGCGTGAGTTGATTCCGCGGCAGATGTTCGACGTCGCCGTGCAGGCGGCGATCGGTTCACAGATCATTGCGCGCGAAACGGTCAAGGCCTTGCGCAAGAACGTGCTTGCGAAATGCTACGGTGGCGACATCACACGCAAGAAGAAGCTGCTCGAGAAGCAGAAGGCGGGCAAGAAGCGCATGAAGCAGGTCGGCAGCGTCGAGATCCCACAGGAGGCTTTTCTTGCGATCCTGCAGGTGGAAAAATAGGGCGAATAGGAAATGGTAAATGGGGAATGGTTTCTGGCCGGCTCGATTGCGCAGGCAACAGTGAATGGCAATTGCACGTGTTCGCTACTCCCTATTCCCTATTCCCTATTCCCTGACCTGCCGGAGGCGGGGTCATGAACTTCGCCCTCGTGATGTTCCTGCTGCTCGCGTTCACCGGTGCGATCTGGCTGCTCGACCATCTCATTCTCAAGCGCAGCCGCGGTCCCGACCGCCCCGAACCGTGGTGGGTCGAGTATCCGAAAAGCTTCTTTCCGGTGATCCTGATCGTTTTCCTGCTGCGGTCGTTCCTGGTTGAACCCTTCAAGATCCCGTCCGGTTCGATGCTGCCGACGCTGCTCGTCGGCGATTTCATTCTCGTGAACAAGTTCACTTATGGCATCCGGCTCCCGATCATCAATCTCAAGCTTTTCGACGTGAACCAGCCCAGGCGCGGCGAGGTCATGGTATTCCGCTACCCGGAGAATCCTGCACTGGACTACATCAAGCGCGTGGTTGGCCTTCCCGGCGACAGGATCACCTACCGCAACAAGCGGCTGTCGATCAATGGGGAGGAACTCAATATCGTGCCGGCCGGTGAGTATAATTACGTCGAAACGGGCCTGAGCTTCGTCGCCGCGCTGCGCTTCACCGAGAAGCTTGGCGATCACCAGCACGCGATTCTGGTGCAGCCCGAGACCCCGAGCGTGCAGGTTTCCGGGGTGCGGCTGTTTCCATTCCGCGACAAATGTGCATACAATGACGCGGGTTTCACCTGCACCGTGCCGCCGGGACATTATTTTCTGATGGGAGACAACCGCGACAGCAGCAGCGACAGCCGCTACTGGGGCTTTGTGCCGGAACAAAACATTGTCGGCAGGGCGTTTCTGATCTGGTGGAATTTTGACGATTTCAGGAGGATCGGTCGGACGATCAATTGAAGGGGAAATCATGCGCAGACAGGAAGGTTTGACTCTGACGGGCTTCATGGTATGGGCCGTGGTATTCGTATTGGTGGCGCTGTTCGGATTCAAGGTGGGGCCGCCGTATGTCGAGTTCTACACGATCCAGAAACAGCTCAAGCTCATTTCCGACGAGCTGGATGCGAGCGCCACGCGGCGTACCGTCGAGAGGGCCTTCGATCTGCGCAGCACAGTCGAAGACATCCAGTCGATCAGGGCCGCCGATCTGGAGCTTTCAAAGGATGGCGATAGATTGATAATCACCGCGAATTACTCGGTGCGTGTCCCGCTGGTCGGGAACATGAGCGCCTGTCTCGATTTCCAGGCGAGCTCCTCCAGGTAACGGCAGACGGCGCGGCTGCCCGATCCGCAATGGACCTCGAGGGTTTCTGTTTCAGAATCGGCTATCGCTTTAACGATCCCGACCTGCTGCGGCGTGCGCTGACCCATCGCAGCTATGGCGCCGCGCACAACGAACGCCTGGAGTATCTCGGCGACAGCGTGCTCAACTGCGCCATCGCGCTGGAGCTGTATCACAAGTTTCCGCAGCTCACCGAAGGCGAACTGTCCCGGTTGCGCGCGAGCCTGGTCAACCAGCAGTCTCTTTGCGCCGCAGCGCAGCAGTTCAACTTCGGTGATGAGATCCTGCTTGGCGAGGGGGAGATCAAGAGCGGGGGTTTTCGCCGGCCGTCAATTCTTGCCGACGCGGTGGAGGCGGTGGTGGGAGCCGCCCTTCTCGACGGCGGATTCGATACCGCGCGAAGCGTGGTGCGTACTCTCTTCGCCGAGGCACTGGCGACGGTCGATCCGCAAACCACCGGCAAGGATCCGAAAACGCTGCTCCAGGAATACCTGCAGGGCCGCCGCATCGCGCTGCCCCGGTACACGGTGGTCGCAACCCGCGGTGAAGCCCACGAACATGTGTTCCAGGTCGAATGCGTGATCCCCGATCTCAACATCCGCTCGCTCGGCGAGGGAAGCAGCCGGCGCAACGCAGAGCAGATCGCTGCCCGAAAGGCGTACGAGCTCGCCATTTGCGAATGAATGAATCCGCGCATCGTGCCGGCTGCGTTGCGATCGTGGGCCGGCCCAACGTCGGTAAATCGACCCTTCTGAACCGTCTGGTTGGTGAAAAGATCAGCATTACCTCGCGTAAACCTCAGACCACGCGCCAGCGTGTCACCGGTATCCTGACGCGCAACGACCTCCAACTGGTGTTCGTCGACACGCCGGGGTTTCAGACGCAACACGATACGGCGCTCAACCGCCTAATGAATCGCAGCGTGACCCGCAGCCTGCACGAGGTCGATGTCGTGTTGTGGGTGATCGAGGCCCTCAAGTTCGATGAGCGCGACGCCTCACTGTTCAGGTTGCTGCCGGGCAAGATCCCGGTGGTGCTGGTGATCAACAAGGTCGATCGTTTGCACGACAAGAATCTCCTGCTGCCCTTCCTCAAGGAGCTTCATGGCCAATTCGCCTGTTCGGCCATCGTGCCGGTCTCGGCGCAGAAGGGGCTGGGACTCGATGAACTCGTGAAGGCCATCGTTGCGCTCGTGCCCGCAGGCCCGCGCCTGTTCGAAGGAGACGAGATTACCAGCCTGAGCGAACGCACTCTTGCGGCGGAACTGATCCGCGAAAAGCTGTTTCGATTGCTGGGAGACGAACTTCCGTATGCCGCCGCCGTGGGCGTCGAGCGCTTTGAGAGCCGCGGCAGCCTGCGACGCATTCACGCCGAAATCATTGTCGACAAGGGCAGTCACAAGGCGATCGTGATCGGCAGGCGCGGCGAAAAACTGAAAATGGTCGCCTCCCATGCGCGCAAGGACATGGAAGCGCTCTTCGGCGGCAAGGTTTTCCTGGAAGTGTGGGTGAAAGTCAGAAAGGGCTGGGCGGACGACGAGGCGATTCTCAAGCGCATGGGATACGATGCATAACGATGAACGCGGAATAATGAATGCGGAACGGCAAATGCCGTCGCGGGCGTTCTTGAGATTGAGCCTTTTGTTCATCATTCATCATTCATCATTCATCATTTGCCACATCAAAGGCCCGTGGTAAGGCCAGCAGACAAGTCCCGCCAGGACGGGCAGCCGGCGTTCGTGCTGCACAGCTACCCGTTCCGCGAAACCAGCCTGATAATCCAGACGTTTACCAGCGATCTGGGCCGCGTCGCGCTGGTGGCGCGCGGGGCACGGCGGCCGAAATCGGCGCTGCGGGGCGTGCTGCTCGCCTTTCAGCCGCTGCTGCTGTCGTGGTCGGGACGGACCGAGTTGCGAACCCTGCACAAGGCGGAGTGGCAGGGCGGCCATGCCCCGCTCAAAGGTCTTGCGGTGATCTGTGGATTCTATCTCAACGAACTGCTGCTGAAGCTCCTGCCGCGTGACGACCCTCACGAACGGCTGTTTGTGGTCTATCGGGAGACGCTGGAGGCGCTCGGAAGCGGCACCGAACACGCGGCGACGCTGCGGCGTTTCGAAAAGAGCCTGCTGCAGGAACTTGGTTACGGCTTGATGCTCGACCGCGATGCGGAAAGCGGCACGCCGATCGCGGCCGAGGCGCGCTATACCTACGTCATCGACCGCGGGCCGGTTGTGCACCATGATGATGGGTCGCAAAACGGGGTAGAATTGAGCGGACAGACGCTGATCGATCTGCAGTCGGACAACTATGCGAACGCGGTTACCCAGCAGCAGAGCAAGACACTGATGCGCGCATTGATCAATCATTGTCTCGGCGACCAGACACTTCACACGCGGCAGCTTCTGCGTGACCTGCAAGCGCTATGATTCTGCTCGGCGTCAACATCGACCACGTGGCGACCCTGCGTCAGGCGCGCGGGACGCGCTACCCGAGCCCGGTTGCGGCAGCGCTCGTTGCCGAAACGGCGGGCGCCGACTACATCACGCTGCACCTGCGTGAAGACCGCAGGCATATCCAGGACGAGGACGTGGATGTCTTGCGCAGGGTACTCAAGACGCGCATGAACCTGGAAGCGGCCGTGACCGACGAAATGATCGCGTTGGCCCGGCGCGTGAAGCCGCACGACGTCTGCCTGGTACCGGAAAAGCGTTCGGAACTGACAACCGAAGGCGGGCTGGATGTGAAGCGTGATTTCGAACGGGTGAAACAGGCGGCGCGGGATCTTGCCGCCGCTCGTATCCGCGTGTCGCTGTTCATAGACCCGGACACGCTTCAGGTCGATGCCGCGCGCGAGACCGGGGCGCCGGTCGTTGAGTTGCATACCGGGCGCTACGCCGACGCGGATACAGCCGCCGCACAGGCGGCGGAACTCGAAAGAATCCGGGCCGCCGCCGCCTACGCGACGGGGAAGGGACTGCACGTCAATGCGGGACACGGCCTCAACTACCACAACGTGCGCGGGATCGCCGCGATCCCCGACATCCGGGAACTCAACATCGGCCATGCGATCGTCGCCCATGCGTTGATGGTCGGTTTCGAGCAGGCGATCAGGGACATGAAAAGGCTTATCGATTCGGCACGATGATCTACGGTATCGGCATAGACGTGATCGAGCCGCGGCGCGTGGCGCGGCTGGTCGACAAGTATGGCGAGCGCTTTGCGCGGCGCGTGTTGACGCCGTTTGAGTGGCCTGCCTATCTCAGGACCGTAAGGCCGGTGTTGTTCATCGCGAATCGCTACGCGGCCAAGGAGGCATTTTCGAAGGCGATGGGGACGGGTTTTCGCTATCCGGTCACATTGCAATGCATCAGCGTGATGCAAAACAGGGCGGGCAAGCCGGGGCTCGCTTTCCACCCCGACCTCGAGAAACTGGTGAAGGACCGCGGCATCGTCGGCCACCACGTGACGATGAGCGACGAGGCGAGTCTCGCCTGCGCTTGCGTGGTGCTCGAAACATGAGCGGCGGGACAATTCCGCTCGGGCCGGTCGTGCTCGGCGTTGCCGGGACCGAACTCACCGCGGATGACCGCCGGCGGCTGTCGCACCCACTGACGGGCGGCGCGATCCTGTTTTCGCGCAACTATGCGTCGCCCGAGCAACTGCTTCAACTGACCGCGGAAATTCATGCGTTGCGCAGTCCGGAACTGATCATTGCGGTCGACCATGAAGGGGGAAGGGTGCAACGCTTCCGGACGGGCTTCACAGTGCTGCCGGCCATGCGCAACCTCGGCAAGGTCTGGGATGCCAACCCGCAGGAGGCGAAGCATCTCGCGCACGAGGTCGGCTTCGTTCTTGCCGCCGAACTGCGGGCGCACGGCGTGGACCTGAGCTTTACCCCCGTGCTCGACGTCGATCATGGCGCGAGCAGCGTGATTGGCGACCGCGCACTGCATTCCGACCCGCGGGTGATCGCCGAGCTCGGGCGCGCGCTCGCGCAGGGACTGCGCAAAGGGGGCATGAGCGCAGTCGGCAAGCATTTCCCGGGCCACGGCTGCGTGCGCGCGGACTCCCATCATGAGATCCCGGTCGACGATCGTCCGTACGCTGAAATCGAAGCCATCGATCTCGTGCCGTTCCGCCGTCTCATTGAAGCGGGTCTTGGCGGCATCATGCCGGCTCACGTGATTTACCCGCAAGTTGATCGCAACCCGGCGGGGTTTTCACCGCTATGGCTGAAGAAGATCCTGCGCGCCGAGCTCGGATTCGACGGCGTCATTTTCAGCGACGATCTCAGCATGGAAGGCGCGAGCAGCGCAGGCGGCGTAATCGAGCGCGCCGAGGCGGCCCTTGAGGCGGGTTGCGACATGGTGCTGGTATGCAACGCCCCGCCCGCTGCCGACGAGCTCCTCGCCGGCCTCCACCACAAGACGTCGGCCGTGAGCCTGGCGCGCCTGGCGCGCATGCACGGCAGGGGTCATGCCGACAACCTGGTCAAATT
>MERG01000186.1:815-9665 GCA_001771985.1 Betaproteobacteria bacterium RIFCSPLOWO2_12_FULL_62_13 | reverse complement strand
TTTCCCCGGCAACTATCGGTGGTCCGCTGCTTTCATCAACATGATCGGCTCGATCGCATACGGGGGCGCGGAAATCGGCGAACTGCACGAGATCGGGCGCTTGCTGAAGGACAAGGCGCCGGAGGACGACGGCGCCTGGTTCGACGCCTGCGTGAAAGTCGCCGACGGCGTGCGCGCTCATGCCGAGAGGTTCGAGGCCGGCGGACACGGTATTTCCGCGGCACATGCCTACCTGCGCGCCTGTAATTACTATCAGATGGGGGAACGCTTCCGCACGCCGAAGGACGACAAGGCGCTCGCGGCCTACCGCGCGGGTGTCGATTGTTTCCATCGTCACGCCAAGCTCACCGACGTGAAGATCGAGATCGTCGAGGTTCCTTTCGCGGGCGGCAGTCTTCCAGGTTACTTCGTTCATGCGCAGAACCCCAAGTCGAAGCGCACGCCCTGCGTGGTTTTTTTCGACGGGCTGGACGTAACCAAAGAGATCCAGTATGTGCGGGGTGTGCCCGATCTCATCAAGCGCGGCATCTCGTGCCTCGTGATGGACGGGCCGGGCACGGGCGAGGCGATTCGTTTTCGCGGCCATTATCTGCGCCACGATTACGAGGTCGCGGGCTCGGCGTGCGTCGATTACCTGGAGAAACGCGACGACGTCGATCCGAAGAAGATCGGCATCGTCGCGATCAGCCTTGGCGGCTATTACGCCCCGCGCTGCGCCTCCATGGAGCCGCGCTTTGCCGCGTGCGTCGCGTGGGGCGCGATCTGGGACTATTACGCGACCTGGAAAAAGCGCATCGATGCAGCGTTCAAAGCGTCGCTATCCGTGCCGGGACACCACATCATTTGGATCCTGGGCGTCGATTCGCTGGACGCCGCGCTGAAGAAGCTCGAGCCGTTCCGCTTGGACGGCGTGGTGCAGAGGATGCGCTGCCCGTTCCTGCTGGTGCACGGGGCGGACGATGAGCAGATCCCGCTGGAAGACGCGCAAAAACAGTTCGACGCCTGCGGCTCGCGGGACAAGACCTTCCGCGTCTTCACCGCCGAGGAGGGCGGCGCCCAGCACTGCCAGCGCGATTACTTGACGCTGGTGGTGGCGGAGATGTGGGACTGGTTCGAGGACAAGCTCGTGCGCGCCTGACGGCAGCGATCTCACGCCCTCACGACTTCACGATCTCACGATCTTACGACTGACGAGTTCTATGAATGGGCAAATCGCCCGCTTGACTCCCGGCGCGCGAACAGGGAAGCGAGTTCCCGTTTCGCGCCCACTCCGTCAACTCGAAGCCGGCGGTTCAAGGTCGATACAAAGCTCACGGGATAACTGCGCCGGCCCGCTGTCCGGCGGCAGCCAAGGCATCGGGAAAGCCATTGCGCGGGAGCTAGCCCGCTTCGGGATCACGGTGAACTGCATCCACCCCGGCATGACGCGCACGGAGCGCACCCCGCGGCTGCTCGCCGCGCGGGCTGCCGAGGTGGGCATCACCCCCGAGGAAGCCGAACAACGCACCTATGCCCCCGATTCACCGCGCGGCAACACCATCTGCCGCATGGTTGACGCGGCGGAGATCGCCTACGTCGCGGCGTTCCTGGCTTCGCAGCCGTCAGCGGCGAGCTGGTCGTGGCGACAAGCGCCGGAGGGTCGGTGCATTACTGGCGCAAAGTGCAGGCGGGTAGCTGCGCTTCGCGAAGTGCTCTATCCTCGCCATGGCAAGATCGATGTCGCTACGAGAGCGCGTACAGCACCGCACGGTCGTTCTTCTCGATCCCGCGCAGCAACACCAGCGCCGGCCCGTGCGGCTTCCTGTCCCCGCGTTCCCAGTGCCGCAGCGTGCCGAGACTGACGCCGAACCTGGCTGCGAATTCCTCCTGGGTCAGCCCGATGCGCTTTCGCAGGGCCTGCACGTCGATGTCCGCGGGCTCGTAGACCCGAACGCCTTTCGCCTTTCCCTTCCGATGCGCGATCGCTTCGCGCAGCCCCTGCTTGATACTGTCAAATGCCTTTCCCATGTCATTCACCTGTTGAATTGCGACACCCTCTACCGCCCTGCCGAAGAGCGCGCCGAAATGCGTGCGGTCGCCCGTCACCAGTGCAGCACAGCGGATTCGGATGGCGGCAGCGAGCACGGGCCTATCGTCCGGCGGAAGCGGTGGCTCCGTCTCGAACGAAAATTCCTGTGTCTGCGCGGGCGCGATGTTCAACCGGGAGAGGAACCCATCGAGTACATCCATGCCTTCCCGCGCTTTTGCCTCAAGGTTGCGCCGCGCCTCCTCGATCACGTATCCATCGACGCAGCATTCATGTCCCGCCCCGAGGAGCATCTCCAACAGCCGCCTGACTGCGCCGTTCGATTTGGCAGCGGAAAACAGGATGTTCGCGTCGAGAAAAATGCGCATCCGCGCGCGGCCGCTCAGCGGGCGCTTTTCTTCCTGGAGCGGCGCGAGCGCAGGAATTGATCGAGATCCGCCTCTGCCTCATCGAATTCCCGAACGCGTTTCTCGGTGTAGATTTCGATCGGAAGCGTAACCGCAGGGCGCAGCAGCAGCCCCTCCGGCGTGGTTTCGGCAATGAGCTGGCTGTCCGCCTTGAGACCGAGCGCGCGCCGCAGTTTCGCGGGCAACGTCACGACACCGCGACTTGTCACGGTAAGGGTAGTTTTCACGCGGCCAGTATCGCAGAAATGCAGCAATTCTGTAATCCAGAATCCAGGCAGCCTGGATCCCGGCCTTTGCCTTCCTCCTTCCCCCTTTCGCCATCCGCCTTCACTCCGTCTCAGACGCCCCGTCAGACCAGCGGCGGCGAGGCAGGACCTCGACATCCTCTACAGGGTCGCTGAAATCCTCGACCTGATCCTCGTCATCGAATTTCTCGAGCTCGTGAAGCAGCGCCTGGAGACGGCGCTCAGCGGCCGGCTCGCGCCCGCCTTGCTCCAGCATCTTGTTCGCTACGGACGACGCGTGCTTGTGGTCGCGCGCCGTCCTGATCGGACGCGCATATGCTCTCGCCATTTGTCTGCTCCTCCCGACGACAAGGATACGTAATCCCTGCTCGTCCGTCACCCCGGACTTTGATCCGGGTTCAGATAGGGCGGCATTCCCATGCCGCCAGCGTATTCCCGCGCCCAGCACAACGTATTGACGAGCGCCATCTGTTCCGGCGTCGTGCAGCGGATCGCCATCAGCGCCGGGTTGGCGATGAGGATCGCGAGCGAGCGCGCCCGCGAGAGGGCGACGTTCAACCGGTTCCTGCTGTAGAGAAACTCCGTGTGCCGCGGCAGATCGTCCCCGCTCGAAGTCGCCATCGACACGATGACCGCTTCGGCTTCCTGCCCCTGGAACTTGTCCACCGTCCCCACCCGCGCGCCCGCGGGCAGGATCGAGCGCAGGAGATTCACCTGCAGGTTGTAGGGCGAGACGACGAGAATGTTCCCGGTGCCCATTGCGGCGACTTTCCCCTCCTTGTCCCGGTAACGGTGTTCGAGCAGGCTCGCGTAGATCGCGCGCACGATCTCCGCCTCCTCTTCGTCGCCTGTCCGTCGAGCAGATAATCGAGCACCGATTCGCCGCTCTTTCCGGGATGCACCCCCTTGATCGGCTGCGCGAGCTGCATCTGATCGCCCAGAAGCACGATATTCCTCGCGCTCGTTCCCATCGCGACGAGATGCCCGAGCGACACCTGCCCCGCCTCGTCCACGAAAAGGTAATCGAGCGCGCCGTCCAGTTCCTCGCGCGCGAACAGCCACGCCGTGCCCGCAATCAACTGAAAATCGCCGGCGAAGATGTCGGCATTTTCGTAGAAGTTTGCGATGCCCTCCCCTTCATATTCGGTGTCCGGAGCCTCGCTCACCGACTTCTTGGCGCCGGAAAATCGCACGCCCTTCTCCGCTGCGTGCTCGTCCACCGCTTTCAGGAGATTGTTGATCGCCTTGTGGCTGTTCGATGAAACGCCCACTCGAAAGCCGCGCCGCATCAACTCCACGATCATCCGCGAACCGGTGTAGGTCTTGCCGGCCCCCGGTGGGCCTTGCACGAAAAGGTAGCTCGCATCGAGCCGCGCCGCCGCCTCGATCGCCTGGTCGAGCACAACCTCGCCCGTTACCTCTTCTCCCCTCGTCGGACGAGTCGCCTCCCTCCCCTGCGCAGATGGCGCGGGGGAGGGTTGGGGTGGGGGCAACAACCGCGGCACCTCCCTCCCCAACAGCGCCCTCAGCGCGCCATAACGCCCATCCCCCGCGATGAGCGCGTCGGCGAACCGCGCGACCGCGCCCCGGAGCACTTTGTCATCGAGCGGCCCTTCAGGAATGATCGAGACAGCCGCAGGCAACGGCGCCCGTGTTGGCCCGAGCTTGAGCCTCACGATCCGCCGCTCTTCGTCGAGGTCGTAGATCGGGCCCAGGGGTTCGAGCGTGTCCGCGCGCCGGCAGCCGTCGCCTTGCTTCAGCTTGCTGTCTTGCTCCGGAAAGCTGAACGTGTAAACCGTGGAGCGCTTTTCCTTGAACGGCGTCTGCTTCGGATCGGCGCGCAATCCACCCAGGCATTCGGGATCATCGATCAGCTCGTGCTCGCTCATCTCGCGCCGCTCGAACATCGCCCACCACTCGGGCTTCGCCGCGCGCCGGTGAAAATCGAGAAGCTGGAATGCGAGCTCGCGCACCCGCTGCTCCTCGGTCCACTCGCTGCGATCTGCGGGCAACGCTCCCAGAAGCGCCGCTTCATATCGTGCGAGCCGCTCCTCCGCCTCCCGCCTGCGCGCTTCCGCCTCCGGGTCCGGCGCCCTTCCGTTGTCTTCAACTTGGCCAGGCACAAACCACGGCAGGCTCCCCGGCCGCATGCCGATCAACCAATCCCGCAGCTTCACTGTCGATCGGCAGTCGAACTCGTTGTAGCGTTCGATCGCCTCCAGCAGTTCCGGATTCTGCGTCTCGCGCCACTGATCGTAATTGACGATGCTCGCGCCGGCATCCTTCACCTCTCCCTCGCGCGGGCCCATGTAGAAGTGCTCGATGTTCTTAAGCGAATACCCCGGCTCGGACGTACTGAGGGCTTCGCGCACGACTCTCAGCAGATCGACGAAGCGCGCCTCGCGCAGGAACTGGTCGACCTGCGCTTCGCGTGTGCCATGCAGCGACATCAGCCGCTTGAACGCGGTCGGCTCGTAGTGCCCGTAATGGTAGATGTACATGGCGGGATGCTGGCGAAGCCATGCGGAAAGTGCGTTCCGTGCCGTCGCCCAGCACGAGATGCATCGACACCGGCACGCGCGCCTCCGCCCCCGCGAGAAGTTCCGAATAACAGCAAAGCTGGACCAGGAACTTCGCCTTCGGCGTGCGCGCGAGTTTCGTGTCCAGCACCTCGTAGCCATAACTGCCGAGCGCCGAGGGCGATTCGACGCGTCTCAGGAAGTCGGCGTGGCCGACAAAGTCCCCCGACCTGAACGTCGCCTGGTAGATGACGGGCACGCCGCGCCGCATCGCATCCAACGTCGCCGCGACCCGCTCATCCAGCCGCTCTCCGCCGGACAGATCCTCGACTTCGACGCCGGACGCGCGCAGCCGATCGAGGTAAGTCGCCTCGTGCGCGAAACCCTTGCTGCGGATGAGTTCCGCCTGCGCGCTCGCCTCCGTGCGCTCAAGCGGCGTGTCAAGATCAACGCGATCCAGCGCGGCGAGGTGCTCGCACTCGAGAAAATTGACGAGATCGGAGGGCGAACAGACGACGCTTTCGTCGAGCCTTTGCATTGTCCGGATCGCCTCTCACCCACTCGAACATGCACGCAAAACGATGAGCACGACCCCGAGCATGGCCAGGCCGAAGGCGACACCAGACAGTAGCGGTTTGAGTATCTTCCAGATCACGCGCGATGCGTCCTCTGGGCACCGCGCTGTCCCCGCCGCTTGACGCGTCCTGCCGCATTGCTTAATCGCTGATAAAGCGCTTTCTCGTCGCCGGGCGGGGAACTCACAAACCGCCATGCGATTCCCCTCGCTCTACCATTCCACTCCAGCAAGCCCGCTTCTTCGAGAATCACACCCAAATAGCTGGCTCCCTGAGCATGTAGCGTGCCACTCCGGGAAATCTGATAGATGATACTCCCCAGGCCAGGTTTCTCCGTGCCGCGATACATACGTTCAACGTTGTTTGCGAGCGGAAACCAATCAGATCGAAACTGCCGGAAGAGTGCTTGTACGACCTTATGAATCTCCCACGCGGCGTACCGATGCACCAGACCGTTTTCATTTTCGATTACGACATGGTCGTCAGCTACGGTCCAGCAAAACTGTTTTGCTCTGCCGCCGCCATGAGTTACAGCCACGCCTCCGCCTACGCAGGTCTTGTTACGACTTTTCAAGTATCTCGCCCCGCTCGTTCACGAATAACGCCGTAATTCCAGTGCGTTCCTTGGCCACACGAGGCAAATGGTCCCACAGCCGACCAAATTGCGCGACATCCGGCAATGCAATCGAATACTTCGAGTTTGCATCGTCCATCCTCTGTAATATTTCGCCGAGAATCCCGATGAAGTAATTGACGCGCATTTCCGGTCGCGAGCCGATGCCTTTGACCTCGATTACCCATCTTTCCGAACCACGCGTCGCGATAATGTCCGCACCGCGAGAGTTGCCCCAGGCAATTTTCGCGCGCCAGCCGCTTGTATGTAGCCACGACTCGAGTAAACGCTTGAGCGCATCTTCTTGAAGGTTCGCTGTCGCGTGCCGTTGAGTTTCTGATGACGAGGACTTACTGGACTCCACTTCAAGGATCTTATGCCCCGTCGGATAGTTACCAATGAGACCATCTTCCCGATTGCGGCGGTCGATGAGGCCTTTGCTCGCCAAATTCCGCGCTTCGATATTCACCGGTTGCTGCGGGGCATGGGTTGCTTTGAGCGCGTTGGTAATCTGGCGATCTGGCAAACCGGGTTTTTCCGTCACCAATCGAAGGATCTCTTCAGAAAGCGTAGCCATAATATGCGACCCTATCCGCGTCTCCGCGAAATTCGACTCCCCGGCAAAGCATGGCTCGCTGGAGCCGGTGCACTTGCGACAGCACGTCGAGCTCGCTCAATAACGCATTGCGTCCGGGCGTTCATGTTCGAAGTAGTTGAGCCACGCAAGCGCAGACGGCAGGGTGAGCCCCTCCGTTGCTAAGCAAGCGCCGGCGGGCTCAAGGGTCTAACTATTTGCTGACACATGCACGCCTGGTGAGAAGCCCGCGCGAAACACTGTAACGACGGAAGCTGGCGTGAGGACCCGAACAGAAGCGGATGCGGCGGGCGACTCATCAAGTCTGCTGTACCCCTCGAAGAACCAACGCAGTAGACCGCGGTGCCAAACGAGAACGGCATTGCCGTCCAGTTCGATGAATGTTCCGGGTGGCAAATCTCCGAACGTTCCCTCAAAAATGACCTTGCGACCCTCGCGATCGACACGTTCCGCGTGCAGCACCTTGTCGATCTCCCCGATCGGCGGATTGCCCGACCGCACGAGCTCGGGATTTGCCGCCACCCAGGCGGACTTGAACTCGTTGTATCTCTCCCTGCGGCACTCAGCACATGGTCGGTGGCCGGCAGAAAATGCCGTGGCCTCGTCGAGGAAAAACAGCTCGCTGTAGGTGCCCGCGCCAAACACCTCGCGTCTTCTGCCCTCGAACTCCAGCAGACAGGTGACCCAGCCCTTTCGCGCCGACGTCGTGATGATTTCCTTCCGTGCGTTGTGCAGGATGCCGCGATTGCCGAGCAACGTGCCGCGAGCTGTGACTGCCTGGAGACGACCCCACGGATCGACGCGGTTTTGCAGGGGCATGGCTGGTGCTGAAAGAGGCAAAGGTGGCTGGTGTGACGCTACCCAAGAACCTCAACCACCTCTGCGATCACCTGAACGCTGCCCTCCTCCTCGCAGGTCAGTTCGATCGGCTTGAAATCGCGATTCATCGGTTTCAAAATGACTTTCACGTGGCGCCACGTTCCGTCGTCGGATACCGCCTTTTCGCTCTCATAACGCTTGACGGTGTAGCGTTCGCCAGTCTCCGGGTCGATCGCGTCTCGCAACTGCACAAGAACAGTTCGACCCTGGCGCGTTCCCGCCACCGGAGCAGTGAAGAGACAATAAGAACCGTCGGCGATCGCCGGCTCCATAGACTTGCCTGCGACCTGCGCGACGAACATGCCCGGGCGCAACCGCCTTCCAGTGTCGATTTCGACCCAGTCGCCGTCCCACTGCGCGGCCTGCTCGTCGTAGTATTGAGGGTCACCAAAGAGTCCCGCCGCGATCTTGAGCGGAACGAACGGCACGCACCGAACGAAACGTTCCTCAGAGCGGGGGCGCACGAGCCGCAACGTGACGCGTTCTTTCACTGTGCCGGCCTCCTCTACGCGCTGGAACCATGACGTATCGGTCCTCAGCGAGTCCCGCAGGTCATTGTCGCCGAGGTAGCCGGCGAGCCTCCGGAAGTGGCGCGCCATGGCTGCCTCGTCGTGCAAATCGCTGGCCGCGACCTCTATCACTTCGTAGCTGTTGTTGCGCAGCCAGGTGCGAATTCGCTGATCCTGCTCGGCCGTCGCGGGGTTGCCGTGCAGATGTCCGCTCAGGCCATCGAGGTAGATGCACACGCCTTCGTCTTCGCCGTGGTGCGCCGCGCGATAAATCACGTCAGGCGTGGTGGTGCCGATGGCGCGGTCCAGGCGGATCTGCTGACCTCGTGTCCCCTCCTCGAAGCCGGCCGCAAGCAGTAGGTGTCGCAGCCGGCGCTCTGCCTCGTTTACCGGGTGCGTGCCTTCTCTAGGTTCCTGCGAGGGTTGCTTCGGCGGGATATCGTGCGACGACGAGAGGTGTGACCCCCAGACGGCGAGCCGTT
>MERG01000186.1:0-766 GCA_001771985.1 Betaproteobacteria bacterium RIFCSPLOWO2_12_FULL_62_13 | reverse complement strand
CGTCTGCAGGCAATCTACGCAGGATGTTTCGCACGCTGAGGGACAGTCCTCGACGACTTCCTTCGCGACGCCTGCAATCTCCTCGAAGCGCTCGCAGAGCTGGTCGAGAAGTCCCGACCCGCCGGGCATTGGATCCCACAGCAGGGCGTCTACGTCGTCGCGATCTACGTGCCCGAGGACCAGGACCTGCAAATCGTCCATGTGCATGTCGAGCACACGGGTGGCCGCGAACCGTAGCGTTTCGAGCACGCTGTACGCCGTGCGTTGGTCAGGGCAAGCGGGCAACGAGAGAACATCAGCCACCACGTCGGCATAAAAGCCGATTGGAGTAATCTTCCGGCCGCAGCGCTCTTGATGAGACTGATCGAAGTGCTCTCGTTGCCGCTCCGAGGAGAGCGGCGACACGCTCTGGCCGCAGACGGTACAGATGGGGTATCCGAACCGAGGGTCAGAGCGCGCGATCGCGGTTGAGGCGCCGACGTTCACCAGCCGCAGCCGCACGCCACGGCGATGATGCAGACTTTGTTCGCCCCAGCGATATGCGCGCCCGCCATTATGCTGGTCGCGCTCGAGCCCGTAGACGGCGACCCCCATCTGAAAACGCAGTTCTTCCTCGTCGGAGATGTGCGATTGATGAACAAGGTCTACATCGCAAACCGCAATGGTCTGAAGAATCGTTGTCCCAAGTGAGCCAGGGGTAGCACCGAGATTCGTCGGCTTCACGGCTTGCCGTTCGGTGGAGATTTCAAACACCGGCATTTCCGCC
>MERG01000185.1:2488-7148 GCA_001771985.1 Betaproteobacteria bacterium RIFCSPLOWO2_12_FULL_62_13 | reverse complement strand
TTCGGGCTGGTGCGGGGTGAACTCGATGGGCGCGTGGCAAGCGTCGAGGGTTTGCCGCTCATTGAGTTCTCCTGGTCCGGTTTCGACGAGAACGATCCGATGAGCGGGCGTGGCTGGCTGAGGATCGATGGTAATTACGCCGACGGACACCTGTTCATCCACCTTGGAGATGATTCGGCACTGAAAGCCGAGCGGCAGCCATGACCCATCCGACACGCGATTCGACTGCAGAACTGGAGCGACTGCGCGCCGAAAATGCCCGCCTCATCACGTTATTGAAAGCCAACAATATAGACTGGGGCGTGCAGGAGCCGGGACCACTTCGCCCGGCGGTGGCTGAGCCAGAACCGTCGCAACTGACCACGGAAGAAAAAATTGCGCTGTTCCGGCGCTTATTTCGTGGCCGTACCGACGCGTATCCGATTCGCTGGGAGAGCAAGGCTGGCAAATCGGGCTACTCGCCGGCTTGCGCCAATGAATGGCGAGCGGGCGTTTGCGAGAAACCGCGCATCAAATGCAGTAATTGCGGCAACCGCCTGCTGATTCCACTGACTGACGAGATCATCTACGACCACCTTGCTGGGCGTCACACGATTGGCGTCTATCCACTATTGGCGGACGACACCTGCTATTTCCTCGCAGTGGATTTCGATGAGGCAGATTGGCGAGAGGATGCGCAAGCCTTTGTTCAATCGTGCCGTGACGTTGAAGTGCCTGTGGCACTGGAAATCTCGCGCTCAGGCAATGGCGCTCACGCGTGGATGTTCTTTGCGGAAGCGGTTTCGGCGCGTGAAGCGCGACGACTGGGCACCGCGCTCATCAGCCACACCTGCGCCCAAGCACGGCAGTTGAAGCTCTCCTCCTACGACCGGCTGTTCCCGAACCAGGACACTGTGCCCAAGGGAGGCTTTGGCAACCTGATTGCCCTGCAGCTACAGAAAATGCCTCGCGAAAACGGCTGCAGTGTGTTCGTGGATGGAGCGCTAAGCCCGTATCCGGACCAATGGGCTTTCCTGGCGTCTACCCTGCCGATGGCACCTCACGACATCGAGCCCACCATCCTGCGCGCCACTGGTGGAGCGCATCCGCTGGACGTGACCTTCATCGACGAGGAGGATCTTAAGGAACCGTGGAAACGGGCAGCGCCCGCGACCAAAAAATTGCTTGGGCCAATGCCGAAGGTGCTCACGGTGACAATGTCCAATCTCATCTATTTTGAGAAAGCGCAGTTGCCGCAACCGCTGGCCAACCGACTGATACGCCTTGCTGCCTTCCAAAACCCGGAGTTCTACAAAGCGCAGGCGATGCGCTTCACGGTTTGGGACAAGCCCCGTGTGATCGGTTGCGCGGAAAACTTCCCGAACCACATCGCACTACCGCGCGGCTGTCTGGATGCTGCACAGGAATTGCTGAGGGACAATGGTATCCGCTGTGATCTGCGCGATGAGCGATTCGAAGGCGACGCACTTAACGTAGGCTTTACCGGGACGCTGCGACTCGATCAGGAAGCGGCCGTGGCCACGATGTTGCGTCACGATGCCGGAGTGTTTTGCGCGCCGACGGCTTTCGGCAAGACGGTGACCGCCGCGGCAATGATTGCCCGGCGTGGCGTCAACACCCTGGTGCTGGTACATCGCACTGAATTGCTCAAGCAATGGCAGGAACGCCTGCAGTCCTTCCTTGATGTCGGCAAGGGTGTGATTGGCACCATTGGCGGAGGCAAGGCCAAACCAACAGCAAGGATTGACATAGCTGTGATGCAGTCCCTGTCGCGTAAGGGCGAGGTTAACCCTTTGGTCGAAAGTTATGGACAAGTTATCGTCGACGAGTGTCACCACGTCGGGGCCGTGTCGTTCGATGCAATCTTGAAGCGGGTAAAGGCGAAATACGTGCTTGGACTCACCGCCACGCCGATTCGTCGTGATGGCCAGCAGCCAATCATCTTCATGCAGTGCGGGCCAATCCGTCACACGGCAGTCAAGCCAGCGGGTGCACCGCACGATCTGGAAGTTGTTCCGCACTCGTTGCACAAGCGAATCGACCTACCGCAGGAAGCAGGCATTCAAGACGTTTTCCGCCATATTGCCAATGATCTGGAGCGCACTGCAGCAATTGCTGCTGAAATTGAGCGCGCCTTCAACCAGGGTCGGAAGGTGCTCGTGCTGACCGAGCGCACCGATCATCTGGATGCCATCGTGGCCACTCTTGATGGAAGGGTGCCGCTTCAGTTCGTATTGCACGGGCGGATGTCGGGGAAGAAGCGCGCCGCGTTGATTACGGAATTCAGCGCCTTGCCACCCGATGCACCTCGTATTCTGCTTGCCACCGGGAAACTGGTCGGTGAGGGTTTCGACCATCCGCCGCTGGACACTCTGGTGCTGGCGATGCCGATTTCCTGGAAAGGCACGCTACAGCAGTACGCAGGGCGTTTGCACCGCGAACACGCCACCAAGACCGACGTGCGGATCATCGACTTTGTGGATAATGGCCACCCAATATTGCTGAGAATGTGGGATAAACGCCAACGCGGGTATCGAGCGATGGGCTATCGAATCAAAGGGTGATCAATATGAACACTTTGCGCCTATTCCAGAGCAGGACACAGCAAGTCCATCCGACCGCGGCTTGGTATCTCTCTGACCTCGGCGAATTTCGCGGCAAGCAGGAGCTTTACACGCGCCAGTCACCGCAACGTCTGAAGGCCCTGCGCGAGCAGCAGGCCGCAGGCGCGGTTGAGTGCAAGGGGCGCGGGCCGGCCGCCAAGTGGCGGAAGAAGGGGTAATTACCCTTAAGTAAGCGTAATAATAAGGGTAATTGCTGGATCGGCTGATGCAAATGATCAACCATTAACGGAGACCGACGATGGCCGACGATAAACGCGAAGTGGTTGTGACCGACATCAAGATCCCGTTCGTATCCATGGTGATCCTGATGGTCAAATGGGCTGTGGCCGCCATTCCGGCATTATTCATCCTGTTTATCATTGGAGGATTGCTGACCATGGTTCTCGGGTTGATTTTTGGGGCCGGATGGCATCACTGGGGCACGGGAAGGTTGATGTGAAGTCAGCGATAATAATGCCTCTGACAAATACGCAAGCTCATTCGTGATACCCAGACTCTTATTGTTGCTCTGCGTTGCCCTGCTCGCTTCGTGCGCGCTCAAGGAAAAAATCTCTCCCCTCAAACTCGATACACAACAGGGACACATGCTGCCGCCGGACGCGGTTGCAAAACTGAAACCCGGCATGACCAAGGCGCAAGTCCGGTTCCTTCTTGGCACCCCTTTGGTCAACGATTTGTTCAATCCGGACCGCATGTATTACATCTACCGCAATCAAAAAGGCGACGGCCCGATCGAACGGGGCAGTCTGACGCTGTATTTCAAGCAAGACAAGTTGGTGCGGTTTGAGACCGATCTCGTTTCGCCGCAGGCTGTTGCGGTCACCGCGACGGAGCCGCGCGTCAAAGGAGAAACGGCAGGTAAATCGCCGCCCGTCCGCGCGCAACCTGCCGCAAAGACGGAGCCAGAACCCACTGCGTTAGCCGCAACACCAGTCCCGCTCGCCGCGCAGCGACTGGAATCCATCCTGCCCCCGCTTCAGCTTTCCGCCAGCGCGAAAACAGAATCCGCTGCGCCGCCGGGAGCGCGCGCCCCGGCGCTCGTGCCGCGGGTTGAACCGATCCGACCGCCCGTTTCCACGCAACCATCGCTTTTGCCCCCCGCCAAGCCCGGCGCCCTGTCCGACGAAAAACTGGTCGTGCAAACCATCCAGAACTGGCTGGGCGCATGGATGAAACAGGATGTCGAGTCCTATCTCGGCTTGTATGCGAAACAGTTCAAAACACCTGATAATGAGTCCCGCAGCAAATGGGAGCAGACGCGCCGGAGTCGTGTGTCGCGGCCCAGGAAAATCGAGATACGCTTGAGCGCGCTAAAGGTGCAAATTGCTGACGCGGAAAATGCGACCGCGGTTTTTCGTCAGGATTACCGCTCGGATTCATTCCGTGACAGCGTTATCAAGGAGCTGACTTTCATTAAGCAAAATGGAGTGTGGCGGATCGGGCAGGAACGCGTGGTCAAGGCCAGTGGCTTGCCACGGGACCGCTAAGCTGCTGACTACCGGGATCTGCGGACTGCGGTGAACAACGACTCCCACGCCAGCGCATTGCGCGACAGCGTTGCCGCTTTCCTGGCACGCGGCAGCGACATCGCGCGCGCGCGCGGCTTGCGCGGCAAGCAGCCCGGCTTCGAACTCGCGGTGTGGCAGCAAATGGCGGAGTTCGGCTGGCTCGGCATTCTGGTGCCGGAGAATTGCGGTGGCCTCGGCCTCGGCTGTGCCGAAATGGCGATTGTGGCCGGAGGCGCGGCGCGTGCGCTGGTTCCGGAGCCGCTGACGGCCGCCGCCGTGCTCGCGGCCGGCGCGATTGCGCGCGGCGACAACGCGGGCCTCAAACACGAACTGCTGGCCGGGCTGGTGGCTGGAAAATTGATTCCAGCGCTCGCATGGCAGGAACGCGCGGGGACGCTCGACGCCGGCGCGATCTCGACCCGTGCCGAACCCTTCGAATCGGCATTCAAGTTGAACGGCACCAAAAACTTTGTTGCAGGCGCAGCGGGCGCCGACGGTTTCGCGGTGACGGCGCAAACGCCCGCCGGC
>MERG01000185.1:0-2449 GCA_001771985.1 Betaproteobacteria bacterium RIFCSPLOWO2_12_FULL_62_13 | reverse complement strand
ACGCTCGAACTGCAGCCGCTCGCTGACGGCCGCTTCGTGGGCCGGCTGCAGTTATCGGACGTCGTGGTGTCCAAAGATTGCGTAATTGCGTCGGCCATGACCGCTGGCGCGGCGTTGCAGGCGGCGCTCGATACCACGCTGGTCATGGCCGGCGCTGAATTATTCGGAGTCATGGGCCGCGCGCTCGACATGAGCGTCGATTACATGAAAACACGCGTGCAGTTTGGCAAGCCGATCGGCAGCTTCCAGGCGCTCGCGCACCGCGCGGTGGATCTCCACATCCAGCGCGAGCTCGCCTCGGCGGTGCTCGACGACGCGGTCGCGCTGTTCGACTCGGATGCCGGCGCGGCGCAGCGCAGCGTGATGGCGAGCCGCGTCAAGGCGCGCTGCTCGGACGCCGGTCTGCGTATTACGCGCGAAGCGATCCAGATCCATGGCGCGATCGGTTTTACCGACGAATTCGACGCGGGGCTTTATCTGCAGCGCGCGATGACACTTTCCGCGTGGCTCGGCAATGCGGCGTCGCACCGCCGGCGTTACGCCGCGCTTGCGCCGGCTGACAACCCATGAGCCTGGAGCGCGACCGGTGACGCTGCCCGATTTCAATTCGCTGAGCGACGAGGCGTTCCGCAATGAGGCGCGCGCATTCTTCGTGAAGCACTACCCGCAGCACCTGCGCTACATCCTGCGCCGCGCGCGCTGGCGCGAGATGCGCGAGTGGTATCTGACGCTGTCGCGGCACGGCTGGATTGCGCCGAACTGGCCGCGCGAGCACGGCGGCATGGGGCTCGATGCGGGCAAGCTGATGATCCTGTTCGAGGAGCAGGAGCGTTACGGCGTGGCGCGCACGCCCGACCACGGCATCGTGCAGGTCGGGCCGATCCTGATGAAGTACGGCAGCAGCGCGCAGCAACAATACTTCCTGCCCAGAATCCTTTCCGGCGAGCATTTGTGGGCGCAGGGATATTCCGAACCCAACGCCGGTTCCGATCTCGCGAGCCTCGCGACTTCAGCCGTGCCCGACGGCACCGACTTCATCGTCAACGGCCAGAAGCTTTGGACTACGCTCGCGCACGACGCGACCCACATCTATCTGCTGGCGCGCACCGATAAGCAGGCGAAGAAACAGGAAGGCATCAGCTTTCTGCTGGTCGATGCCAAGACTCCGGGCATCACTATCCGGCCGATCCGCAATATCGCCGGCCACGAGGAATTCTGCGAGGTGTTCTTCGAAAACGTGCGCGTGCCGCAGGCCAATCTGGTCGGCGGCCTCAACCGCGGCTGGACTGTCGCCAAGGCGCTGTTGTCGTTCGAGCGCGTCAATATCGGCAGCCCGCGCCGGCCGCAGTATGCGCTGACGCGGCTCGCGCAGCTCGCACGCGCCAAGGGTCTGTTCGACGACCCCGGCTTCGTCGACAAATTCACCACGCTCAGGCTCGATATGGCCGATCTCGCTTCGCTCTACGCCCGCTACGTCGAGATCGTGAAACGCGGCGACGAGCTCGGCCAGGATGTCTCGATGCTGAAGATCTGGGCGATGGAGACGTGGCAGCGGATCACCGATTTATTGCTGGAGACCGCTCAGGAGTATGGCGGCATGCCGGGCGACCTCGACATCGACGGCCTTGGGGTCGATGTGCTGACCGCGTTCTATTACGCGCGGCCGGGCACGATCTACGGCGGCTCGAGCGAAATCCAGCGCAATATTCTCGCCAAATACGTACTCAAACTGCCCACCTGACGCCCCATGACCGCGCGAGTTGAACGGCCACGTCCGTTCCAACTCGCGCACGTAAACCGGCAGCTCGCTGTCCGGTTTTACGCCACCTTCATCGGCAGGACCCCAATCTGCTGCCCCTTGAGATGGAGCCGCTGCTGCATCGAGAGCGCGGTCTCGTTGTGCAGCCAGCGTGTGAACAGATTGTCGTGCACGAAAATGAGCTTGCTCGCGAAGCACACGCTGTTCGGGTATTCCCGCAGCACCTCCTCGGTAAGCTTGTTCAGCTCTTCCACCGGATCGGTGCCGAAGCCGATGCGCGAAGTCGCGGCGAGACCGTGGTTGTGGCAGAAATTGACGTAATAGCGCAGCGAGTTCTCGATCGTATATTGGAGCGTGCGCAGCGCGCCCTGCCCGTCGTAGCTTTGCGCGTCGACCTCGCCAATGCTCAGAAATACGAAATTCCTGAAGTGACCCGGGAACAGCCGCTGCACCCACAGCAGCGCGTGCATGCCGACGCCGCGGTTTTTGCCGACGAAGAGTATCGCGGTCGGAGCGTTCGGGTCGAGCGCCGGTGGATGGTCAACATCCGGCACCACGGCCGGCGCCGTGAACAGCTTGTCGATCTTGCGCAGTTGCTCGCGCGTCTCATCGTAATGCCAGCGGATCGCGAGGCAGAGCGCGATCACGAGGCCGGTAATCACGATCGTGATCCAGCCGCCGGTGCCGAAT
>MERG01000184.1 GCA_001771985.1 Betaproteobacteria bacterium RIFCSPLOWO2_12_FULL_62_13 | reverse complement strand
GGCCAGGCTCCTGCCCTCGGAGTGGATGTGGCCCAGGATGAGCACATGATCGCCGCCCGGCACGCGGCAACTGACGTGGCCCTTGGTTACCGGCCACAGGCCACCCGCCGTGATAATGCGGTGAACCTTCGCGAGACGCTTCTTAAGAGCAAGGGCCTGGGTTTCATATCCTACATGCGACGAAGTGAGTTGGTTCATTGCGATCTCCTTGAGCGGGTTAGGGCTTGGCCAGGTCAGTCGACGCGGGCGCCGGACTCCTTGATGACCTTTGCCCATTTCACGATTTCCGCCCTGATGTGGGCGGCGAACTCCTCGCGGGTGCTGCCGACCGCGACGCTGCCAGCGTTGATGAGCTGCTGCTTCATGTCCGCGGCCTGCATGATCTTCACGATGTGCGAGTTGAGCAGGTTGAGGATGTCGTCTGCGGTTCCCGTGGGCGCGAGCACCCCGTACCACTGGCTCGACTCGTAGCCCTTGGGTCCCGATTCCGCGATCGTCGGCAGCTCGGGCGTTACCGGCAGGCGCGACACGCTCGTCACCGCGAGTGCTCTCAGCCGACCTGCCGTGACGTGAGGCACCGCGAAGATCGCGGCGGGAAACATGATGCTCACTTCGCCGCTCAGGACACCGATGAGGGCGGGGCCCGATCCCTTGTATGGGACGTGCAGCAGGTCGACCTTCGCCATGATCTTGAAGAGCTCCGCGGCGAGGTGCGGCGTGCTTCCGCTTCCCGCCGAGCTGTAGTGCACTTCCCCCGGCCGCGCTTTTGCGAGCGCAACGAGTTGCGCGACGGACTTCACCGGCACCGACGGATGCACGACGAGGATGTTCGGTGCGAGGGCGAGGAGGCTGATGGGATCGAAGTCCTTCACCGGATCGAACGGAACCTTACTGTAGAGGCTCGGGTTGGTGACGATGCCTGCACCCGTAAGAAGCAGGGTGTAGCCGTTGTTGGGTGCTTTCGCGGCGATCCCGGTGCCGATGTTGCCGTTGGCTCCGCCGCGATTGTCGATAACGATGGATTTGCCGATGCTGTCGGTGAGTTTCTGGCCGAGGATGCGGCCCATGGTGTCTACGCCGCCACCTGCGGAAAAAGGCACGATCATGCGGATCGGACCGGTGGGATAGCCTTGGGCAAAAGCATGCCCGCCCGCGGCAGCGAGCAGCGCGACGGCACTGACTACCTGCACAAACCGGCGATATGAGCGTCTCATGGTTTCCTCCTCCTTATACGCGCGGTGAGATCGGTCGTGCCGCCCGCCGGGTAAGGCACCACGAACGTCACCGCTTTCGACGGATACCTTTGCGCATATGCAACCTGCACCAGCGCGGCCAGCGCCAGTCCCGTGAGCATCGCAAACTTCGTCAGCTTAATACCAAGGCTTTTCGAAAAGTCGTGCTGTTTTCCGTTCCCTCTCCGCTCATCGGCAGTGCAGTTGCGCGGCGCGCCGCTTATTTTTTTACCATCATCCCCAGGTCTTTAATCAGCGATTTGTAGGTTCCGTCCTGCTGCGCAATAAACGCGGCAGTGTCCTGGCGGTTCAAGTAGACGACGCCGAGACCCGCCGCGCTCATCTTCGCGTTGAGTTCCGGCTCTTTCATCGTCTTCTCGAGCGCGCCAGCCAGCGCGGCAAGGATGTCGCCGGAGGTAGCTTTCGGCGCGAACACCGCGTGGAACGAGCTGATCACCAGATCGACGCCGTTCTCTTTGAAAGTCGGGAGGTCCCGATACAGCGCGGAGCGAGCGGCGGCGGCAAGGCCAAGGATGCGTACTTTGCGCGCCTCGGCCAGCGCCTTGTACGACACCGGCACGGCGACATGTGCGTCGATATGCCCTCCGGCCAGCGCGACGACGCCGTCGGCATCGCCTTTGAACGGAACGAATATCGCCTGCATGCGTGCCGCCTGTGCAAATCCGCCGGCGAAGATCTGCGCGGAGGCACCGGGGATCATGCCGATCTGCACCTTGCCCGGGTTCTTGCGGCCGTACTCAGCGAGCTCGGCGAGCGTTTTCCACGGCGCATCGAACTTCACCGCGAGTGCGGCGGGGTCGACGTTGACGATGCTTACCGCCGCGTAATCCTTGAGGTCGGTCGGCGTCGGAACCGTATACTGAGCGGTGACTACCGCAGTTGAGAAAAAACCGAGCGTATAGCCGTCGGGCGTTGCCGCTGCGACTTCTTTCGCGCCCAGCACCCCCCCAGCACCTGGTTTATTCACGACCACCACGGGCTGACCCAGATGCTTCGGCAGATACTGCGCTACGACTCGCGCAGTCAAGTCGGTGCGACCACCGGGCGGGAAAGGCACCACCATGCTGACTGCTTTCGTTGGATAAGCTTGGCCGAAACCATCGCCTGCGGGCATGGTAAGCCATACGAGGGCGCCTAACGTCATGACTCGTAAAATCGATTTCATAAAGTTCTCCTCTACGTTGCTGGAATTCACTCTAGCGCGACAGCGGCGGCAGTCCGTATTTCGACCAATCGCGTATCACCCGGTCGAGCAGGTCCTTCGATGGCGCCGACCGCTCGGGATATGCATGCTTACGGGTCGCGTCGATGCCAAGCTTGCTACCGTAGTTACAGGTCTCGCGCGGCATCGAAGGGTCAAGGCTTATGCCCGTCGCGTCGTGCCATACCACGATGTCCCGTTGCGGTTGGACACGCGTGGCGAGGTGCCATTGCACGTCGTCATCGTCGTAGATGTCGCAGTCGTCCTCGACGACGATCACGAGTTTTGAGCGATTCGGATACGCGGTCCATACGCCGCTCATCACGGTGCGCGCATGCCCCGGGAACTGCGGCTTGATGCGAACCACGACGTGCATCTGGCACGACATCGGGTGGACATAAGCGTCGAGCACTCCAGGAATACCCGCGCCGCTGAGCGCGCCAAGCAGCAGCGACTCCATCGCAATATCCTTGATGCAGCTTCCCTCGGAGGGCGGCATCTGTTCCTGAAAACCCTGATGGATCGTGCCATCACGGTAAGTGAGCGCAGTGATTTCGATCACCGGCGATCGAATCTGCGGGCCCATGTGTCCAAAGAACTCGCCGAAAGGCCCTTCCGGCTCACGGATGCCAGGCTGCACGACACCTTCAATCACCATCTCGGCATGGGCCGGCACCATCAGGTCAACCGTTTCACATTTCACGACTTCGACCGGTTCTCCAGCGAGGCCTCCCGATACGGTGAGCTCATCAACACCATACGGCACACGGCCCACCGCCGTCATGGCGACATACGGCGGCGGGCCGATCACCACCGCAATATCCATCGGACGGTTCTGGGACTCGTATTTTTGATGAATGATCGAGGAGTCCTTGGCTGCCTGGATCAGCACCCCGACCCGGTTTGGTCCCTGAACCATTCCCCTATAAACGCCACAATTCTGAATGCCGGTCTCAGGGTCCTTCTGAATCACACAGCCAGCGGACAGATAAGGTGCAGCGTCTTTTCCAGGAGTCCAGGTCGGAATGGGGAAAGCGGTCAGATCTACCTTTTCTCCTTTCCGGACATTTTCTTTGCACGGCGCGGATTTCGCTGCCACCTCCTTTACCGGCACCCGGTTCGCGAGCGCACGCACCCAATTTGTATGAATTGCCGACTTGTCGATCTTTCCGTTCACAATCGGAATGCCAAGCGCCATCGCGTACATTTCGCGCGTGGCCCCGATTGAGTTCGTCACGACGGGGGTCCGGAATCCCCTTACGTTGTCGAACTGCAGCGCGTAGCGGCGTTCCGGAGATTCGCGCATTACCTGGCGCGTAATGCACGCCAGTTCCCAATCCTTGTCTATCGGTGCGCTCACGTGCTTGAGCAGCCCTTTCTCCTCTAGATGGGCAAGCCAGGCCCGAAGATCCTTGAACTGGGTGGTAGCGGTGTGCATTTTCTTCTCGATGGGAAACGGATTGCCCCTGAGCGCTGATCGCAGCCGGGCCTCGTGATCAATCCTGCGAAACGCTAGTCACTGCATAGCCGAGCTCGGCGCGCCGCTCTTCCGCACCAGGCAAGGGGTCTTGCTTGGCATCGATCACGGGAAGCGCCGCCGCGCGCTCGGCATTGATCTGGATCCAGTGCTGCTGGTCTCCAGGCAATTCATCGGCGGAAAAAATGGCTTGAACCGGGCACACCGGGATGCACGCCATGCAATCGATGCACACACCGTTGTCGATGTACACCATGTCGTCGTCAGCATGGATGCAGGCCACGGGACAGACCGTAACGCAATCCGTGAAGCGGCAGCCGCGGCAGTTATCGGTAACAACTATTGTCATTTTGTACTCCCCCTATGCGCTTGCGCGCGTCTTAATCGGCGCAAGGTTTCGTCGCCGCGCGTTCGCATCATCACCAAGCCGCTTCACCCACTTGCGATATTCAACTTGAAACTTATCCGACCGCAGATGAAGCTCTTCCCTGAGATCCAACGGAAGGCGATAAGGGCGCTGCGCCTCGACCTGGCGCCGATCCTGCGCGAACACCTGATCCTGGCGGAAATCAATTCGCTCTTGCGTAAGCTCTGGTGCAAAGTTGATCGCGACGATCAGCCATACGATGCACTCGTCCTCCTCGATCGGCGTAGTCGTCAGAAAAGTACAGAAGCGCTCGGTCTCCCCTGTCCGCTTCGAAAAATATGCGGTGCCGGGGCGCGGGCAATGAAAAGTATAGCCCGCGTTCACGGGGATGCCGCGATGATCACCGTAGGGCTGAAAAACCATGATCTCGCTCGTATGCAGGCCGTCGGGCTTTACATAAACTTCGTAGTCCTCGATCTCGTCCGGGTTCTGCGGATCGCCGTTCAGGTTAGCATGCACCCATGGGAAATGCGTGACGTCGAGGAAGTTTTCGACCGCCCGCAGCGCGTTTGCCTTGAACGGATAAGGACCGGCGTAGAACTTACGGAATTCAGTATTCTCCCACTCGGGGAAAGGCGGCACATCCTGCAGCGGATCGCCTATCGAGACCCAGATAAAGCCGTAGCGCTCTGTTGCACGATGCGAAAACGCCCGGGCCTTAAGAGGCGGGACCTGTTTCGGATGCGCGGGAATCTTCGTGCATTTGGCCTCGCAGTTATATTCCCAGCCGTGGTACGGGCAAACAAGCTTGCCGTCGCGCACCCAGCCCTCCGAGAGCCGAGCACCACGGTGACGACAGTAATCCTTCCATGCCATCACCTGCCCGTTCGACCGCCAAAGCACAAGTTCAACGCCGAGTAATTTCACCTTCATGACGTGACCTTCGGCGAGGTCTTTCGAACGCGCGACAACGTGCCAGTCGTCGGCTAGTGCAAGGTAGTCGGCCGATTCCGTGTCCCACTTAATCTTGTCGATTTGGAGCATATTCCCTCCACCTCGATAATGTTATCGAGTAAACATAGGTGTTACGGTGTTACGAAACCGTTTCTGCCTTCGCCGCCTGCCTGGGTCGCGCAAACGGATTGCGCGGCTTCTCGGGAGGCGCTGCCAGTGCGACCCTGCAAAGCAGCCCTTTAAGCGGGCTCGATCCTAGTACTACGTCGCAATTGTCGAGATCATCGTCGACCAGCACGTTCGAGCACACCTCGAATACGCCGTGGTCCGGACCGGGCCATTCGGGGAGCCACCAGCCGTGCGGTATCGACACCACTTTTGGATGGATTTGGTTATTGGGAATGCACTTCATGCGCAGTCTTCCGCGCAAGGTTTCAATCCATACGTAATCTCCACCCTTGATACCGAGCGCCGTGGCGGTTTCCACATGCATCTCGGCGACCGGCTCGGGTGAGAGCATGCGCAGCGCCTTGATCTGACGGCCCTGCGAATGCCAAAACATTGGTTGTTTGGCGCCAGTGTTGAGGATCAGCGGATAGTCCTTGAAACGATCCGGCGTGCTGAACGGGCTCTCCGGAGGCTCAACGTGCGCTGGCAGCGGATCGTAGCCCCACTCCTCCATCTGCGTGGAATAAAGTTCGAACTTGCCGGTCTTGGTGCCGAATCCCATTTCCCTGTACTTG
>MERG01000183.1 GCA_001771985.1 Betaproteobacteria bacterium RIFCSPLOWO2_12_FULL_62_13 | reverse complement strand
TCACCGCGTTCTCCGTGCCGCGCCCGAGCGGGTCTATCGAGCTTTTCTTGATGCCGACGCCATGGCCAAGTGGCTTCCGCCGAACGGCTTCACCGGCAAGGTCCATCACCTCGACCCCAAGGTCGGCGGCACGCACAAGATGTCGTTCACCAACTTCACCACCGGGAAGAGCCACTCTTTCGGCGGAAAGTATCTCGAGCTGACACCGAACGAACGCATCCGCTACACGGACAAGTTCGACGACGCGAACCTGCCGGGCGAAATGCAGGTGACCGTGAGCCTGAAGAAGGTATCGTGCGGGACTGAATTGAACATCGTGCAGGAAGGAGTGCCCGACGTTATTCCCGCTGAGGCGTGTTATCTCGGGTGGCAGGAGTCGCTCGCGCAGCTCGCGAAGCTGGTCGAGCCTGTGATTGCGGACTAAAAGAGTCTAGCTGCACCCCCACCCTTCCCTCCCCCGTCAAGGGGGAGGGAATCTCGTTTTACGGCAGTGATGCATGATATCCTGCCGTCATTCCATGAAGATTTTCTACGGCTGGCGCATCGTGTTCGCCGGCGGCGCGCTGCAGTTCCTGCAAAGCGTGCTACTGAACCAGGCCTTCGGCGTCTATCTCGCGGTCCTCGTCGAGGACCGCGGCTGGAGCAAGACCGCCGTCGCCGGCGCCGCTGCGCTGAAATCCACGGAGGCCGCCGTCCTCGGCCCGGTGCTCGGCTGGCTGGTGGACCGCTTCGGCTCGCAGGCGATCGCCCGCATCGGCATCGTCGCCTTCGGCATCGGCTTCATGCTGCTGAGCCAGATAGACACCCTGCTCGGCTTTTACGCGGCTTTCGTGGTCGTCGCACTGGGCGCGAGCATGTTCAGCAACTCCATCGTCGGCGTGGCGATCATCCACTGGTTCGAGAAGCGCCGCGCCCGCGCGCTCTCCGCGCTACAGTTCGGCTCTGCGATCGGCGGGCTGTTCGTATTTCTCGTCGCCGCCTCGATCCAGGCCTACGGCTGGCGCGCGACCGCGTTCGGCGCGGGTGTCCTCGCGATCGTCGCGGGCTGGCCGCTCGCCCGCATCATCCGCAGCCGCCCGGAGGACCACGGCGAGCACGTGGACGGCGTGCCGCCGGCGCCCAAGGACGAATCCAGGCCTGCGGCGACAGGGCCGGTGCGGCACGGCCTGAGCGCGCGCGAAGCGCTGCGCACGAGCGCTTTCTGGCTGATGGGTTTCGGCCACGCCTTCGCCCTGCTGGCCGTGACCGCCGTGAACGTGCATGCCATCACCCATATCAAGGAAGGCCTGGGCTATACCCTGTCGCTCGCCACGCTCGTGTTCACTCTCGTAACGGTCGGGCAGTTCGTCGGCGTGATGCTGGGATGGGTGATCGGCGACCGCTACCAGAAGCGCCTGGTCGCCGCTGCCTGCATGCTGATGCACTCGGCGGGCCTGCTCATGCTTACCTACGCCACCGGCCCCGTCATCCTGGTGATCTCGGCGCTGGTGCACGGCACGGCCTGGGGCCTGCGAGGGCCCTTCATGCAGGCGATGCGCGCCGACTACTTCGGCCGCAGCTCGATTGGCATGATCATCGGGCTGTCGTCCATGATCATGGTGATCGGCCAGATCGGCGGGCCGATCCTCGCCGGCGTCTTCGCCGACTGGACCGGCAATTACCGCATGGGGTTCACAATCTTGGCACTGCTAGCGGGCGTGGGGTCGTTGTTCTTGTTGATGGCCAAGCCCCCCGCGCTCCCGATCTCCCGCCCTCCCGTAAAATAGGGCGGACATCGCATTGCGAGGATTCCAAATCGTGAACTCCGGATTCGAAGAAATCATGAGCCTTCGCGGCCGCGGAATGCCTGAGGCTGCCGAAGTGACAATCACGGGAAATGACCCCGTCTTTTCCGCGCGCTTCAAGATCGGCGAGACGACGGCCAACATCCTCGCCGGCGTCGGGGTCGCGGTGACCGACATCCACGAGATGAAGACCGGCAGGCGCCAGAAAGTCGCGATCGGCGTCCGTCACGCGGCGGCCACCTGCCAGAGCTCCAAGCTCATGACCAAGCTGGACCCGGGGGGCGGCTGGAAGGTGGTGCAGTCCCCGTTCATGGAGCATATGCGCTCCATCACGCAGCCCTGGCGCACCAAGGACGGCCGCTGGTACCTGCCGCATTTCAACCTGCCCCATCTCCACGACCGGGTGATCGGCGTGCTCAAGTGCGAGTCCAACGCGGACGCCGTCGCCAAGGCGGTCGCGCAATGGGATTCGCACGATCTCGAAGAAGCGGTCGCCGCGGCACGCGCCTGCGGCTCGATCGTGCGCTCCAACTCGGAGTGGCTAGCCCACCCGCACGGAAAAATGCTGTCCTGCAAGCCGCTCGTTGAGATCACGAAAATCGGCGACAGCGACCCGATGCCCTTCCCCAAGGGCGACCGGCCGCTCTCGGGCATCAAGGTGCTCGATCTGACGCGCATCCTCGCCGGGCCGATCGCGGCGCGCACCCTGGCCGAGCATGGCGCCGACGTGCTGATGGTGACGGCGGAGCATCTACCGCAGGTGCCGGAGCATGTCATGGACACCAGCCACGGCAAGCGGAGTTGTTTCCTGGACCTCAACAAGGCCGAAGACGTGGCGACGATCAAGAGGCTCGTCCGGAATGCCGATGTATTCAGCCAGGGCTACCGCCCCGGCATCATGGACGAGCACGGGTTGAGTCCCGAGCAGCTTGCCCAAGAGCGCCCCGGAATCATCTATCTTTCGATCAGCGCCTACGGCCACGGCGGTCCGTTCTCGAACCGCGGCGGATGGGAGCAGATCGCCCAATGCGCCACCGGAATCTGCCTCGACAACGGCGACGAGCGGCCGAAGCTCCTGCCGGCCTCAGCGTGCGACTACACGACCGGCTACAACGGCGCCTACGGCGTGCTGCTCGCGCTCGCGCGGCGCGCGCGCGAAGGCGGCTCCTACCACGTCCGGGTTTCGCTTTGCCGCTCGGGCATGTACATCTACAAGCAGGGCCACGTGCAGTATCCGCAGCCCGATATGGGGCTCTCCCGCGCCGAGCTGGACTCGATCATGATCGAATGCAAAGGCGGCCACGGCACGCTGAAGCACCTGGCCCCAGTGCTGAGCCTGTCCGAAACAAAGCCGTATTGGGATAAGCCTTCGCCGGTGCTGGGCTCGAGCAGGCCGGAATGGCTCTAGAGTTCGTGCGGGCAGCCTTGCTTCACGCTGCGCCGCCGCGTTATCCCCGATAGCGTAGCGCATCGACCAGCAGTGCAAACGCCGGTGACGACTGGCGGCAGCTCGGGTAATAGAGGTGGTATCGGGGAAAAGGCGGGCACCAATCCTCAAGGACTCGCTTGAGATGCCCTTGAGCCAGATACGGCTGCGCCACATCCTCCGGGAGATACGCCAAGCCGAAGCCGGCCAATGCCGCATCGAGTCTCTGCGTGAGACTGTTGAAGATGAGCTGGCCATCAACTCGCACCTTCAGCTCGCGGTTGTCTTTTTCAAACTCCCAAGCGTACAACCCGCCATACGTTGGCAGACGCAGATTGATGCAGTTGTGGGAAACTCCGAGCTTTGCAGCCGCCCTGGTGAAGCTCCGCTCTCGCGCGACAGCGAGGAAGGCGAGGAGATCATTGACGTTTTCACGCGGCATTAATAAGTGACTCTAATAGGTCCATGCGAGATTTACCATCTTATCGCATGCCGCCGCCAGCGCTACATTTTCATCGATTCCCCTGACCCATCGGAGTCCCCCATGCTCACTCTCGACATCAACGGCAAGACCGCCCGCGTCGATGCCGAACCCGACACGCCGCTGCTGTGGGTGCTGCGCGACACCCTCAAGCTCACCGGCACCAAGTACGGCTGCGGCATGGCCCTGTGCGGCGCCTGTACGGTGCATATGGACGGCCAGGCGGTGCGCTCCTGCACCACGCCCGTGTCCGCGGCCGCCGGCAAGAAGATCGTCACCATCGAAGGCGTGGGCCGTGGGCGAGTCGGAAAGGTGGTGCAGGAGGCCTGGCGCCGGCTCGACGTCGTGCAGTGCGGCTACTGCCAGTCGGGCCAGATCATGAGCGCCGTGGCGCTGCTGGAGAAGAACCCCAAGCCCTCCGACGCGGACATCGACGGCGCCATGGCTGGCAACCTCTGCCGCTGCGCCACCTATGTGCGCATCCGCGCCGCCATCCACGAGGCGGCGAAGGCGCTGGCGTGAGGAGGACGGCACCATGAACATCACTCGCATCGAAAACGTAAGCCGCCGCCGCTTCCTGCAGGGCGCAGCGGGACTCACGCTCGCGGTCTACCTGCCAGGTACACTGGCCACCGCCGCGGCGGCTGGTTCGGGCAAGGCCGGCGGCCAGTTCGCTGGCGGTCTGTTTGAGCCGAACGCCTTCCTGCGCATCGGCGCCGACAACACGGTGACGGTGATCTCGAAACACCTCGAAATGGGCCAGGGCACGTATACGGGGCTCGCCACCATCGTGGCCGAGGAGCTGGACGCGGCCTGGTCGCAGGTGCGCGTCGAAGGCGCACCGGCCGATGCCAGGCGCTACAACAACCTGTCCTGGGGCGCAGCCCAGGGCACCGGCGGCAGCACGGCGATTGCCAACTCGTGGGAACAGTTGCGTAAGGCCGGCGCCTCCGGCGCGGCGTCGCCGTGCACGAGTCCTTCAACACCTACGTCGCGCAGGTGGCCGAAGTTACCGTCAAGCCGGATGGCAGCGTCAAGGTCGATCGCATCGTCTGCGCCGTCGACTGCGGCATCGTCGTCAATCCCGACAACGTGCGCTCGCAGGTCGAAGGTTCGGTGGGTTTCGCGCTGTCGGCGGCGCTGCACGGCGCGATCACGCTCAAGGACGGCGTGGTCGAGCAGTCGAACTTCCACGACTACGCGCCGATCCGCATCAACGAGATGCCGAAGGTCGAGGTGCACATCGTGCCCTCGGCCGAGAAGCCCACCGGCATCGGCGAGCCCGGCGTGCCGCCGGTGGCGCCGGCCGTGGTCAATGCGATCGCCGCGGCCACCGGCAAGCGCGTGCGCCGCCTGCCGATCAGCGCAGAGCAGGTGAAGGCCTGATGAACGGCACCGATCTTCAAGTAGGAACCCAATAGGAGCATCAATCCATGTACAACGCGAAGGCTTACTCCGTTGCCAGTGCGACATCGCCACTGGCCTCCGCCACGATCCCGCGGCGCGATCCAACCGAGCGCGACGTGCAGATCGAAATCCTCTTCTGCGGCATCTGCCACTCCGATCTCCACCAGGCCCGTAACGAGTGGAGCAGTATCATGCCCACTGTCTATCCCTGTGTCCCCGGCCATGAGATCGTCGGCCGTGTCATCAGGGTCGGCTCCGCAGTCACCAAGTTCAAGCCCGGCGACCTCGCTGGGGTCGGCTGCATGGTCGACTCGGACGGCACCTGCCCCGAGTGCCGGGCTGGCTTTGAGCAGTTCTGCCTGAACATGACCCTCACCTACAACTCCCCGGACAAGCACCTCGGAGGCGTCACCCACGGTGGCTACTCCGATAGTGTGGTAGTCGACGAACGCTTTGTCCTGCGCGTCCCCTCCAACCTCGATCTCGCCGGAGCCGCGCCTCTTCTGTGCGCCGGGATCACGACATACTCGCCCATGCGCCGCTGGGGCGTCACCAAGGGCAAGAAAGTCGGCGTGGTCGGTCTCGGCGGACTGGGCCACATGGGCGTGAAGATCG
>MERG01000182.1:6002-6835 GCA_001771985.1 Betaproteobacteria bacterium RIFCSPLOWO2_12_FULL_62_13 | reverse complement strand
TGCCCAAGGGGGCGGAGCACTTCTTCTTCAACGAAACGAAGAACGAGGAAGGCCTCGTCATCGGTTTCTACGTCGGCGCGAAGAGTGTCGAGGACACCGGCTACGAGTTCCGCGGCCCCGTAACCGAGGCGGACCTCAAGATGCCCAGGGGCAAGACGTTCAGCGAGGGCATCCTCATCCACATCGAAGACGTGAAGCCCTCGCAGATGAGCGTGGAGGACGGCTGGAGCATCACCGACTTCCGCGTCCCCATCGGGCGCCACAACGGGAGCCCGACCGCTCTTTTCTGGGCGAAGTTCATGCCCGGCGCCCTCCACAAGAAGCACCGGCACGACAACTGCGAGGAGCTCTACTACGTGATCCGCGGCCACGGGCTGGTGGGCGCGGGCCCGGACCGCGCCGAAGTGCGGGGTGGCCACGTCCACTACATCCCCAAGGGCGTCGAGCACTTCATGTACAACCTGAGCAAGACCGAGCCGCTTGAGGCGATCGGCCTCTACGTCGGAGCGGGGAGTGTCGAGGAGACCGGCTACGTGTACATGGGCGAAGTGACCGAGGCGGATATCAAGGCCCGGACGGCGTAGCGCGATAAGAGTGCATACAGGCCATCTCAAAAATGCCGTTCGCTCCGAGCCGCCCGCGACTGCGCTCGGGACAGGCTTCGCTTCATCCTCCTCGTCTTAAGTCTCTCGCTTTCATCCCCGTTCGTCCCGAGCGTATGAGCGAAGCGAGGAAGTCGAGGGATGAGCTGGGACCAGGCTTGACATAAACTGCGGAGCGGAGCGCCGAGGAGAGAGATGAACGGGGTAACGTTCCGGATAAACTTCCTTTCA
>MERG01000182.1:240-5992 GCA_001771985.1 Betaproteobacteria bacterium RIFCSPLOWO2_12_FULL_62_13 | reverse complement strand
TCCGGATAAACTTCCTTTCAGTTCGTCCTTTGACTTTGCTGCGCCACGCTCGGGACGAACGGGACGAAGTCGAGGCCCGTCCTGAGCTTCGTCGAAGGGGGTAAACGCGCCGAAGGGAGTTGTGAGACCGCTTCTAACAAAATTACAAATTTCCCGACTTTCCTCTGTGTCCTCTGTGATCTCTGCGGCTATCTGCTTGTCTGATTAGCGCAGGCGCGCACAAACCCCGGCGACCATCTCGTTGAGCGAGCCGAACACGGTGACGCCGGCGGCTTCGAGCGCCGCGCGCTTGGCTTCGAATGTGCCGTGGCTGCCATGGACGAGCGCGCCGGCGTGGCCCATGGTGACGCCTTCGGGCGCGCTGCGCCCTGCGATCAGCGCAAATACCGGCTTCTCGAATCGATGCGCGGTCAGCGCCGCGGCAAAATCTTCCTCGTCGTGGCCGCCGATTTCGCCGATGATCAGCAGGCCGGCGGTTTGTTCATCGGTGGCGTAGAAAGGCACAAGATCGGCAAACCGCGTGCCCTTCACCGGATCGCCGCCCACCCCGACCCACACGGAAGTGCCGACGCCGCGCCGCGCCAGACGATAACCCGCTTCATACGAGAGCGTGCCGGATTTCGACATGAGCCCCAGGGGTCCGGGACGCAGCGACTCATCCGGCAGGAAACCGAGCTTGGATTCCCCCGCCACCGCCATCCCGGGAGTCGAGGCGCCGATCCACACTACGCCGGCCTTGCGCGTAAGATGCTGCGCCTTGAGCGCGTCGTGCACCGGCGTGCCCTCGGTTGGCGTCACGATGTAGCGGATTCCCGCGGTGACGGCTTCCGTTATCGCGTCCAGCAATTGCATTGCGCCGACCAGCGCGACGCTGGCGGTCGCCCCGGTTGCTTTGACGGCCGTCCGGCAGTCGGGAAACAGCGGAACGCCGTAGATTTCGCGGGTTTCCATTTTCGGCGACACGCCACCCACGATGTTCGTGCCGTATTCGCGCATCAGGCGGCTGTGCAGCCGACCGGCGCGGCCGCTGATGCCTTGGACGATGACCGGCGTTTTTCCGTCTATTCGAGGATTGAGACTCATCTCATTGTTCGAGCGTGTAGGTGGACTGTCAAGAAACGCCCATCAACCGCGACGGAAAAACGAAAGAAAAAGGCATCAAAGTACACACAATTCATTCGCCCCTTTTTCATTTTTGTTTGGCCAGGTGATGACGCACTGACATCAGTGCGTCATCGAGTTCGGTGTAAAGCTTGATCCCCGCTTGCGACAGGACTTCACGCGCCGCGGGGAGCCCGTTGCCGACCAGGCGTGCCACGACCGGCGCCTTGAGCTGCGGCACCTGCTCGATCGCCTTCACCAGCAGCCGCGAGAACTCACCGAGATCCGTGATGCCCGCGAAGACGTTGACGAGCACTACCCGCACATGCGCTCCGGCGGCGATCCAGGTGAGCACGCTGACCAGCCGCGTGATCTCGCCCCGCAACCCGCCGGTCCGGATATCGAGAAAATTGTATGGCTTCAGCCCCGCAGCGCGCAATTCGTCGATCAGCATCATCGACAGCCCGGCGCCGGTCGTAAGCAGCCCAATCTCGCCTTCAGGGTCGACCACCACGTAGTCGAATCCGTGCTTGAGCTTCAACGCGGTTTCGGGATAAGCCGCAGCGCGCCATTCGATCAGCTTGCTCAAAGTGGGTTGGCGGGGGAGGGCATTGTCGTCGGTGACCATCTTCGCATCGCCGGCGACCCAGGTGCCGTCGGCGCGCACGAAGAGCGGGTTGATCTCGATCAGCAGCGCTTCGCGCTCGACAAAAATCCGGGCAAGGCGTTCTCCCGCTTCGGTCAGCGCAGCTCGTTTGACGCCGCCCACCCACTGCGCGAGCCGCTGCACGCAGGCGGCGATGGCATCAGGCTCGGCTGCAGCGGTATCGGTGTGAATCGAATCGCGAGGCAACGCTTCAATGTCCATCCCGCCTTGTGCGGACAGGATGACGCGCACCGCTCCTGCGGCCGCGTCCAGCAAAAAACCGAGATAGGCCTCGTCCGCGGGACCCGCGTTCTGTTCGATGCGAACCGCGCCGACGCGCCGGCCCTTAACGGTGGCGCCGAGAATTGCTGAGGTATGCGCTGTGACGTCCTCGCGGGTAGTTACCTTCTTGATGATGCCTGCTTTACCGCGCCCGCCCGCGGCGACCTGGCCTTTCACAACCCACGGACCAGGTGGTAATTCGCGTTCTGCCAGGGCCGGAGCGGATTCGACTAGACAGCCGGCGGGAACCGGAATGCCGTGCCGCGCGAGCAACTCCTTCGCGTCGTGTTCCAGCAGATACATAAAGAATCAGTGACTGGTGAATGGTGAATAGTGAATAGTAACCAGTGAGCGGTGAGCAGTGAGCGGTGCGAATCGCAGAGCTGAGACTTTGCTTCAGTCTATTCACCGTTCACCGTTCACCAATCACCCGCTCTTCTTTCGATTGAGGAACGCTTCCATCAACCGTTTAGGCTCATCAGTGCGGCGCGCTTCAACGCAGGCGCGGATGCCGGCTTGAATCGCCTCATCTACGGACAGTCGCTCCCAGTCTCGCATCAGCGCCTTCTGGAGACGGATTGCACGAGGACCCCCGGCGAAAATCGATGCAATCCATTTCTCGACGGCCCGATCGAGGTCGGCCGAGGGCACGAGCTTCTCTATAAAGCCGCATCGATAAGCTTCCTGCGCGTCCATATGGTCGCCGGTAAACACGAGTTCCGATGTTTTTCCCCATCCTATGATCCTTGGCAGAAGCACGGCTTCCATGCCGGAAGGAATGCCCACGCGGACCTCGAGCATGCCGAACTTGGCATGATCGGCAGCGACGCGCATATCGCAGGACGCGGCCAACTCCATGCCCAGTCCGAAGCAATAACCGTTGATCCGCGCAATGACGGGGACAGGGCACATGCGTATGGCATCGCACGCGAGGTGCGTAAGCGTGTGTTCTTCTTCAGCTTGCGCGGCGGTGAGGTCTTTCATTTCAGCAATGTCGGCGCCGGCGATGAACGATTTGTCGCCTGCCCCCGTCAGGACGACCACTCGGAGCGAATCATCATGGGACAGTTTCTTGAAGGCCTCGGCGATAGCACGCTTGCCGGGGATGCCCAGTGCATTGCGCTTACTGGGATTGTTTGCGGTCACGTGACCCACATGCCCGTCTGTGCCACGATTCTCCACGCGAACCATGACCAGTTCGGTGCTTGCGGTGTCTGCCGTCATAAGATGCTCCCGGGGCCGATCATTTGTTGGGGATTGAGGCTGCGACGCGCCGCTCGCGCGACTTGCGTTTGGCTAACTGGTCCGGACAGGCGAATGTTAGGATAGCGGTCGCTTGCGGTCAATCGGCTTCGACCGCGCGCGGTTACAATGTCCGTGTTTTCTTGGCCGATGCCACTGGAGGATTGCCGATGAAACTGTACGGTTCGCTCACCTCGCCCTACGCGCGCAAAGCGCGGGTGCTGGTAAGAGAAAAAAATCTGCCATGCGAGTACGTCGTCGAAGACCCGTGGCCCGAGGACAGCCCGATTCCCGCCCGCAACCCGCTGGGCAAGGTCCCCGTGCTCGAGATCGCGCCGGGAAGTTATCTCTTCGAATCAGTGATGGTCGTGCATTACCTCGACCAGGTGGACGGAAAGTCCATCGAGGCGAAGGACGCTGCCGGCTATTGGCAGTCGCAGTGGTGGCAGGCGCTCGGCAACGGCATCATCGACGCGGCCATCGCGCGCGTCCTGGAAACGCGGCGGCCTGAAGAGAAGCAGATGCCGCAGAAGCTGGCGCGCGAGGAGGCGCGCATCCACCGCGCGGTGGGCGTCGGAGAAAACGCTTTCAAGGGTGGTGATTTTCTCGTGGGCGACCGATTCACGCTCGCCGATCTGGTATTCGGCGTGGCGTTGCAGTACACGGATTTCCGCTATCCGCACGACTGGCGGAGCCGCGCGCCGAAACTCGCGCGCTGGCATGCCGGCATCACCAGCCGCCGCTCATTCGAGGAAACCCTGCCACCGGGGTTCGTAAAGCCGGCCTAGCACGATGGTGCAATGGCCTTGGCGTAAGTCTCTTCACGTCATTCTGGCGCAAGCCAGAATCCAGGCATGGTCAATTCGGATACTGGATTCCGGATCGCGCACCGCGCGTCCGGAATGACGGTCCTTGTCATTCATTCTCCTCGCTCCGTAAAGCGTGTAGCCTGGATGGAATGAAATGAAATCCGGGACGCAAATCCCCGGAATCCGCTGCGCTTCTTCCGGGCTACAGTGACTGATTACGCTAGAAATGCCGCGAGGCGGTGACCGGCTTCAATGCGGGGTCGAGTTTTAGTTCGAGCAGCGTGTTGCGCTTGATACCCCGGCCAATTGCCGCGAGGAAAATGTCGAGCTGATCCTCTGTCGAAGCCTGTGTGTAGTCCCAGTCGTAGAGGGTTGCCAGGCCGCTGAAGTCGATCACCGGCGGCTCGATGGTGAAAGATTCGAGCGTGCCGCCCGCGAGCCGTCCCGCCGCCTCATTGAGCGTGGCGTAACGCCGGTTGGAGAGGATCACCAGCAGCATCTTTGTGCCGTGGTGTGTAGCGGTCCACAACGCTTCGGACGCATAGAGCGCCGAACCATCGCCGATGACCGCCATCACCTGCCGTTCCGGATTCCCAATCCCCGCGCCGACGGCGGCCGCGAGCCCCCAGCCGATGCCGCCGCTGCCATTGATGAGGTATTCGCCGGCTCGAAGCTGCATCCATTGCCGCACGTCGGAAGTCGATAGCCCGGATTCGTCCACCCACAGCGCATCGCGAAATTTTTCAAGCAGGGCGTGGATGGCGCGCGACGGATGAATAACGTTGGCCTGCCTTGCGGGTACAGCAACTTCCGGGCGCAATGACAATGAAGTCGCAGTCCGCTTGCGACGCGCCGAACTGACGAACTGCGCAATCTCCCGCAGCGCGCCACGCACGTCACTGATGCAGGCAAGTTCGAATTCTCCGTCGGCGGCGAGCACACTGGGATCGTTGCCGATCCACGCTTTGCGCTGCGCAAGTTTCGCTTCGCTGTAGAGCGTAGTGCGTAAGCCCCGGCCACCGACGAAGAGCAGCGCGTCGTGCGGCGCGAGCCTTTCCGCGATCTGCTTCATGCTCGGCGGCAGGTAGCCGGCGTAGCTGCGTGAACTGCTCGAAATCGGCAGAACACCGGTGTAGGGCGCGGCGTAAACCGGTGTGCCGAGCAGCATTGCCAGTTTTTCCAGGTCCGCACCGGCATTGTTCCAGTGAACATCTTCCGCCGCGATCAACGCCGGACTCTGCGCCTGCGACAAGAATCGTGCGAAGCGCTGCGCCTCATCGGTGGCGAGTGCCGCGAGTTGCGGCGCCGTGATCTTCGCGGGTTGGGCGTCGATTTCCTGCTCCAGCAGGTCGGGCGGACAGATCAGCGCGACCGGTGAGTAGGGCGGCGTCAGCGCTGCGCGCAATGCGCGGCGCATATCGGCTGCCGCGTCGTAGCGCGTGTTGAGGCCGAATACCGCCTTGCAGACCGAGCTCGCCATTTTTTCGAGCGGACCCCACAGAATCGGATTGGTGTGGAGAAAACGCCGGTCCTGGCCACCGACCAGTACGAGGAGCGGGGTGCCCGCGATGCCGGCGGTGTAGAGCGCTCCCATGCCGTTGCCGAGTCCCGGCGCGACGTGCAGGTTAACTACACCAAGCGAGCGCGTCGCGCGCGCGTAGCCGTCGGCCAT
>MERG01000182.1:0-183 GCA_001771985.1 Betaproteobacteria bacterium RIFCSPLOWO2_12_FULL_62_13 | reverse complement strand
GCACGCGCGCACCAGCGGGATTTCGGTCGTGCCGGGGTTGCCGAAGATATGGTGGACGCCGTTCGCTTCGAGCGTCCGCAGAAGGAATTCAGAGACTTTCAAATTCGATTCGCCACAGAGATCACAGAGATCACAGAGATCACAGAGGAATCAAGAAGGTTATAAGTTGAGGCTATCCGAGTT
>MERG01000181.1:2001-8377 GCA_001771985.1 Betaproteobacteria bacterium RIFCSPLOWO2_12_FULL_62_13 | reverse complement strand
TTTGCGAAATAAGGAATTCAGAGATTTTCTTGCAAGCACTAAGTAGTTGTCCCGCGGCGGCACATGAAAGGCGAGCGAGGAATCTGGCAACGCGATCGGCGGGATGCGCTACGCTTTCCCGCCCTACGAGTTCTGCGGCTCGCTGCCTGACAAGCCCATGACGGGATCGGGCCATGGAGAAAAAGGGGGGCTCGATTACTTCGGTTGCGATGGATGCACCGGCAATTCGTGAATCGATCACCGCAAAAGATCGGGAAATTCGAGCAAGGGACAGGGCTTGAGCGCGGAAGCGAGGAACGCGAGTTGGCGCGGCGGGGGGAGCTGGCCTATAAGGGACGCGGCGGGTGATCGCCGTCGACACCAATACCCTCGTCTACGCGCATCGCGGCGCGCTGCCTGCAGCACGGGGGCAGCAAACGGTGACCGGCCGATCGCTACTTCGGGCGTTTTCCAAACTTGAGCGTGACTCGGGCGGAAAGCGGTACGCCGATAAGGCGCGGCCCGACTACGGGCCCCAGAACTACGAGTTTAGAGGCGACTCCTCTATGCGCCGAGCGCTTCGAACGCAAGGCCGCTGAAGCGTTCGAAATCGCGGTCAAAGGAAACCAGCGTGGCGCCATGTTCGATGGCAAGCGCAGCCAGGTGGGCGTCCGTGGTGAGATTGCCGCCGGTGCCTGCGGCGATCAGAAGCCGCGCGAGAACTCGAGCATGGCGTTCCGTCGGATGCAGCACGGTTGCCCGCGGATCTGCGAGCCAGGCCTGAACAACCGAAAGCGCATCCTCCACTTTGAGGGGTTTCGAGAATACTCCGCGCCGGGTGGCGAGGCGGACAAAGCCCAGCAGCGCCACCCACGCCAGACCCACGCCTCCCGGCTGGTTAAACGCCGATTCCAGCGAGCTCCGCGCCTGTTCATGCTCGACGCTGACCTTGTTCACCGCGAAAAGCAGCACATTCACGTCTGGCAGCTTCATCGGCCCGCGCGGCGATCCCGTATCTTGGCGACAGTCTCGGCGTCCTCCTGCTCGGCCGCGAGCGAAAGAGCCTTGGTCAGATCGACCAGCGGCGCGCCCATGTCGAAAGTCGGCTGCCTGAACGGCCTGGCCGCTTTTCGCCGAGCGGCGGTCAAACCCTCGCGAATGGCGGCGTTCAGCACCTGCTTGAAAGGCTCCCCGCGCGCGCGCATGGCCTTGCGCAGCAGCGCTTCGACGTCTGGATCGAGAGTGACTGTCGTTCTCATGGCATCAAGACAGCAGAAAAGTTGCAGTCATGATGCACCGAATCGAATGCCGGGTCAAATTTACGGTCGATCGCTGAGGGCGACCGATCGGACGACCATTGCCGCATCCGGGTCGATCGACGCACGATCGAGCGGGAGCATCCACGCCGACGCTATAGCGTTGCGAGAACGGGGCGAGCCGCGCGAGCGCCTGGGCGCTGCACGGGGTGCTGATCGAGAGCTTCATTGCCTCCCATGCGGCCCAAGGAAGCTCTGATTAACGTATTTTGGCGTACGACGTCGCATGGACTGATGTGCACAACGGATTGATTTGCATCACCCTCGCTCGCTCAAGCTGCGCTCGCTCGCGACACAACTCGCGGTTTTTCAGGGTGTCCCCAGGGGGCTGGCGGCGCGCTGTTGCGCCCTACGATCTATCTTGTATATTCCGATTTTCCCTCCGTGTCCTCCGCGTCCTCGGCGGTAAAAGCACTTCTGCTTTAACCACGAAGCGGCGTGAGGTCCAGCGGACCGTCGAAGAATCTCGGGACGGATTCCAGGAACCGTTCCGCACGCTCGCGCGACCAGCCGCCGAACTCGCAGTTGCGCCGGAACTTGCCCTCGATCTCCGCTCGCGTCAGCGGATCATGGACTCCGCCGCGGATATGAGGCTGGCGCTCTTCCACCACCGTGCCGTCCTTCAGCGTCATGCGGACGTGGCCAGTGTAGGCTTCGGGATAGGGATCATCAGGATTCACCACGTAGCGCACCTTGGACGCGAGGGCGAGTGTTCGCTCGTCGCGCACCGTATCTCCCGTGAACGCGGACAGCCCCGCGCCGCCGGTGACAAAAGCAATGGCAATATTAAAGGGAGTGCTGAATCTTGCGGCGTATTCATTGCCCGGCCGGTGCTTCGACGCGAGTGGCTCCCACAGACGGTGCACGTAGCCCTCCGCCGTCTCGCACAGGATCTCCTTCACTTCCTCCGGCCTGATCCCGCGCTTCCGCAGCCGGAGCGCGCAATCCACATATGGCTGATTCATGGTGCCGGTCGCGTACGGCTTGAACGTGATGTGGTCCATGTACCACCGTTCGCCAAAGCCCTCGGTAAGCACGCCGTAATTGCCCTCTGCAGTGCGGGCGAAGCCGTTAAATAGACCGTGGATGCCCTCGAGCACGGTACGGGGACCGACAAAACCCTGTTCGCCCAGCCGCGCCGCCTGCACCGCCGCCTGCGCTGCCCAGCCCGGATGCAGCCGCTTGGTCCACGCACCTTCGGCGAGATACTCGATGATGCCGCTTGCGAAGCTGCCGGCATGCCCGATCGCATTCACCGTCTGCCGGGGAGTCAGTCCCAGTGCTGCCGATGCCGCGAGCGCCGCGGCTGGCACCCCCAGAGCGCTCGTCGGATGAAAGCCCGACTTGTGTATTGCTTTGGGAACAACCATGGACAAGCGGCACAGCGCCTCGACGCCGCAGGCGATGCCGAGCAGCGCCACGCGCCCGCCGCGGCCGAAGCGTTCGCACGCCGCGAGCACTGCCGGAATCACGACCGCGCTCGAATGCACTGGGCCGCCTTCGAAGGTGTCATCGAAGTCTTCGCCGTGCACCGCCGTGCCGTTGATCAGCGCCGCGGTGCCGGGTGCGAAGGTGCCCGCGTGACCGATCGCGGTGCAGCCGCCGCCGGGATCGACCGAGGCCAGGAGCGCGCGCATATAATCTGTGTTGCGGGCTGCGATACACAGCCCCACGACATCGATCAGCAAGTCCTCGGCGCGCTGGCGCACCGAGGCCGCGATCGCTTCCTGCCGGAGCGCGGCGATTTTGCCTGCGAGGATTTCGGTGACTGACTGGGCGGGGGATGCGGTGTTCATTCCATGAAGTGAATGGCGAATGGAGAAATCAGGGCTGTACGCGTCACCTGCGTCCTGAACGACTAATTCGTCACACAACTGGACGTAGGGCGGGGTACGCGCAGCGTTCCCCGGCGGCCACTTGGCGTCAGGCAGCCGCCGATGCGGCAGCCTGACCTACATTTTCTGCGCTCAGTTTCTCTTGGCGTCCTTTGCGGCGAGGCTTCTTCGTCTCTTGAAATTTTCTGAGTATTTCTTCGCGTTCTTGGCGTCCTTGGCGGTTCGGCTTTTAGCGCACGACTTTCACGCCGCCGTCCCTGAGAATCCCGCGCGTGGTCTCCGAGTATTCATCGATGAACTTGTTGAGCTCGGCGCTGCGCTGGAAGCCATCCACGAAAAGGTTGTCCTCGAGGTACTTCCTCCAGCTCGGCGTCTTCACGAACCTGGCGAACACGTCTTCCCAGTAAGTGAGGACCTCGCGCGGAATTCCCGGCGGCGCGATGATGCCGCGCACCTGCGGCACATTCGCGTCAAACCCCGCCTCCTTCATGGTGGGCACGTTCCGGAACGGCGGCAGCCGCTTGTCCGAGAGCTGCACGATCACGCGCAGGTTGCCGGCACGGATGTGCTCGCCCGCTTCCTGCGGCTCGATCAGCATCATGTTGACGTGGCCGCCGAGCAGCGCCGCGATGCGTTCGCCCCCGCCCGGAAACGAGATGTAGGCCCAGTTCGCGCCGGTCTGCTTCATCAAGAGCTGGCGCACCAGCCAGTCACGCGCGCCGATCGAGCCGGCCGACTGCTTGAGCTGCCCAGGGTTCTTCTTCGCCGCGTCGATGAAGTCCTTGAGCGTCTTGTATGGCGCGTCGCTCTTCACCACGATCATCGCCGGCTCCAGCACGAGCCGCACGATTGGCGTGAGATCCTTCATCGTGAACTTGGCCTCGGCCCGCATCAGCGGATTCGTGAACCAGAGGCCGGTGAACGCCGCGATGGTATGGGTGTCGCCCTTCTTTTCGGCCAAGTAAGCCATCGCGGTAAGCCCGCCACCGCCGGTCTTGTTGACAACCTGCATGCGCACCGGCAACAGCTTTTCCTTCTCCATCGCGGTCACGATGAAGCGTGCCAGCACGTCGGCGCCGCCGCCTGGGCCGGTGTGGACGACGAACTCGATCGGCTTGCTCGGTTTGAAGCCCTGGGCGCCGAGCGGTGCTGCAATCGCCGTGAGGGCGAGTGCGGCAATGAAACACGATAAACCTGATCTCATAATTCCTCCTTCGTTAAGTTACGGCCTTCTCGCGCCATGCGTTGGCCTTCTTGAACAGCGGCGCGGCAAGTACCAGCACCGCCAAGAACAGCATCGTCGCCGAAATGGGTCGGGAGACGAGGATAGACAGATCACCCTGCGACATCATGAGCGACTGGCGCAGCGCCCGTTCCATGCTGTCGCCCAGCACCAGCCCGAGGATCAGCGGCGCCGCGGGATAGTCGAGCTTGCGCATCGCGTAGCCGAGCAGCCCGAACGCCGCCAGCATCCACACATCGAACAGGCTGCTCGAGACGCTGTAGACGCCGACCAGAGAGATGCCGAAGATCACGGGGTAGAGCAGGTACGGCGGCAGGCGCAGGATCTGCGCGAACAGCGGTATCAAGGGAAGGTTCAGCACGAGCAGCATCACGTTTCCGATGTACATGCTCGCAACCAGGCCCCAGAACAGCGTGGGGTTGTCCTGGATCATGAGCGGCCCGGGCTTGAACCCCCACAGGATCAGCGCCGCCAGCAGAATCGCGGTCGTGCCCGAGCCCGGAATCCCGAGCGTCAACAGCGGCACCAGCGCGCCGCCGGTCTCGGAATTGTTGGCGCCCTCGGGCGCGGCGACACCCTCCACGACACCGGTCCCGAACTTTTCTGGGTGCCTGGAGACCGCCTTCTCGACGCCGTAGGAGATGAACGACGCAATGGTCGAACCCGCACCCGGCAGCACCCCGATCACGAAGCCGATCACCGATCCGTTCAGGAAGGCGAAGCGGCAATCCTTGAGGTCCTGCCAGTTGGGCAGCAGCTTGCGCAGCCCCTTCGGCACTGGCAGCATCCGCCCGCCCTCGCGCAGTTCCATGTTCCCGAGCACCTCGCCCAGCGCGAATACTCCGATCGCGACTACCACGAAATCAATGCCGTCGAGCAGCTCCATGCGCCCGAAGGTGAAGCGCGAGGTCGAAGTGAAAAGATCGGTTCCCATGCCGGCAATCCACAGTCCCACCAGCATCGCGAGCAGCGCCTTCGTGAGCGACTTGCCGGCGAGCAGCACCACCATGGCGAGCCCGAGGCACATCAGCCCGAAGTATTCGGGCGAACTGAAGGAGAGCGCAAACTTCGCAAGCGGCGGCGCGACGAGCATCAGGCCGAGCACGCCGACGGTGCCCGCGACGAAGGACGCGATCGCAGCAATGCCGAGCGCCGGCCCCCCGCGCCCGCGTTTCGCCATTTCGTAGCCGTCGAAACAGGTGACGACCGAGGCCGATTCGCCCGGCACGTTGAGCAGGATCGACGTCGTGGAACCTCCATATTTGGCGCCGTAGTAAATACCCGCGAGCATGATGATGGCGCCCGTCGGGTCCATCCTGAAGGTGAGCGGAAGCAGCATCGCGATCGTCGCCGCCGGACCCAGCCCCGGGAGCACGCCGATCACGGTGCCGAGGAACACACCGATGAAGCACCACAGCAGATTGAACGGCGAAAGCGCGACGGCGAATCCTTGCGCGAGATTTGCGAGGACGTCCATGCTGTCAGTAATTAGAGTTTCGAGTTTAGAGTTTCGAGTTTAGAGTTTAGAGTTTAGAGTTCAATGTTAAGTGCCAGGTGCTGGTTAGGGCGCTTCCAAGAAACTTTACTCCACTCAACACTCAACACTAAACGCCCGTTCTTCAAAATCCCAGCCAGCCGGTGGGCAGCTCAACGTTGAGCGCCAGCGGGAACAGCAGATAGAAGCCGACCGACATGCCCACGGCCACGGCAAGCGCACGAACGACCGGGCGGCGATACATCACGGCAATGAGGAAGAAGTTGAACAGCCCGAAAGCGAGCAGGAAACCCAGGATCTTGAGCAGGCCCACGCATGCCGCGAGCCCCAACCACGCCATAACGACCCTGCCGATCTCCCGCCAGTTGACGCCCCCCGCTGCCGGCTCGCGCGCCCGTTGCGCCACGCCGGTCGCGACCAGGAGCAGCGCGAGCGCGATGATCGCCATGCCGTACCACAGCGGGAAAAAGCCCGGTCCCGGGCCGTCGGGCCCGAGGTATTCCCAGGC
>MERG01000181.1:0-1888 GCA_001771985.1 Betaproteobacteria bacterium RIFCSPLOWO2_12_FULL_62_13 | reverse complement strand
TACCAGTTGGCCTGTGAGTGTAGCAGAAGCGCCGGGCCGGTCCAGCCCGCCGGCGGCGGTATCAGTCAGCAAACTCGTAGCCGGCCCGCGCCAGGATCGGACGCGCCGCCGGCGCGGTGAGGCGCGCAAGAAAATCTCTGGCCGCTTCAGGATGTGGTGCCCGCGCCGCCAGCCCCGCCGAATACACCGCCTTCATCTGCAACTCGTTCGGCAGCGGGCCGACATATGTGACACCGTCGTTGGCCAGGATTTCCGTGATCTGCGTAATGCCCATCTCGCGTGTGCCGGCGCTCGCGGCGAGCCAGCGCATGGCGGCGTAGCCGTTGGGGAAGAATTGCATTCTATCCTTCACCTGCGGGGCGATACCGAGACGCTCGACGAGATTCATCACCACCTTGCCGGCCGTGGCGACCGCGGGGTCCGGACACACGATCTTCGCGGCAGCCAGCATATTGCCGCGCAGTACTTCAGCGTTCGACACGTCGGGCAGCGGCGCCCCGGAACGCACTGCCACACCGGTACCCACCCGGCCCAGATCGGCACGCGAACCCGCCGCCACGAAGCCCTTGGAGATAAGTTCATCGACCAGAGCAGCGGTAAGAATCACCACATCCACCGGCTCGCCCTCCTCCACCTTCTGTTTCATCGCGCCGACCGCGCTGAATTCCGCGCTGACCTGGTGCCCGGTATCACGCTGGAACTCGGCGGCGATCTTCTCGACCACTGCCTGGGCCGCCCCGCCGCTCAGAATTCGTATCGTCGCCAATGCACCGTCCATTTCCTTGTAAGAGTCAAAAGCTCGTAGGGCGGGAAAGCGTAGCGCATCCCGCCGGTCGCGTCATTCAATTTCAAGCAGGTAGCCTGGAAGAAGCGAAGCGGATTCCGGGAATTGTTGTCCCCGGATTTCATTTCATTCCATCCGGGCTACGCCTGCTACGCCTGTTGCGAAACGAACGGCGGTGAAGGCCTCGCGCAGCGCGCCGATTTGTTCCGTCAACCATCGGCGGCACCGTTCGAGTAGCGCAACCGTGAAGAAAAACGTGCCGCCGGGGACAAATGCGCGAATGTAACGGGGCGTGGCGCGATGTTACCGTATATGCCCTCGACCGGCGGGATGCGCTACGCTTTCCAGCCCTACAGCCCTTTGTTGGGCAGGATTTCGGTGATCTGCGTATAGGATTGACCGGATCAAATCCAAGAGCTCAAAGAAATCCTGTAAATCATGTTAATCCTGTCTATTCCGCCTTTCTCGGCGGCAGCCGGTCACATCTGCCTTCCTGCCCTGCGTATCGTCGAGGTGAGCGGTTCCATCAGGTATTGCAGCGGGGTCTGTTTTGCGCCTTCGATGTAGACCTCGGCGGGCATGCCCGCTTGCAGCTTGAGCTGCTCGCCCGCGGATCGGAGTGAGTCCGCGTCAGCCAGGATCATCACGCTGTAGTACGGGAAGTTACGCGCCCGATCGACCAGGACGTCACCGGAAACGTAGGTGACCTTGCCATCCACCATCAAGGTGCTGCGGTATTTGAAGGCGGTGAACTTGATGCGCGCACGCTGCTCGAGGTGCACGTTGTTGACGTCTTCCGGGCGGATGCGCGCCTCGATCATGAGCTGGGCGTCGCTCGGCACGATCTCCGCGATCTGGTCGCCCGGGCGGATCACGGCGCCCGGCGAAGTAAACCTGAGATCGATGACTTCGCCGCCCGCTGGGGCAAGCACGGCCTGGCGCGCGGCGGCGTCTTCCGATTTGCGTACTTCCTGCTCGATCTCGCCCACGCGCGCAGCCGTGACCTTGAGCTGATCGCTTGCCGCCCGCATGTATTCATTCTGAATGGACTTGATCCTCAAATCGCTGTCGACCAGACGCTGCGCTGCGCGCGCGAGTTCCGAA
>MERG01000180.1 GCA_001771985.1 Betaproteobacteria bacterium RIFCSPLOWO2_12_FULL_62_13 | reverse complement strand
ACGGCCATCTCTTGCGAGTACGGCACCAGTCGCGCCATCCCCCCCGCCGGCTGTCCCGCGTGGTGCAAAGCGCACGCGGTCATACATGCCTGAGAGCGTATAGCTACCTCTTGATCGGACCTCGAAGCGTATGACCTGCCCCAATCCACCCCGATACTTGCCCGGACCCGCAGAATCGGGCCGCAATTCGCGCTGGTGAAACACGATGGGCGCCGCGTTTTCGATGATTTCGGTCGCCACGTTCTGAATTCCGCTCGGGAACGATGTGACGGAAAGCCCATCCTTCGATGGACGCGCGCCCATACCGCCACAGGAGAAGAAAGCGAATGAAAAAGGCTGGCTCGCGCTGTTCCTGCCGGAGATCTGGGTGACCCACAGTCCGGCCGCGCTGTCGGCGGGAACCTTGCCCGGAAGCGCCTGTTCCAGCGCGCCGAATATCACCGTCGGCAGGAAATGTCCCAGGATATGCCGCGCCGCGGTCGGCGCCGGACGCACCGGATTGAGAATTGAGCCCTCCGGCGCGGTAACCGAGATCGGCTCGAAACTCCCATGGTTATTGGGCACGTCCGGCGCGACGACGCACTTGATCGCGTAACACGAATAGGCCGTGGTATAGGCGAGGGTCACGTTGATTCCACGATCGACCGCCGGGTCGGTACCGTCGAAGTCCACGACCAGATGGTCCCCCTCCCGGTACACGGCCACCTGCATTCGGATCGCCTTTTCGAAACCGTCATTCATGCAGCCGAATTCAAAGCGACCTTGTGGAAACTGGCCGATGGCCTCGCGCACGGCGCGCTCCGAGCGCGTGATGATCTCGTCCGCAACCGCCTCGATGTCGGCAAACCCGAATTCCTCAAGCAACTGCAGCAGCCTCTGGGAGCCGACTTCCCCTGCCGCGACCTGTGCGTAGAGATCGCCGATCACCTCTTTCGGCGTTCGCACGTTGGCGGTGATGAAGCGGAACACGTCGCGGTTCTCCTTGCCCCGGATGAGAAACTTGCAGAACGGCACATGCAGGCCTTCTTCGAACACCTCGCGCGCATCGGCAGTGAGGCCGACACCGCCGATATCGACCATGTGGCAGCAACTGGCAAAAAAGGCGACCAGTTGCCCGCGATGAAATACCGGCGTGACGAGGCACATGTCATTTAGTTGACCGGCCAGCTTGTAGGGATCGTTCGATAGCAGCACGTCGCCGGGTGCTATCGAATCGAGCGGGAACTCTTCGAGAAAAAACCGCATACCGCGCGCCATCGTATTCACGTGGCCGGGTGTTCCCGTGCGCGCCTGGGCGACCATGCGCCCGCGGCGATCGAAGACTGCGGCCGATAGATCTCCGGCTTCGCGCACGATCGTGGAAAACGCCGTGCGCATCAGCACCCGCGCCTGTTCCTCGGCAATCGCGAGCAGGCGATTCCAGATGATCTCCAGCAGATAGGCGGGCAGGTTCGGTTCAATAGCCATGTGTCTCATCCGAATTCAGTTTCATCACAATGAGACCATCCTCGCGCACCGTTGCCACCGCCAGCGGGCCGACAGTGATGCTTGCGTCCCCGAGTTCGATCACCGCCGGTCCGGCAACACGTTCACCGGCAACGAGGGTTTCCCGGGGCACAATCTGCGCCGGAAGGTAACCGCCGGCATCGTGAAAGTAAATGCGGCGACCACGCCGTCCGCGCGGGTTCTGGCCGCCGATCCCTGCCGAGGTCAGGGGCAATCGGGGAACCGGCCCGCTTGCGACCGCACGCCACGTCACCGCATCCACGGGCGCAATTGGCCCATCCACGGCATTTAGCCTGCGGTACTCCGCGCGAAAACGCCCCAATACGTCATCGAGGTCGGGAGCAGGCAAGCCGAGGTTTTCGAGGTCTACCTGTATCTCGTGCCCCTGGCCGCGGTAACGCATGTCAGCCGAACGTGTCCATGTGATCTGCGTGGCCGGAATCCCTGCTTCCTCCACCATGTGCCGGCATTCGACGACCATTTCGTCCAGCATACGGTTAATGTCAGCCCAGTTCGCCTCTGTGATCGGCACGGTGAGGCTGCGCGCAACCTCAAACGAGACGGGGGCGCACAACATACCGTAGGCCGAACCTACCCCGGCTTGCCAGGGAACGATGACCTCCTTCTGCCGTAACACGCGAGCGACGCCATAGGCATGCACCGGGCCGGCACCGCCGAAGGCCACCATGCTGTAGTCGTTCGGTGATTTAGCATGCTCGAGTAAGTGCACCCGTGCAGCCGAGGCCATGTTCTCATTGACCACATGATGAATGCCCCAGGCGGCCTCCTCGATCGAGAGGCCCAGCGGCGTCGCGATGTGATCGTGAATTGCTTTTCGGGATGCCTCCTCATCCAGACGCATGCGCCCCCCGAGGAAGTTATCCGCACTCAGATACCCCAGGATCAGGTCCGCATCGGTCACCGTGGGCAGCGTACCGCCCAGGCCGTAACACGCGGGCCCCGGGTCGGATTCCGCGCTTTCGGGGCCGACTTTGAGCAGGCCCAAGCGGTCAATTCTTGCGATGCTGCCGCCGCCGGCGCCGATTTCGATCATGTCGATCGCCGGTATCTGAACTGGCAATCCGCTTCCATGCTTGAAACGATAGACATGCGCCACTTCGAGCTTGCGCGCAATGAGCGGGTGTCCGTCGTCAATGATAAATGCTTTCGCCGTCGTTCCACCCATGTCGAAAAACAGAATCTTTGGCCGCTGAGTCTCGCGCGCAAGGTACGCGGCGCCAATCGCGCCGGCGGACGGGCCGGACTCGAGCAGACGCACCGGGAAGCGCTGCGCCGTGTCGGGGGTCGCGGTTCCGCCATTGGACTGCATGATCAGCAGCTTCGAGCCGATGCCAAGGGATTCCAACCGTTGCCTCAAGGCACGCAGATAAGGACCAACGATGGGTGCGACGTACGCGTTGATGAGTGTGGTGGAAGCGCGCTCATACTCCCGGATTTCGGGCGCTACTTCCGAAGAAATGGACACGTGCACCTCCCCCGATAGCTGTCGGATGATGTCGCGGACACGCTGCTCATGCACCGGATTCCGGTATCCGTGCAACAAGCACACCGCGAAGGACTGCACTCCCTCGGCCAAGAGCCCTTGAATTTCCAGGCGCACCTGAGCTTCATCCAGCGGAAGAGCCACAGAGCCATCGGCAAGAATGCGCTCCCGGATCGGCCGGCGCAGGCTGCGAGGTGCAAGCGGTGCCGGTTTTTCGATGTCCAGGTCGTAGAGATCGAAGCGATGCTCGGTGCCGATCTCGATTGCGTCCCGGAAGCCTTCTGTCACTAGGAGAGCGGTTTTTGCTCCCCTGCGCTGAATCAAAGCGTTGGTTACCAATGTCGTTGCATGCAGCACTTTGGACACTGCAGCGGGGTTGACCAACTGGCTTTCAATCAGTCCCCGCAAACCTTCTGCGACGCTGTTCGCCGGATCGGCGTGATCGGTAAGCACTTTTCCGGTAGCGCAGCCACCAGATTCCAGATCGAGCGCGAAAATGTCGGTAAAGGTGCCACCAATGTCGGCACCGATCACGAAGTTTGGCGATGCTGCAATCATTGTTTCGAATCCCCGGATAGAGCCTGGCCGGGGTCGACGGCAATGACGTCCATTTCGACATCAATCTGGCGCAAACCGGCCTGCACCAGTGTCCGCGCCGGCCACGGCTGCGGCATGTGCGCCTTATAGAGCTCGTTGAATTCAGGAATCCGCGCGAGGTCACTCAGATAGACGGTAATCTTTACGATGTGCTCGAGGCCAAGTCCCGCCGCCGCAAGAATCGCTTCAACATTGTGGAACGTCTGCCGCACCTGCTGCGCAAACGAGCCGGAAATCGGTTCATCGGTTGCGGGATCGAGCGGACCCTGGCCGGACAAGAATATAAAGGACCCCACGCGCACAGCCTGGGGATAGGGACCACGGCCGCTGGGCGCTCCGGACGCCGAGATTATTTGCTTAAGCTTTGTCATCGGTCTTACCGAGCCTCGAAAATTGGTCACGCGGCATAGTCTTGAACGAGTTCGCAATATTGCCAATGTGACGGCTCATCGCTTCAGCCGCAGCATCCGGATCTCGCGCTTCCATCGCATCCAGAACACGATCCATTTCGAGCAGAGATTCGGTCACCCGCCCAGGCAGTGTTGCGGTGGCCGCCCGCACCCAGCGGATCTGATCCTTGAGATTGCGCAGGATCTCCTCGATTCTGCGGTTACCCGCTTCACGGTAAATGCTCGAGTGAAAGCGATCATCGAGCGCCCAGAAGTCGTCGATATGATCCTCCGCGCCCTTCGCCTTGAGCACGTCGAACTCGCCGCGGAGTTGCTCCAACTCGGTAGCACTGATATGCATGGCGGCAATTCGGGTTGTGTGGGTCTCGAGCAGCAGCCTGAGCTCTGCCAGTTCCTCGATCTCCTGCGGATCGACCTCGCGCACGAAAGTGCCGCTCTGGGGAAAAACCCTGACCCAATTTTCACCTTCCAGCCGGCTGAGTGCTGACCGGATCGGGGAACGCCCAAGCTGCAGCTCTTCTGCGAGACGGACTTCCGACAATTTCTCCCCAGGGGGATAGCGCAAAGCCAGAATGCCTTGCTTAATCCTTTCGTAAGCAAGGTCTGCCGGAGACCACGTCTGTTGAGGGAAGGACATATTGGAATCAACTGTGGTCGAAAAACTGCACTCTAGTTGACTAGTTAAGCACAGTCAAGTACTGTGCGATCCAATCTATTTCCTAACTAGAGCACCCTGCCACCATGAAACCAGTGGTCCTTCTAACTCACACCATCCATCCGGATGCGATGCGTCGCCTGGCCGAGGAGGTCGAGGTACAGGTCGCGACGGCTATTGATGAAACTTCGCTGCGTCTCCAGATCGAGCAAGCCTCGGGCCTAATTGTTCGCACGCCCCTCACGCCGGCAGTGATCCGTGCAGGGACCCGGCTAAAGGTCGTGGCACGTCACGGAGTCGGTTTGGACTACATTCCCGTAGCCACCTGCACCGAGCTTGGCATTCCGGTCGTCTTCACGCCAAACGCGAATACCGAGTCGGTCGCCGAGCACGTGGTTGGCGCAATGATTGCGCTGGCACACTACTTCGGGCCCGCAGATCGGGCGGTCCGCGGACACGCATGGTCGCGCCGTGAAAGCATGATCGGACTGGATCTATCCGGTCGTACTCTGGGCGTCCTGGGCATGGGCCGAATCGGCACGCGCGTTGCGGAGATCTGCCGAGTTGCCTTCAGCATGCGAGTCCTGGGTTATGACCCGTTCGTTACCAGCGAGACGATTCGGGCCAGAGGAGCCGACCCCGCCGCCTTGAACGAGATCCTGGAGCAGGCAGAGTTCCTGACATTACACATGCCGCTCAGCGACTCGACGCGCCACATACTCAACGCCGACACGTTCCGGAACGTAAGGCATGGCGTGTTCCTGATAAACGCGGCGCGCGGCGGCCTGCTGGATACCGCCGCACTAGCCGAGGCAATGCGCGCCGGACGAGTGCGCGGAGCGGCGCTGGATGTGCTCGAGGACGAACCGCCTCGGCAGGACAATCCCCTGCTCTCAATCGACAATATTATCTTCACGCCCCACAACGCGGCTCTCACGCAGGAAGCTTTGCTGCGCATGGGAATGGATGCGTCTGAAGATGTTCTGCGCGTGCTGCGCGGAGAGCCGCCGCTCAACTGCGCCAACCCGCAAACGCTTCGCTCCGACCATTGACTCGCGGATTGTCCTAGCAGCAATCCGGCTCCGCGAAACCTTCATTCAGGCCGTCGGGGACGCCAAGTCTTGATCGTTAGTTATTGGGCACAGGGATGAACGCCAATGAAGCACTTTTCCCGGTATTGCAGTTGGGGCGAATGCGGCCCCAAGCCCTTCATCACCCGATGCCTAACGGAACTGACCCCGCATCTGCAAACAACCCGAGGTAGCCTACGCCCACGGCGCTGACGTGATCTGCGCGCCCCGCCCGTTGTGCCAGGCGAATGTCGAGGTGTACCAGTCCGAGATCAACAGGAAGCAGGGCACCAAGCTCAACATGCCGGTGGTCTACTACAGCCAGCTCCTGAGCGTCGCCTACGGCGGCACGCTCAAGGAAGCCGGCCTCGACGGCCACATCATCCAGCCGAAGAAACTGCAGGACATCGCGGTCAAGGTCGTCGGAAAGCGCTAGGGCCTGTTGACATTCATCGCATGAGACGCTCATGCGCTGAATGTCAACAGGCCCTAGCCCCGAAAGGGGATCAGCGCCCGCTTGGGCGGCGCCGTGTTCAAACCGAAGCCGGTCCGCCGCACGCGTTTCACGGTCTTGACAGATCCAGCTCCGCATGGAACTCCGATTCAACACGCTTCAGCTTGAAGCCGGTCTTGCGCGAAAGTCCTTGCATGGCGACGTTGCCGGCGAGGATGGTGGCGACGATGCGTTCGAGCTTTTCATCGCGCCCGATCTGCACCAGGCGGCGCAACAGCTCGCCGCCGAAACCGTGCCCCTGCCAGGCGTCGCTGACGAGAATGGCAAACTCGGCCTCCGCCGTCTGGTGCAATTTGCTCAGACGCCCTATCGCGAGAATGGCGTGTTCGCCCGTCTTGGGGTCTTCGCGCTCGACCACCAGCGCCATCTCGCGGTCGTAATCGATAAAGCACAGGCGCGTCAGGCGTTCGTGCGCGACACGCTGGTTGTACTGGATGTAATGGAAGTAGCGCATGTATACGCTTTCCTCCGACAGGGTCGCATGGAACCGCACCATCAGCGGCTCGTCCTCCGGGCGGATCGGACGAATGGTAACCGCCATGCCGGTCTTCGACGTCCATGCCGACACATATTGCACCGGGTAAGGGCGAATTGCGAGCTTGGGCAATTGCGCTTCCCCCACGTCCGGCCCGTGCAAAACAATGCGCGCATCGAGCGCGATGATGCCCTCGCCCCCTGCCGTGCCCGCGCTCGGGGCCGGGGCCGCGAGCAGCGGGTTGATGTCGATCTCCTTGATCCAGCGCTGCTCCACCACCAGCTGGCTGAACTGCACCAGCAGACGCGCCAGCGCGGCGAGGTCGACCGGCGCCCGGCCGCGCACGCCTTTGAGCGCCTTGTGGATCGTGGTTTGCTCTATCATGCGCTGCGCCAGCGTGGTATTGAGCGGCGGCAGCGCCAGCGCGCGGTCGCGGAACACCTCCACCAGCTGCCCCCCGGCGCCGAACAACAGCACCGGGCCAAACTGCGCATCGATGCTGCTGCCGATGATCAGTTCGTAGCCCTCCAGCTTGACCATCGGCTGCACTGCCACGCCGAGAAAGTGCTTGCCGCCCGCGGGCGGTTCGCGCGCTGCCTTTGCCGCGGATTCGATTGCACGGTAGGCGCGCCGTACCGCCTCCGCGTCGGCGAGATCCAACTGCACGCCGCCGACGTCGGTTTTGTGGGTGATGGTGTGCGAGTGCAGCTTGAGCACGACGGGATAACCGATGGCGCTCGCGCACTGCACCGCTTCGTCTTCGCCGCCGGCAATGCGCGTGGACACGGTGGGGATGCCATACGCCGCCAGCACCTGCTTCGATTCGAACTCGGAGAGCAGGGTGCGGCCGGACGCGCGCGCGTCCAGGATGAACTGCTGTGCCCGCGCGCGGTCCGGCGCCGCCGCCGTCGCGCGCTCCACCAGCGTCGGCGTTTCGTACAGGCCGCGCAGGTTATAGGCGTAACGCCACATCAGGGTAAAAGTGCGCGTGGCGGTGTCCGGATAGCCGAAGGTCGGTATGTTCGCCTGATTCAGTATCGCCTCGCCGGCGGCCACATCCTTTCCGCCCATCCAGCTGGCGAGGACAGGTTTGCCCGGGGTCACGGCGAACGCGGTCAAGCGCCTCGCCGTTTCGGTCGGATCGGTCATCGCCTGCGGCGTGAGGACCACCAACAGGCCGTCGCTGTTCGGGTCTTTCGCCGCGATCTCGAGTGCCTGCGCGTAGCGCTCAGGATCGGCATCGCCGAGGATGTCGATCGGATTGCCGTGGCTCCAGTGCGGCGGCAGGACCCGGTCGAGCGCCTGGAGCGTCGATGCGGACAGCTCGGCCAATTCCCCGCCGAGGGCGATCAGGGTGTCGGTGGCGAGCACGCCCGGTCCGCCGGCGTTGGTGACGATGGTAAGGCGCGGGCCGGACGGGCGCGGCTGCTTCGCCAGCACCTCGGTCGTATGGAACAGATCGGAAATGGAGTTGACGCGCAGCACGCCGCAGCGGCGGAACACCGCGTCGAGCACGTCGTCGCTGCCGGCCAGCGCGCCGGTATGCGAGGCGGCGGCTTTTGCCGCAGCCGCCGTGCGCCCCGCCTTGATCACAATGATCGGCTTGGTCAGCGCGACTTCGCGCGCGGCGGAGATGAAGGAACGCGCATCGCCGATGGACTCCATGTAAATCATGATGCTGTGCGTGTGCGGATCGTCGCCGAGAAAGTTGATCAGGTCGCCCCAGTCGACGTCGAGCATGGAACCGACGGAGACGCAGGCGCTGAAGCCGACGTTTTCGCGGAAGCTCCAGTCGAGGACGGCAGTGAGCAGCGCGCCGCTCTGGCTGATGAAGCCGACCGTACCGGGGCGCGCCATCGCGCTGGCAAAGGTCGCGTTCAGGTGCGTCGCGGGGCGCATCACGCCCAGGCAATTCGGGCCGATCAGGCGCATCCTGCCGCGCGCCGTCTCGGCGATCTGCCGCTCCAGCTCGACTCCGGCGGCGCCCGCCTCCTTGAACCCGGCCGAAATGATGATTGCCCCTTTCACGCCGGCCGCGACGCACTCGCTGACAACGCCCGGAACCGTCGCAGCGGGTGTGACGATGATTGCCAGATCGACCGGCTCGGGCACGCGGCCTACGCTCGAATACGCCCTGATGCCGAGCACCTGCTTGTGTCGCTTGTTGATCGGATAGACTGTGCCGCCGAACGGGTTGCCGATCAGATTCCACAGCACGGTGCGGCCGACCCTGCCCTCCTTCTCGGTCGCGCCGATCACGGCAACGCTCTTCGGCGCAAAGATGGCGCGCAGCGAGTCGCGCTCGAAACGCAGCACGTCGAGCGCACGGTCGGCGCCATCGGCGGGCTTGGCCGATGCCGGTTTCACTCTGCTCTCTTCTTCCTTGTCATCCAACTTGCGCTCCTGGTCAATGCCGGCAGCGGGTTCCCCCGGTTCAGGCTCGAATCCCGCGGCTCCGGTGACGGGATCGAAACAGAATACGCGCTTCAGGCGCGGCTTGCGCCTACGACCGCCCGGCGCAGCTCGTCATAGTCGCGGGTCACCCGAAACTGCGGGAATTCGGCGGCCACGTTGGCGGGCGGGCGGAACAGAATTCCCGCATCGGCTTCGGCCAGC
>MERG01000179.1 GCA_001771985.1 Betaproteobacteria bacterium RIFCSPLOWO2_12_FULL_62_13 | reverse complement strand
TGAGGGCCAACGATAGTGCGACATTGGCCTTGTACGATGCGTTCTTCGCCCGGCCCGATCTGGCATGGGTGGAACTGACAAGAGACGTCGTCGAGTTGGCAGCGGTAGTCCGGGCCAAGCGCGGCCTAAGAACGCCGGATGCCCTGCAAGCGGCCAGTTGTTTGCAGCTAGGCGCGGATCACGTGTTTCTGAGCGGGGACAGTGCATTCAAGCGCGTGGGGGGGCTGAATGTGAGAGTGCTGAGGTGAGTCTGAAGCCGAAGCAGGGCGGCTTGTCGCCGAATAACTGCATTGACGATCTCATCAATCGCCTCCTCAATCTTCCCCCGGTCGACCGTCCTGGATTGACTACCGCGGTATCTATTAATCAATACTTTGGAACGTTGCCCTGAGTATCCGAAACAGATTGATTCCCGGTGGCAAAGTGGCGAGATTCTGCGGGTACTGAAGATTCTGGTCGGCGGTGATCAAGGCATCGAACGTGGTGGATGCCGCTTGCAGGAGCGCGCCGTTCTCTAGGCCGGACCACCCCGCGCGCTGCACTGGAGTGACATCATGACCCACCATCAGGCGGGCCAGACGCCACGGCAGCGATTCGTCAAGCAGCAGGCGCAAGCTCCGACGCGGCTTCTCGCGCCAGTTCCAGCGCGGCCAGCGCCTGTTCGCGCGAAACCGAAGGGTAGTCCGCCAGAAACTGATCCAGACTGTCACCCGCTTCGAGCGAATCGAACAAGTTCTTGAGCGGAACCCGCGTGCCCACGAACACAGGGACTCCGCCCTGAATCTCGGGGTCGCGATGTACTACGGCCTGGCTCATATTTCACCTCCAATACGAAGCATGATAGCGCGGAGCGGGGTGGGGCGGCCAGTTGGATTGCAGACAACGCCGAGCGTCGGTTGCCCCCGGGGTGCCGGCCACGCTGAACACGGACACGCGGGGTGATATCGTTCTCATAAACCCAACACTCGGAGTTGAACCATCGCTGGAAATTGAGGAAAGACCTCGTCGCTCAGAGTCATAGCCTTCTCGTTGAGCGATAAATGCATCTCCACCTCTTAGACTTTTTTTGGCACCGGAAAAGCGCAGCGGCGAAACACAACGTACGCCTCAGAAGCTACATTTGGCGGCACGCTCATCGGCCGTCCGGTTCCGACCCTTTCGAGACGTTCCGCATTTTCAAAAGCGGACCTTCAATCTCTGACGCGGCCATCCGCTGGATCGTACTGATGTTTTCGCTAACCGCCTCCTCTAGGCTTTCTAGATTGCATCGCAGTGCGGAGACAGCGTGCATAGTTGTCGAAGCAAATCGCCCTAAGCGTCTTGTCGTCGACACCACGTTCGCGCAGCACGTCGGCGACTTTGCGAAGATCTCCAAGCCCTTCCATCGTAATGCCGCTCTTTGAAATACCGCCAATATCGGTGCCGATCATGACGTGCTCTGATCCAATCGCGTCGACCATACGCATGAGCTCATCCGCGTACCCCGCCGGGCTACTTCCCACCGTACTTTTCAGCGACCAAAGGCCGACCGCGCCCCCGCGCTGCGCGATTTTCTTTGCGTAGTCGATATGGAGACGGCGCGAAAGTGACGATGTTTGTTCCCAGGTATATCGGGTCGTCGTGATTGCGCTGTGGGACCAGATCATAGGTGCGGCGGATACATCCAGGGCTTTGTCGATAACGGGATTGGTTGCATGCGCCAGATCGACAAGAATACCCAGCCGGTTGCACAATTTGACGGCATCGACGCCAAGCGCTGTCATTCCATTGTGCTCTGGCGGCTCAGTCTGAAAGTCACCCAATGCATTGCGGACGTAATGAACCAGTTGCAGCTGGCGCAGTCCGTCGCCATAGGCTTGATTTACCAATTCGAGGCCGTCTGCGATGAACCCGGCGCCTTCCACGGCGATCACGACGTGAGGAGTGCCTGATCTGGCGGCATCGATATCAGCGGGAGTTTGCACATAATTAAGACCAAACCTCGTGAGATACCCTCGCATCGAATCGAGATTCTTGCGAAGCTCGCTTGCCTGCTCGCCACTCTTCGGAACGCGTCTCTGCTTTAGACCGCCGGGTTCTCGATCGATCCATGGACCATCGCCGACTATGTTCCAGGACAGCAGCATCACGCCGGAGTTTTCCATCTGCGTCTTGAGCGAGGGGAAGAAGAAAAGCGATCGCCACGGAGAGAACATGTCAATGTGCGTATGCGCGTCGGCAACGGGGAGATCGATTGCCGCTCGCAGAACACCGGGGTAGCCGAACGCAAATGTGAGCGCGCCAGCGCTCTTGAGAAAACGTCGCCTAGGTTCGGATTGCATCTAACGGTTCCTCCTTGGCAGACCGGTGATAGCGACGCGGGGAGAAGACGTGACGCCTCGGGGCCAATGGCCATTGGCTATTTTTCATAATCCGGTGAAGATGGAACGACGCCTTTGACATAGATCAACATCCCTAGGAGTTTCTTCTAACCCAGACTCTATTCAAGATCGCGACGACGGCGTAGAGTGGTCCGCATACTCATTTGGGGAACGTAGCCTTTTCACGCAATAAAACGGAACAACAATGGATCGGTCAGGGAGGCCGGGTCCTAAACACAAATTCGGGCCGCAGTGCCCGCCCTTCTTGGTACAAATCTGTATCACTCTGCTAACAAGCAAATTAACCGTACGTTGGGTCGAATACCCACCCGCACTCTATTGCGCCTGCGCGTACTGTCTATCCACGCTTTATAGGAGAGCAAGAAATGGCGAAGATTAACTGGAGCCGCGTCTTCTTGGGAGGTTTCATCTGGGTCGTCGCGTTCAATGTGGTACACATGTCTGCCTGGTTTCTCCTTCTCGAAAGCGGGTGGACGAGTGCCTTCGCGGCGCTGGGTCGTCCGTGGCCACAAGATCTCGGGACTCTGGCGTTGTGGCTTCTTCTGACATTCGGCGGCGGAATTCTCGCCATATGGGCTTACGCGGCTGTTCGTCCCCAATACGGGCCGGGCCCGAAAACTGCCGCTGGTGTGGCGGTCTTCTTGTGGTTAGTCGGCGGCGTAGGGCCAAACGTGTGGTTCGCACATCTTCTGCTTCTGCCCACAGGGCTCATTGTGAGCAATCTGGCGGTCGAGTTTGTAGATTTCGTCGTAGCTACGATTTTGGGTGCTTGGCTGTACAAAGAGCAGTAAGTGGGGGACAGATGAATAGGCGTTGTGCAGTATGCCTTCTTGCGCTCCTGGGATACCTTGCGCCCTTTGTAGTGCCGTCTGTCGTTGAAGCCCAGCCTCCGGCTAAGCTCTATCGGATCGGCTTTCTTTCGATCATAGCCGGACCCGGAGCGCTCACCGCGGCTTTTCTCGAAGGGCTCGGCCAGCTCGGCTATGTCGAAGGCCAGAACTTCATCATCGAATATCGCTGGGCCGCGAGCAAGAGTGAGCTGTTGCCAGAATTGGCGAGCGATCTGATCCGCGCCAAAGTCGACGTGATCGTGACTCACGGCCCCGCCGCAACGCTCGCCGCACAGCAGGCGACCCAGACGATACCGATTGTGTTTGGATCCATGGGTGCTCCAGGTGCCCCGGTCGAACGGGGCGTCGTGGCCAGTCTGCAGCGTCCCGGGGGGAACGTCACAGGGCTAGCTGTGGACCTTGGTGCCTCCAAGATTCTTCAGTTGCTCAAGGAGATGGCCCCGAAGGTATCCCACGTGGGCTTGTTCTACGATCCTACCGTCTGGTCGGCGCGGTCCTTGGAGCTCGTACGAGAGCGGACAAATGCAGCAGCGAAGCCGCTCGGCCTCAGCGTGCAGTGGGTTCCCGTACAAAATGCAAACGACGTCGATCGAGCATTCAAGCAGCTCGATAGCAAGACCAACGGCCTTCTCCTTGAAAATTCTGCATCCATTAACCGCTCGCAGAAACGAATCTGTGCCCTGGCGCTTCAGCGCAGGTTGCCTGCCCTGGGGCACGGGGGTTGGTTTGCTGACGCTGGCTGCCTCACGGGCTATGGACAGGACGTGCCTGAAATGTATCGGCGCGCCGCGACGTTCGTGGATCGTATTTTGAAGGGTGCGAAGCCCGCAGATCTGCCCGTTGCGCAACCGGACAAGTTCGAATTGGTGGTGAACACGGCTACCGCGAAAGCGCTCGGTCTAACTCTCGCGCCCGGACTGCTGGCCCATGCCACTCGAATCACCGAAACTGCCGTTGGGGCGACGCAGGCAGGTAACGTATACAAGATCGGAATGCTCTCCCTGGCCGACCGCACCGATACGAAGTCCGCCCCAAAGTTCGTGAGTGCTCTGCGGGATCGCGGCTACGAGCCAGGGCGTACCCTGGTGATCATTGAGCGATTTGCAGCCGGCAATCTGGAGCAGCTTCCCAGTCTCGCGGCCGATCTTATCCGGCAGAAAGTCGACATCCTCTTAACCGTCGGTTCTTCCGAGACTTTGGCGGCCTTGAAGGCAACCACTACGATTCCGATCGTGTTTGTCAGTCCGTCTCCGGTCGAGCTTGGCATAGTACGTAGCCTCGCGCGGCCGGGCGGAAATGCCACAGGGATGTCGGCTGACGTTACTCCCGAAGTTACGGGCAAGCTCATGGAATTACTCAAACAGGTTGTGCCGCGCCTCTCGCGTGTCACCGTTCTCTGGAATCCGGATCAACTAGGGGGTTCTCGGATTTATGAGAGCGCTGTACGAAAGGCGGGGCAGGTCTTGCGAGTAGTACCGCAGTTCGCGAATGTTCGCACGGGCCGCGACCTCGAAGCCGCATTCGCCACCGTTGCTAGTGAACGCCCTGATGCGCTTATGATTGGGTCCGATCCAATCATCGCATTTAATCGGAAGCGCATAACTGATTTCGCGCTGAAGAACAATCTCCCTACCGTATCGTACGAAAGGGGTCTAGTGGACGATGGGGGCTTGATGTCTTATGGACCAAATCTTGGCGATATGATGCGTGGGTTGGCTACTTACATCGACAAAATACTCAAGGGCGCCAAGCCGGCTGATCTACCCGTCGAGCAGCCGACAAAATTCGAGTTGGTAATCAACATGAAGACCGCCAAGACACTACGTGTCAAGGTTCCGCAATTAATCCTCGTACAGGCGAGCGAGGTAATCGAATAATCCGTCCTGACAACGGCCTTCGGCCAGCGTCCGGTCTGGAGCGAAAACTTGGGCGTCTGGTCATGGCCGATTCCGGTCCTTGCTTTGGCTCCTCGGTTAACGTTTCTACTGCAATGGGTCACGCAAGCTCAGACCAGATCTCGTTACTCGTACTACGTGAATCACAACTTCATCCGCCCGCGGTGCGACAGACCGTCTGCCCAACGAGGGTGCCGGCAGGCAGCACTGCCCGAACTTCGCCCTGCAGCGCCAGATAGGTGGCAAAAATCAGGCCCCGCTGCTGCAATTCTTTTGCTCGCGCGCAGCCGCTTGCGAGCGCTTCGTCCCGGGCCGGGGCGGGCAGGGCATCGACCGCCACGGTGACGGGAAGATCGCCCAGGTCACTGTCCGCGCGCAGAGCGCGCGCGGGCCTCCGGCTAATCGCCGGGTGTTCGACGTCGACCGCGTTGGCGACCATGGTGGCTGCGGCGTCTGCGGCTGCCGCATCGGCGGCGAATACCGTGACCGCGTCGGCGATGCCCAGCGATTGCGAGCGCCCGCGCCAGCCCGAGGTGGCCAGGCCGCGCACTGGCATCGAGGGGCTTAGCGTGACCGTGGCGTCGATCGCAGGATGGTCGGCGTTATTGACCACGCCCAGAGTCAGTGCGTTGTCTTGCGCAAGATGAAGCGCGATGTCGCCGCCGTTGTTGACGTAGGCCTTGAGCAGCTTGCGTTCGTGCAGCATCGCCTGGAGAATTTCATCTGCCGCGGCGCCGGCCACCGCGGCCATGGGCGTGATGTAGATTGCGCGATACGGCCAGCAGGCCGCGAGCATGCGCCGCGCAACCGGTCCGCGCAGCAAGGGATAAGCCTCGCCCAAGGGGGTGCGCAACTGCGCCAATTCCTGCACCAGCACTTCAAGTATGTCGGCGAAGCGCGCGCTTGCCTGCCGGTAAGCGGCGGCGACCTCGGCGCGTTCGC
>MERG01000178.1:6208-6853 GCA_001771985.1 Betaproteobacteria bacterium RIFCSPLOWO2_12_FULL_62_13 | reverse complement strand
AAAGACCAGATTGAAACGGCGTTGCAGTGCGCAGTGCGCCCACCCAAGAGAGGAAGACCTTCAAGGCAGACTGACCTGCCAGCGGATTGAGCGCCTGAAATGTGAACCCGGCCCCATTTTTCTCCGTACGTATTGATGACAAATCATGTCCATCTGCTTGCCACCTCGAACCGGCCGGAGGCGCTGTCGCTCGTCATGCGGGATCTCGGCCGCCGCTACGTGCAATACGTCAACTTCACCTGTCGGCGCAGCGGCACGCTATGGGAGGGACGGTTCAAGTCGATCCTGGTAGATGCGCAGCGGTACTTTTTCACGTGTTGCCGATACATCGAACTCAATCCGGTGCGAGCTGGTATCGTAGCTCGGCCGGAAGAATATCGGTGGTCCAGCCATTGCTTTTACGCGCTGGGACGTGAAGATCCGGTCTTGTCGGCGCACCACGAATATCAAGGGCTCGGCAAGAGCGAGGCCGAACGGCAAAAGGCTTATCGGGACCTGTTTTCCGGTCACCTGGATGAGACGGCGCTCAGCGAGATTCGAGGTGCAGTGAATCGTGGCTGGCCTCTCGGCAGTGAGCGCTTCAAAGACCAGATTGAAACGGCGTTGCAGTGCGCAGTGCGCCCACCCAAGAGAGGAAGACCTTCA
>MERG01000178.1:0-6121 GCA_001771985.1 Betaproteobacteria bacterium RIFCSPLOWO2_12_FULL_62_13 | reverse complement strand
CCGATCAGGAACCGCCGGCTTTACCGGCAGTTGCAGAACATCGAGAAGCTGCCCAAACGCGACCAGCAGGCACTACTCAGAACTATCGACGCTTTCCTCGCGAAGGCGAGCTAGCCGCTAAAATAAGAACGCCCGGCGCAAGGCCGGGCGGCCGGGCGTGCGGGAGAAGTTCTTTTTCCTTAACAGCTAGAAGCTGCGCAACTTCATTTCTCAGAGTTTATTCGTGCCGCTTTGATTCCGCGCCTTGACCACGCGTAGCATTCCATCGCCACAAACAGCATGATGAAGTAAAGCACGATCTGCCAGAAAGCGTTATGCCCGCAAAGCACTTCAAGGCTCGTAATGCCCGCCTTTTCAACAAAGAGGCACAAGCCAGCGGTAAACGTGTATGCCAGCACCAAGGCAAGCACCAGTCGTGCGGAAGTAGCTGCAACGCGAAGGAAAACGTGCATCGGTTTGCCCTATCTCGTGCACGAGTTCGTGCACTTAACGACCCATCTTTTGATGAGCTGACGACTAGCCTCAACGGCCCCAGCGCGCCTCTGGGCTGATGGGAATGCGTCATTCACAAGGTGCATGGGATCGTTGATGAGCAAGCTTCCAGGTCCGCCGTACGATTTGAAGTTATGCCCTCCGGCGTAACTATCCTGCACTGCGTGCAATGCCCATCCAAGCCCTTTCGCTGTGCATTGGCGAATTTGATATTCGATAAAACTCTTCCAGTATTCGCGAGCTTGATTCGGGTCCTGCCCCGGTCGCGTCATCGCATGGTTATTTGCGAGTTCGGAAGACTGGCTGCCAGAGACAAAATCAAAGTTCATATTGTCCTTGGCAACTTGCCAGGCCATCCCCGTCGAAAGACCAGTACCTTGAGCTGCTTCCAAGGTCATTGAACCGTGCACGGGCGAGAGGAAAAGCCCCATCGGGTCTACTTGCCGCATCGGATCGTTGGCGACGTACGCGTAAGTATTGATGCCCCCGTCAAGCCCGATCGGGTCTGACTGGATGTATCTTCCTATTGAGGGGTCGTAGTCGCGGAAGTAGTTGTAGTGCAAATTCGTCTCACGATCAAAGTATTGCCCCGGCAGCCGCAGGTTGCAAGTGAAGTTCCCGAGCCCCGAGGGATTTTCATCCGGCGGATTGCCGCCGAAGGGGTCGGTGTTGTCCCAGCGCCAAGCCGTCTGGCCCGCGCCGTTGGTAATCAGGCGCGGGGTGTTCAGATGATCGGTGTGGATGAAGTAGAGCGCCGCGACCGCGTTCACGGTGATGCTCACGGGGCTCGAGATCGTGGCGCCGCCCAGATTGTCGGTCGCAACCGCGGTCAACGTGTAGCCGCCCGCCTGCACATTTTGCCAATCGAAAGTGTAAGGGGGAGCGCTGACGGTGGCAATGAGGTTCGTGCCCCCGTGGAAGAACTCCACCTTCTGAATACTGCCGTCAGTGTCCGAGGCTGTGGCGGCGAGCGTGACGCTGGCGGGCGCATTGAAGCTCGCCCCATTGGGCGGACTAGTGAGGCTCACGGTGGGCGGGGCGTTCGGCGCGTTCACCGTGATCGAGACCGGGGAAGAGGTGGCGATTTGGTTGGGGCTTTTTTTCTTGACCGCGGTGGCTTTCGCGGTGAGCGCGTAGTTGCCCGGTTGAACATTGTTCCAGGTGACGCTGTAGGGCGATTTGGTGTCCGTGCCAATGAGGGTGGTGCCGTGGAAGAACTCCACTTTGCTCACCTTGTAGCCTTGAGTCGCAGTGGCGGTGGCGGTCAAGGTGATGGTTGCAGGCGCCGCGTAAGTCGAGCCGTTGGGCGGGGCGGTCAGCGTCACGGTCACGGGCGAGGCCGCCCACGCCTGCGGCAGTCCCGCCGCGATCAAGAACAGCATTCCCGTTACGGCCCACGTGAGTCGCCTTATCGACCCCGGCAGCCCACCGCCCATCCCCGCCTGCTTCTTGGTTGCGTTCATGGCGTTCCTCCCGTTATGGCCGTTATTGAATGACCGCCACCGGGGTGTCCCCGAGATAGATGTATTCCTTCTGCGTCTGTCCACTCGCGCTCGTCTCTGCAATGAGCCTGCCTTGCGCGTCGTAGTGATAGACGGTGTCGCCTTGGACGTTGGTCTTGCGGATTCTCTGGCCGAGGCTATTCACCTGGTAGGTGGTGGTGCCGAGGGCGGATGTGGCTTGGCTGAGGCGCCCCCGGGGGTCGTAGGTGAAGCTGTTCAGGCTGTCGCCGGTGATGCTGCCGTTAAGATCGTAGCTGTAGCTGCGGTTGTTGGCCCCCGTGATGGCGCTCAATCGGTTGCTGGTGCCGGGGTAGCTGTAGGTATCGGTTGCCGCCCCCACGACCTTGGTCGTGCGGTTACCCACGGCGTCGTAGTAAAAACTCTGGTTCGTTGAACCGTAGATAAAGCTCGTGAGCCGGGCCAACGAGTCGTAGGCGTAGTTGCGCTCGGGCTCGCCGCTTGCGGCAAGCTTGAAGATGCGGTTCGCCTCGTCCTGATGCACCGCCACACTTTGATTGGCGAGCGTGTAGCTCGCCACCCGCCCGTCCAGATCAAAGCCGCGCGTGTAGGTTTGCCCATTGCCGAAAGTGAAGCCTTGTGTGGGACCAAAGGGGCGGTAGGCCACACTGGTCACCACCGGCAGCGTGGCCGAATCCTTGGCGGTGGCAATCTCGCTCACACGTCCCTGGCTATCCAGCGTATAGCTGACCGTTCTGCCACTCGGGTAAGTGATGCCTATCATGCGGCCCGCGCTGTCGTAGCTGTAGCCCGTTGTGTAGGCGACGCCGTTGATGGTGCGCGTTTCACTCGTGAGCCGTCCCTTCTGGTCATACGCATACTGGGTGGTGCTGTTGGGTTCAGTGACTTGAGTGAGCCGCCCCTTGCCATTCACTCCCTGGTCATACTGGTAGGTGTGCACGACGCCCCCGTGGTAGGTGATCGTCGAAACGCGGTTCAAGGCGTCATACGTGTAGCTCGTCACCTGGCCCTTGGCATCGGTGCTGGTGAGTAGGTTGCCCGCCGCATCGTAGGTATTCACCATGTTCCCAGTATCGGGAGAAAGCTGCTGGTTGAGATTGCCGAGCCCGTCGTAGCTGTAGCTCGTGACCAGGTTCCGGGGATCGGTGACCGAGGCAAGTTGATCGAGTCCGGTGTAGCCATACGTCGTGGTGCCGCCTACGGCGCCGCTTGGATCGACCGCCGTCGCCAAGCGATTCAGCGCATCATAGGTATAGGTGCGCACATCGTTCGAGACGGCGTTATCGAGGGGACCATCGACCGAGGTCAGGTTGCCCTGGTTGTCATATCCATACTGGGTGATTTGCGTTGCGGGATTGGTGCCCCCGATGTCCTTGATCAGGCGATTGAGATTGTTGTATTCGCGGCTTCGCGCCTGCTTGAGCTGGTTCGCCGGATCGAACACCTGCTCTTGCGTGCGATTGCCCATCGCATCGAGCGTGTAGGCGATGCGGTTGCCAAGGCTGTCGCGGATCTCGGTGAGCCGATGTGCCGTGTCGTACGTATAGCCCAGGAAACTGCCATCGGGCAGCGTCACCTTGGTGAGTTGCCCCACGCCATCGTAGTCATAGGTGGAAATCTCGCCACCCACATTGCGGGATGTGAGCCGCATCCGGAGTTCATAGGTGAGTGTGGTCACCAGCCCATTGGGATCCACGATAATCAGGGGTTGGCTGTGGGCGTTGTATTCGGTGATCTGCGTGACGTGTCCAGCCGCATTGGTGATGGTTTCGATCTGCCCGCGGCACCCCAACGCGCTTGCTCCAGGACAGGTCGCATCGTTCGGGTAGTAGGTATACGTCGTAATATCGGATACATCTGTACGGGGACCGTCCGCAGTCAGCACCTGGCCATTACCGTTGTAGGTGTAGCTCCAGGTGCGCGGCGTGCCGATCGGGGTTGCGCCAAAACCGGTGGCGCCGTTGGTATCGGTCGTAGCCCGGATCGTGCGGCTTAGCAGCGAACCGCGGTTGCCAGGATTGGGATCAGCCGGATCGCCATAGACGTTCGTGGTGATGCGAAGCGGCTCAGCAATCCGCGCGGGCAGCCGGTATGTCGTGTGCCACTCGGTCGTGATCGTCCGCGTCTGCGGCGTCGTGCCTCCGCCGCTCATCAACCCCTCTATGCGCGAGGTCTCCAGATTGCGCGCAAGATCATACGCGTAATTCGCCCTGTTTCCGTTCCAGTCCGTCCGAGATGCAACGTTACCATTGATGTCGTAGGTCTGAGTGGGGGCACCGCAGTATGAACAGGCAGCCCCGGTGATCATGGTGGACTTGATCGCACCGAGGATGTTCTGGAAACCATAAGTGCTGACGGCCCCTAGCGGATTGGTGACAGCCGTACTGCCATCGGCGTTATACGCCAGCGTATAGCGTAGCGTGCCGCCCGCATGTTCCGTCGAAATTGCGCGTCCCTGCGCGTCATACTTGTAAGTGGCATAGCGATCGCCGTTTTCATCGATCACTCCCGTCAAGGCATAAGTCTGGATGGTACCGCCCGTATTGTCTGGCTCGTTGTAAAGATAGGTCCGAACTTTGTTATCCGGGAACGTGATCGAGATGAGCCTGTTGCTCGTATCATATGCAAACCGAAATATACCGCCAGCAGGATCCGTCACGGCAGCAACGTTTGCGGCGAGACCATACCCAAATGCCAGAACCCGGCCAAAACTGTCCGTAGCCCGGATGAGTTTGCCTGCGGGCAACACATATGCGGTCTGTTGGCCGTTCGCATCGAGGAAGAAACCGCCGATCGACCCGCTCGTGCCATCGCTATACAAAAGTGTTTGGGTGAGCCCGCTCCGCGAGCGGATACTCAGCAACTTACCGCTTGCATCATAGGTTTCGAGTTCGTCGCCATTGCCGACATAGAGCTGCCATCCGGTTCTCGTGCCAGGCGGATCTTGCAGCTCGGTCAACCGGTCTGCCGTGTCGGCATCGGCGATCCACGCACCCCCGCCGGAAACGAACCGCAGCCCCCGACCGTCGGGGCGGAATGCCACTGCCATGGTGCCAACGATAGCGATCCGCCGATCGAACGCATCGCGCCAACGCCGACCAAAACGAGCCGTCTCTTCATCCTGAGTGTTGTACGCAAGCGTGAGCTCGAAGCCGTTTTGCCCTCGATAGATCGCCTCCAGAAGAAATTTGTTGCCATTCCCGGGATTGATCGGATTGCCGGAACTCGGACAACTGGGTCCATTGTTCTTACCGCCGTGACAAACATTATCGAGCGTGAACGTGCAGCGTGAGGCTGATTGCGTGACGCATTTCCCGTTTTCTGTAACGTAGTTCCCATACGCAGGTCTCGGATCACACACGCAGCGCTCACGCTGGTAGTCAACCCACCACAGATTCGGATTGTCGCCGCTCGAGTTTGTGTCGCACCACACGTGCCCTATGTAGGCACCTGAGATGGTGCCGGTTCTGCCGTCCGCAGCGCAGCTAAACGACCACCACTGGAACGCATACCGGCCCGACGGGCTGCCGTAGCCCTCAAAGCGCCCATTTACCCAAGGGGCATAATTGGGATAAACGAAGTCTAACTCATAAGGATAAATACGCTCGCAAACATCGTACGTAGAACTTCCCTGCACCACCTCTCTTTCGTAGTTGAAGTACAGATATGCAGGTTCTGCAAGGACGTCACCGGCCCAAGACGCGAGAACGCCTATCAATATTCCGACCAAAGACCTCATGGTTGAATCCTCCCTCAAGGACGTATTGAGAATCACCTTGAATCTTGTGTGTTCGGGGCGCGAAGACAGAATGTGTTTCTACTCAAGCCGCGCCGAAACTGACGACAGGGTCTCTTCTAGAAATCGTTTGGACAGCTGATTTCTGTGATGGGATCTGACTGCGGAGCGCTCGCCTGTGCATGATGGCCTCCCGCAACGACTACTTGGTTATTAGAATCGAGCAGGGCAACAGTGCCTGCGTTTACTGCGCGCTGCATCGATGTTCGCGAACATTTCCTGAGACGTAAAGGAAATTAATTATTCGTAATACGATCTCAAGAGTGCCGAGTTTTCCCCCGTTTTGATCCGGCCTCGGCTTGCCGCTCATGATCCTCGATCCACTTCTCAGTGAGCCGATCGAGCTCGTCTA
>MERG01000177.1 GCA_001771985.1 Betaproteobacteria bacterium RIFCSPLOWO2_12_FULL_62_13 | reverse complement strand
GGCAGCATGAGCCCTTTTTGCGAGCCGGCGACGGTGACGTCCACTCCCCATTCGTCGTGACGGTAGTCGATCGAGGCGAGCGAGGAAATCGTGTCCACCATGAAAAGCGCCGGATGCTTCACGCGGTCGATCGCCTTGCGCACCTCAGCAACTCGCGAAGTGACCCCCGTCGAAGTTTCGTTGTGCACGACGCAGACCGCCCTGATCTCGTGCTTCTTGTCCGCTACGAGTCGCCCTTCTATTGCGGTAGGATCCGCCCCGTGTCTCCAATCCCCTTCAATAAACTCGGGCATCAGCCCGAGTCTTTTGGCCATGTTGTACCACAGCGTCGCGAAATGACCGGTTTCGAACATCAGCACCTTGTCACCGGGCGAAAGCGTATTGACGAGCGCCGCTTCCCATGCTCCGGTACCGGAAGCAGGGAAGATCACCACGCTGCCGCTGGTCTTGAATACATGCTTCAGTCCGGCGATCACCTCCAGGCCGAGTCTCTGGAATTCGGGTCCGCGATGATCGATGGTCGGCCGGTCGATCGCGCGCAGAATGCGGTCGGGAACGTTGGTCGGCCCCGGAATCTGCAGGAAATGGCGGCCGCTGGCGTGGGGCATATCTCGTCTCCGTGGTGGGTAGGTTATTATAGGCGAGAACGCCCAAATACCATGTAACCGCAGATAAACGCCGATCTCGGAGTGATTGAGTGACTGAGTGATTAAGTGACTGAGTGATTGCCAACCTGCCGGAGCGCGAGCGGTTCTGCCTTAATCACTCAATTACCTAATCCCTTGATCACCGGTTAATACCAGCGTTCATCGGCGGTCTTACTGATGGGTTCTTGACATGCTTCGATCCATCCGTCCCGGCGATCCCGCCTTTGCCGCTCGGCTCAAGCGCGAGTTGCAGGGCGAGGTGTTATTTGACGCGGCATCGCGCGGGCGTTACTCGACCGATGCCTCGATCTACCAGATCGAACCGTTGGGCGTCGTAGTTCCCAGGACCGAGGAAGACGCGCTCGTCGCGTTGCAGATTGCGCTGCAAGACGGTGTGCCGGTGCTCGCGCGCGGTGGCGGCACCTCACAGTGCGGCCAGACCGTGGGCGCGGCGCTGGTGATCGACAACAGCAAGCATCTCAACCAGCTCGTCGCTTTTGATAAAGAAGCGCGCAGGGTGACGGTCCAGCCGGGTGTCGTGCTCGACCAGCTTAACGCGCATCTCAAGCAGCACGGTCTCTGGTTTCCGGTCGACGTGTCGACCAGTGCACAAGCCACGATCGGCGGCATGGCGGGTAACAATTCCTGCGGCTCGCGCTCGATCGAGTACGGCAACATGGTGCATAACGTGCATGCCATCGACGCAGTGCTCGCGGACGGCTCGCAGTTTCGTTTCGGGGCCATCCCCGGCGATCTTTCCCAACTCCCAGGACCCAAGGGCTATATCGAGCTCGTGAAGAGGATCCGCGGCATCGCAGTGCGTGAAGCGGAGGAGATCGAGCACCGCTATCCGAAGCTACTGCGCCGGGTGGGGGGATACAACCTCGACATGATGCTGCCCGCCCCCTTCAACATGGCACATCTTCTCGTGGGTTCCGAGGGCACGCTCGCGTATTCGAAGCGCCTGCATCTGAAGTGCTCGCCGCTGCCCAAACACAAAACGCTCGGCGTGTGCCACTTCCCGACTTTCTCCCAGTCGATGGAAGCGCCTCAGCAGATCGTGAAGTTGAAGCCCACGGCGGTGGAACTCGTCGACCGGACGATGATCGAGCTCGCACGCGGCAATCCGGCATTCCAGGCGACTGTCGATCGATTCATCAAGGGCGATCCCGACGCGATTCTCCTGGTGGAGTTCGCCGGCGATGAGCGCGATGAGCAATTGAGGAAGCTCAGGCAGTTGGTCGAGCTGATGGGCGACCTGGGATTTCCCGGCGGCGTGGTGGAGATCACGGATCCCGCGCTGCAGCGCGATGTGTGGGAAGTGCGCAAGGCGGGGCTCAACATCATGATGTCGATGAAAGGCGACGGCAAGCCGGTTTCCTTCATCGAGGACTGCGCGGTGCCGCTCGAGCACCTCGCCGAGTATACCGACCGGCTCACCCGTGTGTTCGAGAAACATGGCACGCAAGGCACATGGTACGCGCACGCTTCGGTGGGGTGTCTGCACGTGCGGCCGGTGCTCAACATGCGCGAGGACGGCGCGCAGAAGATGCGCGCCATCGCCGAAGAGGCGGCAGAGCTCGTCAAGCGCTACAAGGGCGCCTATTCCGGCGAGCATGGCGATGGGCTCGCGCGCTCGGAGTGGATCGCGCCGTTCTTTGGTCCCAGGCTTGTCAGCGCGTTCGAGGAAATCAAGGATATCTTCGATCCCAAGGGACTGCTGAATCCGGGCAAGATCGTGCGGCCGGCGAAACAGGACGACCGCACGCTGTTCCGCTTCCGGCCGGGATACAGGATCGAGAAGATGAAGACCGCGCTCGACTGGTCGGAATTGGGCGGATTCGACAAGGCGGTCGAGATGTGCAACAACAACGGCCACTGCCGCAAGTTCGACGCCGGCGTGATGTGCCCGTCGTACCGCGTCACGCGCGAGGAGCAGCACTTGACGCGCGGGCGCGCCAACACCCTGCGGCTTGCGCTTTCCGGTCAGCTCGGTCCCGGCGCCTTCACCTCCGACGAACTCTACGAGACGCTGGATCTGTGCGTCTCGTGCAAGGGCTGCAAGCGCGAGTGCCCGACGGGCGTGGATATGGCCAAGATGAAGGTGGAGTTTCTCCATCACTACCGCCAGCGCCACGGTCTCACGCTCAAGGATCGCCTCATCGCTTATCTTCCTCGGTATGCACCGTGGGCGGCGCGCTTTTCGTGGGTCATGAACCTGCGCGACCGCGTGCCGGGGCTCGCCGCCTTGAGCGAGAAACTCCTCGGCTTTAGCGCAAAACGCACGCTGCCGCAGTGGAACAGCAACCCGTTCCACACAGGCAAGATTCCTTCCTTATCGAGGGGGGCAAGCGCGGGTTGGGGTGTCACAAGAACCTCGTCACCCCCATCCCAGCCTTCCCCCATCAAGGGGGAAGGAGCGTCAGGCGAGGGCGCGCAATTGGATATTCCCTCCCCCTTGAGGGGGGAGGGCGAGGGTGGGGGTGAAACATCGCGCGAAGTTGTCCTTTTTGTCGACACTTTCAACAATTACTTCGAACCCGCGAACGCGCGCGCAGCACTGCAGGTGTTGCAAGCGGCTGGCTACACCGTGCACTTGCCACATGCCGCGCACGATTTACGACCGTTATGCTGCGGCCGCACCTTCCTCGCGTGCGGGCTGGTGGATGAAGCGAAAGCCGAAGCGCGGCGCGTGCTCGAGGCGCTTGGACCCTACGTCGAACATGGCGTGGCGGTCGTCGGGCTCGAACCCTCGTGCCTGTTCGGGCTTCGCGACGAATTTCTCTCCATGCTGCCGGGAGGTGAGACCGCGGAACTCGCGCTCAATGCGTTGCTCTTCGAGGAATTCATCGCGCGCGAAGTCGAGGCAGGACGTTTCAAGCTCAACCTCAAACCCCTGCCGCAGAAGAAAGCGCTGCTGCATGGCCATTGCCACCAGAAAGCCTTTGCTGCGATGCCGGCGGTGCAGAAAGTGCTTTCGATGATCCCCGAACTCAAGGTGGAGGTCATCGAATCGAGCTGCTGCGGCATGGCGGGCGGCTTCGGCTTCGACGCCGAGCATTACGATGTGTCGATGAAAATGGCGGAGCTTTCCCTGCTGCCGAAAGTGCGCGCAGCCGACGCCGAAACACTGCTCATCGCCGACGGGACAAGCTGCCGCCATCAGATTCACGGCGGCGCTCGGCGCGAGGCGCTGCATGTCGCACAGGTCCTGAAGCAGGCGCTGACAACTTATTGAGTCTTGCGTAAATGGATGACAATCCATTTACGCCTCGAATCCCCCTTCTCCCCCCGGGAGAAGGGTCGGGGATGAGGGCTGAGCATTGTCAACCATTTCTGCAATGCTCAGCGGTCGCCTGGCGGACCACACACTCTGCGGCCTCCTGTGCTAGCATCCTTCTCTGGGGAGGAGAAGCTGTGCCGCTCAGCGAAGCAGACACCTGCCGCAAGTTTGTCGTTCCGAAGCTCCAAGCCGCGGGCTGGGACAACGAGCCGCATCCATAGCCGAGCAGCGAACCATCACCGACGGCCGCATCGTCCCGGTCGGCAAGGGCTTCATTCGCAAGCCGCCCAAGCGCGCTGACTTTCTGTTGCGCTATACCCGCGACTTTCCGCTTGCCGTAATCGAGGCCAAGGCCGCATACAAGTCGGCCGGCGATGGCCTGCAGCAGGCCAAGGATTCCGCCGAGATGCTCGGGCTCAAATTCGCCTACGCGACGAACGGCCACGAGATCATCGAGTTCGATTACTTCACCGGCTCCGAATCGCGCATCACCGCCTATTCGTCGCCGGCCGAGTTGTGGGCGCGTTATCAGGCCGGCATGGGCATCAGCGATGAAACGGTCGCCGACCGCCTGCTGACGCCGATGAACCACACGATCGGCAAGGGTGAGCGTTACTACCAGCAGATCGCCATCAACCGCGCGGTGGAAGGCATCCTCCAGGGTCGCCGGCGCCAGTTGCTGACCATGGCGACCGGCACCGGCAAGACCATGGTCGCATTCCAGATTTGCTGGAAGTTGTGGAATGCGCGCTGGAACCGGACCGGGGAGTACCGGCGTCCCAGGATACTTTACCTGGCGGATCGCAATATCCTTATTGACGACCCGAAGGACAAGGAGTTTGCCTCGTTCGGGGATGCGCGCTCCAAGATCGAGGGCGGCGAGGTGGCGAAGAGCCGCGAGATGTATTTCGCCATTTACCAGGCCCTTGCGCGCGATGAGCGCCGCCCCGGTTTGTATCGCGAACTCCCGCCGGATTTCTTCGACCTCGTCATCGTGGACGAATGCCATCGCGGCAGCGCGCGGGATGAGTCGAACTGGCGTGAGATCCTCACCTGGTTCGAGCCGGCGTACCAACTTGGCATGACGGCCACACCGCTCCAAGACGACAACCGCGACACCTACCTCTACTTCGGCAATCCGATTTACCAATACAGTCTGCGGCAAGGGATCGACGACGGTTTTCTCGCGCCCTACCGTGTGCATCGCATCATCACGGAATGGGACGCCGCCGGCTGGCGACCCAGCAAGGACGATCTCGACCGCTATGGCCGCGCGATTCCTGACGAGCAGTATCAGACGAAGGACTTCGAGCGGATCGTCGCCCTGCGCGCGCGCACGGACAAGATCGCGCAACACCTGACCGGTTTCCTGAAGAAGACCGACCGCTACGCCAAGACCATCCATCGGACGCGGCACGCGCGTGAGGGACGATTACGGCAAGCTCTGGTTCAACATCATCGACTACACCGGGTCGGCCACCCGGATGTTCGCCGACCCGGACTTCGACGGCGATCCGGTACAGCTTACCGAAGAGGAGTTAACCGGAGTTGGCGTGCCGCGCGTCATTCCCACTCCGGGCGCGATAGAACCCGGTGAACAGGAAACTGGGCCGTATGTCATCGAGCCGCCGGAGGCGGAGAGGCGCAAATATTACTTCGACGGCGGCCAAGTTGAGATCGCGGCGCATCTGGTTTACGAACTCGATCCAAACGGGAAGCAGCTTCGCGTCGTGCGCTACACCGAGTACGCGGCCGACACGGTGCGCACGCTGTGTCCGACGGCGCCGGAATTGCGCGCGCTATGGGCAGACCCTGTCAAGCGCGCCGAGATCATCCGGCGGCTCGAAGAGCGCGGCATCAGCTTCGCGGAACTGGCCGAGGCCGCACAGCAGCCGGAGGCCGATCCATTCGATCTGCTGTGCCACTTGGCTTTCAACGCACCGCTGCGCACTCGGCGTGAGCGCGCGCAGAAGCTGCGCGAGACCCGCAAAGATTTCTTCGACCGTTACGGCCCCGAGGCGCGACAGATTCTTGAAGAACTGCTCGACAAGTACGCCGACCACGGCGATGCCCAGTTCGCGCTGCCCGACGTGCTGCACGTGCCGCCGATTTCGGCGCATGGCACCGTGGCGGACATTATTCGCATCTTCGGCGGGCCGGACCGGCTGAAACGTGCGGTGAGTGAGCTGCAGTCGCAACTTTACGCGGCTTGACTTCCGGAGCGTTGACGATCGTTGTGAAAAAGGCTACGATCGTTGCTACTATGATAACACAATTCCCAAGACCGACGGCAACTTCCGGCCTTGCGGCCCTGCTGTTCGGGGATTACCGGCGCGACGTGCTGGCCCTGCTGCTGTTGCACCCCGGCGAGTCATTTCACGTCCGCGAGATCGCGCGCATTACACACAAGGCGCCCGGGACGCTGCTGCGCGAGTTGAGCGCGCTTTCGGAAGCGGGGCTGCTCAAGTGGCGCCGCGTCGGCAATCAGGTGCACTACCAGGCCGATCCCTCGTGCCCGATTTACGAGGAACTGCGCGGCATCCTGAAGAAGACCTCGGGTGTCGCCGACGTGCTGCGCGAAGCGCTCGCGCCGCTGACCCCCAGGATCAAGGTCGCTTTCGTTTACGGCTCGATTGCGAGCGGAGAGGAGCGCACACTCAGCGACGTGGACGTAATGATTGTCGGCAAGGTGACCTTCGCGGAGGCTATTCTCGTCTTTTCCTCAGCGGAGGAAACGTTGCGGCGGGAAGTGAATCCGCACGTTTACTGGCCGGCGGAGTTCCGCCGGAAGATCGCCGGCCAAGAGCCGTTCCTGCAACGCGTGGTGGCCGGGCCGAAGATCTATCTCATAGGAAATACCGATGACCTTGGAAAACTTGTCGAGCATCGGCAAGCTAAAGCCGCATAAGGCCACCCGTCGAGAGATCCAGCGGCTGCTCGCCGCGGCCGAGGACGCGCTTGCCGATTCGGGGCGCACGCAGAACAGCGCTGCTACCCGCTTCGATGCGGCGTACAAGTCGCTCATGCAGTGCGCGCTCGCTGCACTTATGGCGAGCGGGTACCGTCCGACGACAAATGAACCGGGCCATCAGCAAACAATGATACAAACGCTGCCAAAGACAATTGGCCTGGATGCCGCCGCGGTGCGCGTCTATGACGGGTTTCGCCGCGCGCGCAACCTGAGCGACTACGAAGGCGAGCCGGTTGAGGAGCGTAAGGTCGTCGAGTGCACCGAGGCCGCAGCGTGCCTGCTCGCGGAGGTGCGTGTCTGGCTTGCCAAACACCGTTCCGACCTCGTCTGACTCCCATGGCGCGACGCATATCGGCGCATAACGACGCCCCGAGAACGACCGCGCAGCAGCTCGGCAGCTTGCTCAAGTCCGCGCGCGATATCATGCGCAAGGACAAGGGGCTGAATGGCGATCTCGACCGCTTGCCGCTGCTGACGTGGATCATGTTCCTGAAGTTCCTCGACGACCTCGAAGCGCAGCGCGAGCAGGAGGCGGCGCTGGCCGGGAAGAAGTTCCGCCCGGCGATCGAGCCCCCGTACCGCTGGCGCGACTGGGCGGCGAACGCGCAGGGTGTCACCGGCGACGAGTTGCTCGCCTTCATCAACAACGACGAATGCATCCGGCCCAATGGCAAGAAAGGCCCGGGCTTGTTCGCTTATTTGCGCAATCTCACCAGCGCCAACGGCGACGATCGGCGCGACGTGATCGCGACGGTGTTCGAGGGTGTGGATAACCGCATGAAGAGCGGCTACCTGCTGCGCGACGTGATCAACAAGGTCGCCGGCATTCATTTTACCGCCAGTGACGAGCTGCACACACTCGGCGCGCTCTATGAATCCATGCTGCGCGAGATGCGCGACGCGGCAGGCGACTCGGGCGAGTTCTACACCCCGCGCGCCGTCGTACGCTTTATGGTCGAAGTGATCGATCCGCGCCTGGGCGAAACGGTGCTCGACCCGGCTGCCGGTACCGGCGGCTTCCTCGTTGAGTCATACAACCACCTCGCCAAGCAGGTGAAAACCGTCGCCGACCGCAAGCTGTTGCAGGAGCGCTCCCTGTTCGGCTGCGAGCCCAAGTCATTGCCCTACTTGCTGTGCCAAATGAACCTGCTGCTGCACGGCCTCGACGCGCCGCAGGTCGATCCGCTGAACGCGTTGCGCTTCAGGCTCTCCGAGATCGGCGAGAAAGACAGGGTAGACGTGATCCTCACCAATCCGCCCTTCGGTGGCGAGGAAGAGAAGGGCATCCAAGGCAATTTCCCGGAGGACCGGCAAACGGCCGAGACCGCACTGCTGTTCCTTCAGCTGATCATGCGTAAACTGCGCCGGCAACCTGGTGCGTCAACTCGGCCTGCACGTGCGGCGGTTGTAGTACCGGATGGAACGCTCTTCAACACGGGAGTCGCCGCAAGGATCCGAGAGGAACTCGTAAAGGAATTTAATCTCCACACGATAATTCGTTTGCCGGAAGGTGTTTTTGCGCCATACGCAAAGACAATTAAGACGAACATCCTTTTCTTTGATCGTTCCGGCCCGACTAAAGAGGTGTGGTATTTTGAGCATCGAATACCCGAAGATCGAAAAACTTATTCGAAGACTAGGCCGATTGAGTTCGTTGATTTTGCGCCTTGTCTGAACTGGTGGCGAAACCGTGTTCCTAACGACCAAGCCTGGTGCGTTAGCGTTGAAGAACTAACATCCAAGAATCTCAACCTTGATCTCAAACATTCCAGCAGTTTCGAGCAACTGTCCCACCAGCCTACGGCAATTGTCGTAACACGCGTTGCTGCAAATTTGAAACGTGCGCAGGAGATCGTGAGGCGGGTTGAAGGACAGCTCTCGTCGCAGCTTCATTTTGCAGGCAAGCCAACTCCAATTGGAAACTTTACTACGCTGGTAAAGAGGCCGTGGCAGTCGGAGCCAGGGGCCATAGTCAAGAGTCTAGGCGTTAAGTGGTGGGGAAAGGGGGCCTATGTCTCAGAAGTTAAATCGGCCGAGGAGTTGCAGGCGAGTCGTTTTCTGGTCAAGGCCGGTGATTTAATTTATAACGATATGTGGGCACGCCACGGGTCAGTCGCGATAGTTTCCGATGAACTCGACGGATGCGTTGCGTCCGCGCATTTCCCAACCTGGGAAATAGACTCCGATCAAGTATTCCGTCCGTACCTATCCTGGTGCTTTCGTGCTCCCTGGTTTTGGGCTGAGTGTGAGAAGCGGTCTCAAGGTAGCACGGGGAGAAACGCGATTCGAAAGGGGCTCTTCCGCGACATTTGTATCCCTCTCCCTTCAGTGGAAAAACAACGCGAAATCGCGGCAACCATACGTGAACAAGCAGAAAAAGTTGAGGAGGTACTCGCCCTCCACGTTAATCTAGGCAGCGAACTCAACGCGTTGATCCCTTCCATTTTAGAAACGTTTTTGAGCCCGACTAAGCATCATCAAGAAAATGGCTCTCATAATTGATTTCTCAGTCGTTGCAGAGTTTGCTCGCCCCTCTCTGGCGACAGTCGTTCTGATTGTCAGGGCCTTTGGCCTGCGGATGCAAACGGTATCAGGCTATTCATTCTGACGCCAGCCCCCTTATAAACCCCAAGAGCACATTGAGTACCACGAGCACCAATGGAGCACATAGCGAGCACCATGAGCACTAGCCCCCCGACGTAAGCCGCGACCAGACAAGACTTTTTGCGCGGCATCTGAGCGAAATCGCTCAATCGACCTCTTCTGATGTACTATCCTGCCGTATACGGATAGTGGGAAAGCTGCCCTCGAGAGTAAATAGCAGGTTGCATCGATGGCGAGTAATCGTTGCTCTGAATAGGCTCGATGTTCGAAAATGTTCGCAAGCTCAGGACACGTTCGAGCCACCAAGCGAGGCCTCCAAATCCCGCTCGGCGCTGACAGGCAATGGCAGCGACACGGGCGTCCAACACCCGGTCCCGAGCCCCTTATATTATTGAGGAACGACCATGGCTGTTGTGTTCAACTTGAAGCAGACGAAGGCACGCGCAAGCAAGATGGCGGAGCGCGCCTTGGCTATGCGTGCCGACCTTTGGCCCGGTATGCCCGACGAGTTTTTCTGGGACCGTAAGAAGGCAAGCGGCTTCACCACCATGCCTCGGACAACAGCGTATCTCATGAATATCATCGACACGCTAACAAAGGGCCAGCCCGCGGGTATGACCTATCTCACGATCTGGTGCCGCCTGTTTCTGCCCGGGATCGTCGAGCTAGCCAGCGAGAAACAGATGGCTTTCGAAGCCGGCTTCACTGGTGAGCGTGCTGTGGATACCTGGCGCAAGCGCATGCGGCACCTCAAGAAG
>MERG01000176.1:2237-9441 GCA_001771985.1 Betaproteobacteria bacterium RIFCSPLOWO2_12_FULL_62_13 | reverse complement strand
CGAAGCTGGGGATCGGGGTGGACAACGTGGATCTCGCGGCGGCGACCGAGCTGGGTATTGCAGTGTGCAACGCACCCGGCTCGAACGCCGTTGCCGTCGCAGACCACACGATGGCGCTCATGCTCGCGGTGACGCGCAACCTCCTCCGGCTCGACGCCAAGACGCGCTCCGGCGGGGGGTGGGCGGGCGGAAACGCCGCGCCTTCGCAGCTCACCGGCAAGAAACTCGCGATCATCGGTACCGGGAATGTCGGCAAGGCGGTGGCGCGGCGCGCGGTGAGGGGCTTCGAGATGGCGGTCACGGCGTACGACCCGTATCCGGATGCGGCCTTCGCCGCGGAACTTGGCGTCGCCTACCGCCCATTCCCTGACGTGCTGCGCGGCGCCGACATCGTTTCCGTGCATGCGCCGCTGCTCGACGGCACGAGCGGCATGATCGGGGCGCCAGAGCTCGCGCTGCTCGGGCCGCACGCGATCCTGATCACGACGGCCCGCGGCGGAGTGGTCGACGAAGATGCCCTCGTCGCCGCGCTCAACAGTGGCCGGCTCGCGGGCGCGGGGATCGACGTCTTCGCCACCGAGCCGTGCACCGCGAGCCCGCTGTTCGAACTGCCGAACACCGTGCTCACGCCCCATGTGGCTGGCCTCTCGCCGGAATCCTCGAGGAACTCGCGCCTCATGACCGCCGAGAACCTCGTGGCGGCCCTGGCCGGACGACCGATGAGGGTCGTGAACGCCGAAGTGCTGTCGATGCCCCATTGCCGGGTCCGCTGAACGTGCCGGCGCCGGCCGGTCGCGGTGCCGGGCTACCGGCCCACAGGGAGAAGGGGTGCCATGAACGTGAAAGAAACAATTAGCCGCCGATAAACGCCGATGCGATGGGACTCAAGTGATTAGGTGATTGAGTGATTGAGTGACTGGGAAAAGCGTCCACACCGCTGACCACCCAACCACTTAGTCACTGAATTACTAAATCATCTGTCTTATCTGCGTGTGTCCGCGTTCATCTGCGGTTTCAAGGAAGAAAGCTGCAGCTCTCAAATAGGTTCTTCCGGGTTTCCCGTGAGTATTATCATCTCTGGTGGGCTTGCTCATCGGAGCGCAATCAGTAACCGCAGCGGAAGCTGTCATTCCCGCGAAGGCGGGAATCCATACGGCGCTGAACAGCACATAATACGTTTACATTCCTCGCAGTGAACGTCTCAGGAACTTGCATCAACAGAGCTTTGGGGATGGACTCGCAAAATAGGCATCCTATAGATTCCCGCCTTCGCGGGAATGACATCCACGGAAAAGTCGGAAGGATCCGGGAAAAAAAGGGGGAAATCATGGGACAACTTGGACGGAGCAGATTTTGGCTGTTCGCGGCGATCGCTGTTGGCACTAGCTTCGCGGTTCTTGACTCGTTAGCGCAAAGTTATCCCGTTAAGCCGATTCACATGGTTGCAGGACAAGCCCCGGGCGGCTCGACCGATGTCACAGCGCGCATTGTCGCGCAGAAATTATCTGAACACCTGGGCGGGCCGGTGGTCGTTGAAAACCGCACCGGTGCAGCCGGTTCGATAGCAGCCGAGAAGGTTGCCGCCTCGCCCGCAGACGGCTACACACTGCTGGTGCTGGTGTTCGCCGCCGCGGTTGTTGGATCAGGCGCGGGTCCTGCCCGAAACTGGGCCGCTATTTGATGAGGTGCTTGACGGCCTTGATTCGCTGCACCGAGTTGCCGGCCAGATGCGTCCAGATCATGGCGTCGCGAACCAGCTTGTCGACGCGCGCATTCATCATGGACCTCTCAACGCCGTGGATGTCCATATTCACGCCGGTGACTCGCTGCACGACGTCGCTCGCATAGTTCATCACCAGATCGGCGTTCACAAAGTCGCCCATGGTTTTGTCCCCGAGCGTTGCCCGATCCCTTTCCCACGCAGTTCGCATCACGAATGAGCGGAGCGCCTCGGTGAGCATGTGCATTTCGTTGAGCTTCAACTGGATCACCTGGTGCTCGCTGAGACACTTGCCGCCCTGCCGCCGCGTCCGGGCGTGCTGCATGGCCATTTCGACCGCAGCCTCGCACACCCCCAGCGCGTTGGCCGCGAGTTCAAGTGCGCCGAACTGCAAGGCGCCGCCGCGCGCTTTCGCTGCACCGTTCACTTCGCCAACGAGGTTGGCGTGCGGCACGCGCGCGTTCTCGAAAATCAGCTCCGCGTTCTGGTAGAAACGCCAGCCTCTTTTGTTGAAAACCTTGCCGATCCGGAAACCCGGCGTGTCGCGCGGCACCATAAAGACGGTGGTACCCTCCCTGGCATGGACGCTCGGATTCGTCCTCGTGCTGATAAAAAACAGCCTGGCCACGCTGCCATTCGCGATGAAGCACTTCTCGCCGTTCAGGATCCACACGTCGCCCTTGCGTTCCGCCCTGAGCTTTATGCCGGCTTTGGGGTCATCCTCGGGCGGCAGGCGGTTGTCGGAACCGGAATTCGGCTCGGTAGTGCCCGAGCTCAGCAAATACGTATCGTCGGCGAGAAAGGGTTTAAGGAACCGATCCTTCTGCGCATCAGTGCAGGAGGCGGCGATCAAATGGCTCCACTTCCAGCACTGGCTGAAAGTCTTTGAGATGGCGCTATCGCCCCTGGCGAGTTCTGTCACCACCACGGCTTGCGTCACCAGGTCGATCCCGTGCCCGCCCCATTCCTTCGGAACCGCCGCAGTCCGGAAGCCGAGTTTCGAACCTTTTCTAATAATCTCCCAATCGAACGTCTCTCGCGGGTCGGAAATTTCATCGCGTTGCAACGAAATGGGAAGTATGTCTTCTTGCGCAAATTTCCGTGCCTTCAACTGCCACGCGCGCTGTTCTTCGCTCAACGAGAAATCCATGCTAACTCATTCCTTCACCAAGCCCGCGTCGACCAACGCTCCCCGGAGCTGTTTATAGATTACAGCAAGGCGTTGCGGACTCTCCTTGCTCGGGAGGTACTCGGGTGCCCAGTGATTTTTCTGCACCGCGTTCTTCCACTCCTCGCTCTGAACTACCCTCTCGAGGGCAGCATCCCAATACGCCGTCTGCGCCGGGCTCATTCCCTTCGCGCCGAGCATAAACCGTATGTTGGTGAACACCACGTCAAACCCCAGTTCCTTCCAGGTTGGAATTTCCGCCAAAGCACCCTCCAGACGTCGATCCGAGGTGATTGCGATGATCCGCAACTTGCCCTGCTGCGCGGCATTCCACGCCGATGCGAGCGACATCGACGAAAAGTCAACGTGTCCCCCCATTAAAGCTGTCATGGCGTCGGCATTCGCCTGGAACACGACAGTCTTGAGCTTCTTGGCGTCGACACCCATGGCTTTCGTCACCAGGGTGACGGTAAGATGCCCCGCTCCTCCGCGCGCGAGGCCGACCGCGATGCTGAGAGATTGCGGATCTTTCGTCAGCTTCTCCTGAATGTCGCGGCCAGTCTTAAGGAGCGAGTCCGGTCTTACCACCAATGTCATCGGCTCGCCGAACAGGATTGCCACCGGCGTGTAATCGGTGTAATTGACCTTCGACCGCCCCTGGATGTGGTTCGTCATCAAACTCATCGTGGAGTTGAGCAGGTGATGCGCGTCGCCTGCGCGCTGGTCGAGATAAGTCATGGCCAAGGCCTGGCCGCCACCCGGCTTGTTTACGACGAGCACAGGAACATCGATGATGCGGTTATTCTGCAAGATCCTCTGGATGAGGCGCGCGATGCCGTCAATCGCGCCTCCTGGAGTGGTCGGCACGATGATTTCCACCGGTCGTTCGGGTTGCCAAGCGCTTTGCTGCGCGTGTGAGTATGTAACCGCCCCGGCCAGCACCACCCCTACCGCCCCCGCAAGCGACGTGGCCAGCACCCGCGCAGGAACAATGCCCCAATCAAGAAAGGTGACCATCGGTTTCCTCCTCTGGCATGGATCGATTATGAAAACTTGCCGGCGCTGTAGTTGATCCTGGTGTGTGAGCCGTCGGCGCGTTTGGGTTGATCGGGCAGCGTGCCTTTGCTGAAATCGGATTCTCAATGTTTGAAGTTTTTACCGCGCAGACGGATGATTCTTTGATCTAAGTCAAAGTCTGTGCAGTATGGTGGCCGTGTGACGATATAGATTGTCGCAAGCGGTTGCCGAACGACCGTTCCGCGCGCGCCGTACTGGCCTGGCGGAGAGGCCCTGATGAGGTCGTTGCCGGCGGAAACTCGGTCTACTTCGCGCTTCTCGCGTCGGCGTTATCGCGGATGAGACATGCCAGATAGCGCCCGCTCGCGATGACCAGCACCATGCGCCTGCCTTTGTTGCCCGAGTATCCGACGGTAGCGGAGACCGGATATCCCGTTCAATACGCATTGTTAGCTGGGTCAAAGTATGTTAGTTTCTCGCGCTGAGCATTTTCCAAAGTTTATTGTATCAAGCGGCACGGCAAGACTTTTCTGGAGAAATACAACGTGCCGTATCGCATCGAGCCGGCGAGCATTCTCGGCATCCAGCATCAGCGTGTGCAGGTCGATGGCCCGGGGGTATCCGAAGCAGGTCATGTTGAACGACCAAGACCGCGGCAGTGGTCCAACCGTTCGTCCCGAGCGTGGGAAGAACGACGGAGTCGAGGGATGAACGCCGCACGCTCGGAGCGAACCGGTCTTGGACATGGTCCTATTGAGTCTTGCATGAATGGATGACAGTCCATTCGTGCCTCGAAGCTCCCTTCTCCCTCCGGGAGAAGGGTCGGGGATGAGGGTTGAGCATTGTCACGCATTTCTTCTATGATCAATAAACTCAAACCCGTCGATGTCGTCGTGGTCGGTGCCGGGGTTGCCGGCACGATAGTCTGCAAGGAGCTTGCCGATGCGGGACTGAAAGTGGTCGGACTCGAGCGCGGGCGCATGATCGACCCCCGGCACGATTTCGCGACGCCCTACGTGCATGACGAGCTCAAATATGATCGTCGTAACGATCTCGTACAAGATCTGTCGCGCGAGACGATCACCTTTCGCAACGCGATGAACGAGACGGCGCTGCCGATGCGCGAGTTCGGTTCATTCAGGCTCGGCGAGTGCGTGGGCGGTGCTGGCGTACTGTGGGGCGGCCTCACCTGGCGCTTCCTGCCGTGGGACTTTGAAACCCGCAGCCGCACGCTTGTGCGCTACGGCAAAGAACAGATTCCAGAAGACTGCACAAGCGAGGACTGGGGCATCAGCTACGAGGAACTGGAGCCGTATTACGACCAGTTCGAGCACCTGTACGGCGTCGGGGGCAAAGCCGGCAATCTCAACGGCGAGATCCAGCCCGGGGGCAATCCGTTCGAAGGCGCGCGCTCGCGCGAATATCCGAACCCGCCAACCAGGCCGACATATGCCGGTTCGCTGTTCGCACGGGCCGCCGAGTCGTTCGGTTACAAACCGTTTTCGGCACCCACGGCGGGCATGACACGCTCCTATACTAATCCCTACAAGCTTACGCTGGGTCAATGCATGCGCGGAGGTTTCTGTTCGAGCTTCGTCTGCGCGAGCGGCGCAAAAGCGAGCCCGCTCACGACCGTAGTGCCCGCTCTGCTCAAGCACAGGAACTTCGAGCTGCGCACGTTGGCCAACGTCATCAAGGTGAACTTGGATTCGGACAGAAGGCGCGCGGTGGGCGTGACTTACATGGACGCGCGCGGACGCGAGCTGGAACAACCCGCGGAACTGGTGATACTGGCTTCGTACACGTTCAGCAACACGCGCCTGATGCTGCTCTCCGGCATCGGCAAGCCCTACGACCCGGCCAGTAACCGGGGCGTGGTGGGCAGGAACTATTCGTATCAAACGATGGGCCATGTAACGCTGTTTTTCGAGGACAAGGTGTTCAATGGATTTATCGGCGGCGGCGGGCTTTGCACGGTGATCGATGAGTTCAACGGCGACAACTTCGACCACGAGGGTCTGGGCTTCATCGGCGGCGCCTATTTGGTAGTAAACAGCCGCGGGGGAGCGCCGATCCGTTCGCATCCGGTGCCGCCGGGCACGCCGCGTTGGGGCTCGGGCTGGAAGAGGGCCGTGGCGCAGTATTACGACCGTTCATTCTCGATCAGTTCTCACGCCGGCTGCCAGAGCTACCGGACGAATTATCTCGATCTCGACCCGACTTATCGCGACGCCCATGGCCTGCCGCTTATCCGCATGACCTTCGACTGGCATGAGAACGAGAAGAAGATGTCAGCCTGGATCACCAACAAGGCAGCGGAAGTCGCCGAGACTATTGGCCCCTCGAGAATGAGTGTCAAACCTGTCGCCGGCAAATACAGCATCGTGCCGTATCAAGTGAATCACAATACCGGCGGCGCGATAATGGGCGCCGATCCGGCAACGAGCGCGGTCAACAAGTACTTGCAATCGTGGGATGTGCCGAACGTATTCGTGATCGGCGCCAGCGCGTTTCCGCAGAATAGTGCCAACGCCCCGACCGGCACGGTGGGGGCGCTCGCGTGCTTGGTTGCCGACTCGATCAAGGACCACTACCTGAAGCGGTCGCGGGCATTGATGTGAGGTGACGCAGATGCAGCAAACACAGGTCTTGCAATTCGAGCCGACTGAGTTTCGGCCATAACCTGTTCTCTTGAGTGGTCATGCCCCATTTTCCCGGAGTCCTTACATGTCAATAACCGACAGAGAAGCATTGCTGAGCGGCCCGGGCTCTTCTGCAGACCAGGCCCGCTCGTGGCTCACCCCCGCAACGTCGGGCCCGCGGATCCTGCGCAAGATACTCTGCCTCGATGATTTCGAGGAGCCGGCGCGGCGATATATCCCCCGCCCGATCTTTGGCTATGTCGTGAGCGGAGCCGAAACGAATGCTTCGATCCACGCTAACCGGGCCGCGTACGATGATTTTGCTTTCGTTCCAAAGGTGCTGGTGGACACCACCGAACGCACGCAGACGACGACCCTCTTCGGCCGCGCCTATGACTCACCATTTGGCTTTTCACCGATGGGCGGGGTGAGCCTTGCAGCCTACCAGGGCGACCTCGTGCTTGCCCGGGCCGCAGCGCACGCCAACATCCCGATGATCCTGAGCGGCGCCGCGCTTACTCCGCTCGAGAAGGTCAGGGAAGTGGGGCCGACCGCTTGGTTCCAGGCGTATCTTCCGGGCGAGAATGGCCTAATCGAGGGACTGGTCGGGCGGGTAGCGCGCGCCGGCTACGATACGCTCTGTCTCACCGTTGATGT
>MERG01000176.1:0-2170 GCA_001771985.1 Betaproteobacteria bacterium RIFCSPLOWO2_12_FULL_62_13 | reverse complement strand
CGGCTGGCCTGGGACGGCATCACGCGTCCCCGGTGGCTGTTCGGCATGTTCGCGCGGACACTTCTGTTGCATGGCATGCCGCACGTCGAAAATATGGCGGCCCCGAGGTCGCCGATGCTCTCCTTCACCGCAGAGCGCCAGAGAGGGCGACTCGATAAGCTTTCCTGGTCCCATCTCGAACTGATACGGCGTCTGTGGAAGGGACGTCTGGTGGTGAAAGGGATACTCAACAAGGAAGACGCCCGCATCGCCCGCGAGAGCGGTGTCGACGGCATCATCGTGTCGAATCATGGGGGACGCCAGTTGGACGGTGCGATTTCACCGCTGCGCGTGCTGCCCCGGATCGCTTCCGAGGCCGGCGGGATGACCGTCATGATAGACAGCGGCATTCGCCGAGGCACCGATGTGTTGAAGGCGTTGGCCCTCGGTGCGCACTTCGTGTTCATCGGCCGGCCATTTCTCTACGCGGCCGCCGTCGCGGGTGAGGCCGGCGTGCGCCACGCAATCAAGCTGCTGCGGGACGAAATTGACCGCGACATGGCGTTGCTCGGCATCACGACGCTCGCCGACATGCGGCGCGAGCGCCTCATGCACGCGCGCAGCTTCGACGGGGAGTAAACCGAAAGTGCCGGAAAAGAGAAGGTGTCTGCGTATTCTTCCATCTCACAAGGAGCATTAACCATGATCTGGTCGATTCCAAGCTTTTCGCCGCGCACGGACAGAACGCATGTGGTGAGAGATGACGATACTGAGACCTGGCGCGCCGCTTATACGGGAAGAAAGCCCGGTATGCGTCGTAATAGCAGGAACAGGACGCGTAACCGATGCGGGTGGCATATTGCGGTTTTGGCGATTTTTTTTCTTTCGATCACACCCGTGATGGGGCAGGATTATCCAGTCAGGCCTATCCGTCTGGTGGTGGGTTACCCACCGGGAGGTGGCACTGATCTATCGGCTCGTCTGGTCGCGCAGAAGCTGTACGAGATGTGGGGGCATGCAGTGGTGGTGGATAACAGGCCCGGTGCGGGCGGCAATCTCGGGACGGATATCGTCGCGAAGTCGAATGCCGACGGCTACACCTTGCTGATGACCGCTCCCGGACCCGTTTCCGTCAACCCCAGTCTGATGAAGCTCCCCTTCAACCCGCGCACGGACTTGGCGCCCATCACGCTGATTGCCTTCGGCCCTAACGTCCTCGTGGTAAATCCGGCATCCCCGGCCAAGAGCTTGAAGGAAATGATCGCGCTGGCGCGAGGCAGTTCGAACCGGCTCAATTACGGAACGTCCGGAGTGGGCACCACGCCTCATCTGTCAGCGGAACTGTTTAAGATCATGGCCAAGGTCGATATGGTCCACGTCCCCTTCAAGGGAGCAGGTCCGGCGGTTATCGATCTCATCGGAGGTCGTATCGACCTCATGATCGTGTCCGGGCCAACGGTCCTCGGCCACATCCGCGCGCAGCGGTTGAGAGCGCTCGCCGTGACTTCTCTCGTGCGACTGCCTGCCCTTCCCGACGTGCCCACATTCGATGAGGCCGGTCTACCGGGTTACGAGGCAGTCGTATGGTGGGGCTTTATGGCCCCGGGTGGGACGCCGGCCGCGGTCATCCACAAGTTGCAACAAGCGGTTGCCACGATCCTTCAAACGGCCGAAGCGCGTTCCCACTTCTCGAAGAACGGGGCGGTAGTGGTCGGCAATACGCCCAAGGCATTCGGTGAGTTCATCCAGAAGGAAATGATCAAGTGGGCGGGTGTGATCAAGACGGCCGGAATCAAGGTGAATTGAGAACTCACCGCGAAAAGCAAAGATAAGCAGGGCGGGACGCGGGTGCGCGCCACGATGGCCTTCAGGGTCGTGGAGCAAGCGGAACCGCCGGGCTCGACGATTCCGATCGAGGCCCAGGTTGAAATTTTCGGCCGGCTCGCCACACTGGTGGAAAGGGGCGCAAGATTGGTGGTAAAACGCATGACGGGCGAATTTTCGGAGCGGCTCGCCGCCCGTTGCGCCGGCGCGGGTGTGTAGAACGATTGGACAGGATTAACATGATTCAAACGACAACTGAGCTTTTTGACCTTCTGGTTGATCTAATCCTGTAAATCCTGTGAATCCTGTCTATTCTTGTTCTTGACTTACGCGTGACATTTCAATGGGAGAGAAAACGTGAAGGTGT
>MERG01000175.1:621-6474 GCA_001771985.1 Betaproteobacteria bacterium RIFCSPLOWO2_12_FULL_62_13 | reverse complement strand
CGCGTTGCAGACTCGATTTCGAGCGCGAAAATGGCGCGCCAAGGCTGGAAAACACCGTTTCTAGGAACGATAATGCGGAAAACACAACGACTTGGCGTGGTCCGACCCTAGAGGGTTCTGAGGCTAGGGTAAGATAACGCATGCTTCGCAAATTCATTGACTTTGTGTCGTCCATTAACAGCGCGCGAGTACCGGACGCCCGTTCTGTGGAATCCGCGCAACAGGCTGCCGACCGCCTCATCGCCGACGGCAATCAGGCCGAGGGCCTGGGCCAGTTCGGTGAAGCATGCGCACGTTATCGCGCCGCCGTCGAGTTGGCTCCGAAGTACGCGCTCGCCCATCTGAACCTCGGCATAGGGCTGGAAGCCGCCGGCGATACCGATGCAGCGATAAGATCCTACGAAGTGGCGCGCGAGCTCGCCCCCGGAAACGCCTATGCGAGCTACAACCTCGGAAGATTGCGATACATCCGCGGCGCGCTGACTGAAGCCGAGCGGCTTCTGCTTTCTGCCCTGGATAGCAAGCCGGAGTTGCCCGAGGCAAGCGTCACCCTGGCCCACGTATTGAGCGCGCGGGGAAATCTCGACGCCGCGGCCGCAGTGCTAAAAACGGTCCTGGAGCAACGGCCCGACGACGTCAACGCATTGTGCACCTATGCGACGGTCCTCAGAAATCAAGGGAAACCGGCCGAGGCGGAATCCACACTCCGACGCGCGACGGCGGCCGGCTTGGACAGCGCGAACGCAACGAATCTCCTGGGAAACCTGCTCGCCGAGCAAGGAAAGTGGGAGGAAGCTGCAAGCTGCTACCGGAAAGCGCTCGTGATCCATCCGGATTCCCGCGACGCGCACCTCGCATTGGCAAACATTCTCTGCCAACAGGGGCATACCGACGAGGCCATAGCCTGCTACGAGAGAGCCTTGGCTCTCGAGCCCAATTCACCCGAGATTAACAGCGGCTTGGGAAATCTGCTCCGGGATCGGGGGCGTTTGGCGGAGGCCGCGATTTGCTATCAAAGGGCCATCGCGCTGCGGCCCGAGTCTGCCGAAGCACACAATGGCCTAGGCAACGCGCTGTGGGACCAGGGCCTGGTAGAGGAAAGCATGGCGTGCTACCGGCGCGCAATCGAACTCAGACCCGACTTTGCGGAAGCGCATTCCGGTTTGGGAAATGCGCTCGCTACGGACCGGAGCCGTCTCGACGAGGCCATCGCCTCGTACAAGAAGGCCCTTGAGCTGAAGCCCGATTTTCCCGAGGCGCACTACAACCTCGGAATCGCACTCATGTATCAGAACCGGCACGACGAGGCCCTGGAGTGCTATCGAAAAGTGCTTGCCCTCGATTCCGAGCATGTCCAGGCGCGCTGGATGTTGACAATAGGCCAGCTGCCCTTCGTCTACGGAGCCGGTCACGACCCGGGATACTGCCGGGCTGCGTTTTCGCGGCAGTTGGATGAACTGGACCGATGGTTCGATGCCTCGCGTGCCGGGAAAGGCTTCACGGCGGTTGGCATGCACCAGCCTTTTTGCCTGGCATACCAGGAGGAAAACAACCGGGAATTGCTGCAACGATACGGCAAGCTTTGTGCTCGCCTAATGAGCGCTTGGATGGACCGAGAGGGCGTGGTTCTGCCGCAACATAGACGAGACCGCGATGGTGTCGTTCGCGTCGGTATTGTTTCCCAGTATTTCTGGAATCATTCCGTCTGGAATGCCATCGTCAAAGGCTGGTTCCGCGAGCTCGATCGCGAGCGTTTTTCCCTTTACGCGTTTTATCTCGGCTCACGCCACGACGAGGAAATGCAACTTGCTCAGTCCCGCGCCACCCACTTCGATCAGGGAGGAAGAGGACCGCGTCAGTGGGTCGATGCCATTCTTGGCCAGCAACTCGATGTGCTGGTTTATCCGGAAGTCGGCATGGATCCCATGACGTTGAAACTGGCCAGCTTGCGTCTTGCGCCGGTTCAAGTCGCGACGTGGGGACATCCCGAAACGAGCGGGCTGCCAACGATCGATTATTTCATTTCCGCGGAAGATATGGAACCGCCCGGCGCGCAAGCAAACTACGCGGAACGGCTCGTTGCCCTGCCGCATCTGGGGTGTTTCTACCAGGCCCGCCAAGTCGATCACATCCAATTCGACCTGTCAAGCTGGGACATCGACGCCGATACTCCGCTGCTTGTCTCTCCGGGCATGCCTTTCAAATACATGCCGCAGCACGACTGGATATTTGCCGAAATCGCCTCGAGGCTGGGGCGATGCCGGATCATCTTTTTCATGCCACGTCCTCGCAGCATGCCCGAGAAACTGCGCCAGCGGCTGGAGAAGGAATTTTCCCGACGCGGGCTGGACTTCGACCGGTTCGTCACCTTCATCCCTTGGCAGCCCCGGCCGGCGTTTTACGGTTTGCTGAAACGTGCCGATGTTTTCCTCGACACCATAGGCTTTTCCGGCTTCAATACCGCCATGGAGGCAGTCGAGTGCGGCCTGCCGATCGTGACCCGCGAAGGCCGTTTCCTGCGTGGAAGGTTCGCAAGCGGCATTCTGAAGCGAATGGGGCTGCATGAGTTGGTTGCCGGATCGGAAGCGGGTTACGTCGCGCTTTCGGTCAAACTTTGTCAGGACGCCGGATATCGCGAGGAGGTCCGCCAGCGCATCGATGCCCAACGTCACGTTCTGTTTGAAGACGGCGCGCCGATTCGGGCATTCGAAACCTTCCTGGCGAGCGTGACGGCGCGGCGCTGAGAACCATGAAGAAAAACTCCTTTGTTGATTCCGCTCTACAATAAACGCGCCTTTCAGCCCGAGAAGCATTGACGTTGCCGAGCCAGTGCGAATCCCAGCCTGATGCGAGCACTCTAAACAATAGCCTCTGTTTGTATTGGCACGTGAAAACACAATGACTGACGCTTCGCATCCCTGGGCAGCCATGTGACGAAAAACGTCACATGGTGCCCAAAAAGGTCACGTGGTTGAATCCGGGAGCAAACTTGGCGCCATGACAAAAGTCACGTTTGCGCGCCAGATTGACACAAGACGATTAAAGCCGTGTGACGTAAATCACGCGAGCCGCGCGAACTCCGAGTTAACCAGTTGAAATTGACCAGAATTCTTTCTGCCGTGCGCGAGTGCTTAATGCAACTCCCGGATAAGTATAATAATTCTCGATTTCTGGCGGCGCTGGCATCGAACTTGCTTTTTGGGACACCAGCGCAAACGAAAGTTTGTGTCTTCTATCAACTCTTGGGAGGTATCCTATGAAACGAATCCAGCAGGGCTTTACCCTGATCGAACTGATGATCGTGGTCGCGATCATCGGCATTCTGGCGGCGGTCGCGCTGCCGGCGTATCAGGACTACACGCTGCGGGCCAGAATGTCCGAGGTAATTCTCGCGGCAAGTGCGTGCCGCACCACGATCACCGAGGTCTACCAATCCGCCAGTGCCGGACCCGGCGCGGGGGCTTGGGGTTGCGAAATTACCGCTGGCCTCGGCACGCAGTACGTGAACGCGATTACGACTGACGTCAACGGGGTGGTCTCCGTCGCCATCCAGGCCTTTAACAATACCAATCTTCCGAATGGCCAAATCGTGACCCTTACACCGATGATCGCTGCGGGTACCGTTGCTACGATAGCCAACATCGGCAATCAGCTCACCGGGTGGACTTGCGGAGGCACCGGTACTACCGTGACTGTCAGGTATCTGCCCGGTTCTTGCCGCGGCTGATCGGTACTGTCAGGCGAGATCAAGAAAGGTACCCTTCGGGGTACCTTTTTTTGTTCCCGATGATTCGGCGCATCGCACAGCGTTTTCCGCATCTGGCCGGCGTCTGCGTTCTCGCAGCGCTCGCCTGCGCGCTTTATCTCCCGTTTCTGAAAAACCCGTTCATATTCGACGATATGACCCTTTTCGCCGGAAGCGGATTCGCGCATTTTGCAACGCTGCCCGTTGGCGTCGATCTGCGCCATCTCCCCTACTTTTCGCTCGCCTTTCCTCAAATCATCTGGGGCCATTTTCCGCCGGGGGGACATCCTGAGATTCATCGGATGATCAGTCTCGCTTTCCACATCGCTTCTTCACTCGCGCTCTATAAGCTCCTGCATGATCTTTTGCTGGCGGCGAAAGCGACGCCCGATGCGCGATCCGCGGACGAGGCGCGGGCCAATGCAAGGGCGCTGGCGTTTGCCGGTGCGGCTGCTTTCGCCATTCATCCGGTCGCGGTATATGGCGCCGGCTACCTGATCCAGCGCACGATCGTCCTCGCCACCCTTTTTTCGCTGTTGTCCATGGCGTATTTTGTGCGCGGTCTGTCGCGCGGCAGCCACGCCCATGCGATATCGGCTGCGCTGTTTTACACGCTGGCGGTTTTCTCCAAGGAGCACAGCGTGCTGCTTCCCGCGGTCGCCGTGCTGGCCGCGTCCTTGGTGGGTTCAAACCGGCGTTTCGCCGCCCGCCATGCCGCTCTCTACCTCACGGCCTGCGCGCCGGCGGCGATCCTGGCGACGCTGCTCAGCAAGGGGCTGATCGGCGACGCATACGAACCGTCTTTCCGCGGGGTCGCCGAGCAGCTCGAAGGCGTCTTTGCGTTCGACATCTCGGATTTTCCCTGGTCCCTGAGCGCTGTGACGCAGGCAGGCCTGTTCTTCAAGTATATTGCGTTGTGGATCTGGCCCGATACCCGCGCGATGTCGATCGACCTACGGGTAGACTTTATAGAGACATGGACGACGGGCTGGATGATTTTGAAGGTTTCGGCATTTACCGCATACGGCGCATTGGGCTTTCTGCTCCTGCGGCGCGGCGGTCGGTCCGGCCTGGCGGGGTTGGGGCTGCTGTACACCTGGGTTCTTTTCCTGGTCGAGTTCACCACCGCCCGGTTCCAGGAGCCTTTCGTTCTGTATCGCAGCTACCTCTGGGCGCCCGGTATCATGATCACGCTCGTTGCCGTGCTGAGCGGCGTTTCACGCCGGACGGCGCTGGCAGCGTTCGCCTTCACCTGCCCGGTGCTGCTGTATCAAGCGCATGATCGGCTGGTGACCTTCTCCAGTCCGTTCACCCTCTGGCAGGATGCAGTCGCGAAACTCCCCGAGAAGCGGGTTCCGTGGGGTTCGCGCACGTTATACAACCTGGGAAGGGAGTACATGTACAGCGGGCAGCCAAAGGAGGCAGCCGCGATCGCGGAACGATGTCTGGCGCAATATCCCAATACCTACCACTGCCATTTCGCCCGCGGAATGATTCATCTGGAACTGCGGCAGTTCGAGCCAGCGCTCCGACACCTCGCGCGTGCACTCGAGCTGCGTCCCGATAGCGGGGCCGCCCATCACAATCTCGGGCTGGTGTTGGAGAATCTTGGGCGGTTTGACGAGGCGAAGAGGCTCTACCGCCGCGCGTGGGAACTGGGATTCATGTCCGCTTCACCTCGAATCAATCGTCTGGAATCAACCGGCGACGGCGACCTGCCGCTGAAGACGAATGCTGTCCCCACACGCTAGATTCCTACGCCCCGGCAACGCTGCGCACCAGCGCCGTACGGCGGCTCTTTAAATGAGGCATCGGATTGCCTCGCTAGGCAAGACCGGGAGAATAAGCTATTTTTCACGACATTTCTCATTGCCCTCGACTTGCCATATCAGGGAGAAAATTCGGGAAGCGATCTTGCTGCGCAAACTTCTAAACCGGCTGGTCTCTTCTGGAGGCGCGCCAACGCCCACAGCACGGCGTGAGCGTTCCACGGCTTCCGCATGCGAGATTGCAGATCGAATAATTGCCGAAGGCAACCGCGCGGAGGGTGAGGGGAGGCTGCGCGAAGCATGCGAGCGGTATCGCAAGGCTGTAGATGCCGCCCCTGA
>MERG01000175.1:0-475 GCA_001771985.1 Betaproteobacteria bacterium RIFCSPLOWO2_12_FULL_62_13 | reverse complement strand
GTTGTCTTGTCCAGCGTGTATGACGCGCAGGGCAACCTCAGCGCTGCGGCTTCGGCCCTGGAGGCTGCACTGAAGCAGCAGCCGGACTGGACCGGCGCGTTGTTCAACTACGGAACCGTCCTGAGCAGACTGGGCCGGTCGGCCGAGGCGGAGGTGGCGCTGCGGCGCGTAATTGCGATCGATCCAGGAAACGCTGACGCGAGCTATCACCTTGCCAATCTGCTTTATGCGCGCGGCGCGCCGAAAGACGCCGAAAAGCTCCTGCGGCTGGCCGTCCGGCAGAAGCCGGAATTCCCGGAGGCGTATGGCGCATTGTTTCACGTGTACGATTCGCAGGGAAACCTCGATGCTGCGGCTGCGGCTTTGGAAATGGCGCTGAAGCAGCGGCCGGACTGGGTCGGTGCGTTGCACAATTACGGCACCGTTCTGAGAAGACTGAAGAGACTGGCCGAGGCGGAATCTGCATTGCGGCGCG
>MERG01000174.1 GCA_001771985.1 Betaproteobacteria bacterium RIFCSPLOWO2_12_FULL_62_13 | reverse complement strand
GTGCCAGCCCCGCCAGCGAACAGTTGTCGCCGTAACGGCAGAAGAAAGGCGAACGAGGAATCTGGCAGCGCAGGTTCTGGGAGCATGTTATTCGTGACTTGATTTTGAATAACACGACCGGCGGGATGCGCTGCACTTTCCCGCCCTACGAGCTGCTCGACAAAGACGAGATGGACGATCTCACCGCCAAGGAACGCGCGGCATTGAAAGACATGCTCAAGCGCGAACTTGCGGCTAGGAGAAAGGTATGAAACGCAACATCTTCGCTGAACTGACAGAGGGGTTCGAAGTGCTGGCCGCCGAGCGCGAGGGGAAGATTACCCTGCGCACCCACGTCGTTGAACGGAAGGCCGCGCCCAAGGTGACGGCCAAGGAGCTCGTGCGCGTCCGGAAAAAGCTCAACTTCTCGCGGGCCGTGTTTGCCCGCTGCCTGCGCACCAACGTCAGGACGATCGAGAACTGGGAGCAGGGTCGTGCGAAACCCAATGCCCAAGCCGCTTTGCTCATTCGGCTGGTCGCCCGCTATCCGGATACCGTCAAGCGGCTGGCGGCGGTTTGAAGAGCGGACTCACCGCGGGAGATCTTCATGCTGCGATCGAACCGGTTCAAGCGGGTAAAAGGAGCGCTTGAACCAGGCGTTCAACCGGAGCGCCCAACGGCGGTGCCGTTGCGTTCCCGTCGCGCTTCGCGCCTCGGCGGCCGGTTAGCGCAAACGTTCGGCGTCAAGAGGCGGATCCTGCGGCACTGGCGTATCCCAGCGATCATGAGGGTAATGGACGAACGGGGTCTTGACTTAACGCGTTTGCTGCCGGTGCAATTTGCTCGCGCGCTGTATTATCTTGCCAGGCGCGGCAATGCGAATGCCGGAATTTTCGCTGACGACGAGGATGACTGTGTAGTCCGTAAAAAATCCAGCGGGCGGTGGAATCGGAAAAAGACCTGGCACCGCTGCGGCAGATTCCGGACAAGTGCAAAGTCAAGAAGCGACCCCATTCACCACGAGCGCAGCTTCGCTCCCGTGCGTCAGCCGGCGAGGCGCACTGGCGCGGCTTGTGCCGCTTCGAAGCACGCGGTGAAGCGCCGCACGTCTGCCACGCGCTCGAACTCCTGCACAGAATCGTAGAGATCCGCCATCTGCTTAGGCGAGAGCCGACGTGAAACGCACACCTGGAATTTCGCCTTGACCAAATCGGACGGCAGCGGTACACCCGGCTCGTGTCCGATGGGGCGCCGGATCTTGCCGGCGAGCTGGCGGCCGTCTTTCAGACGAAGGACGATGACCGCGCCCGACGCGCCCAATTCGTTCAGCATAGGTTCATCGAAAGGCTGCGCATCGACCAGCTTCATCGCGCGCTGAATGTTCGCGTCCTGATACGCGTCGCCTTCGAAATGCGGAAGCGACACGGCACGATTCGAGAGCGCTCTGGCGAGCACGTACTGAATGCTTAGCTTGGCGTCGAGCGCGCTGCGCGGTTGCGGCCGGTTCGTGTGTTCCAGGCGCAGTGCAGGCACGCGGGCATCGACGCCTGCTACGGCGTCAGCGCGCACGTCGTGCTCCTTGACGAGGCCGATCATCAAGTCGATGGCAGACTGGGTGCTCAGGCAGCACGGATACTGCTTGATCGCGATGCCGGGCATTTCGATCTCCCACGGCGTACCCCACTTCTCGAGTATGCGTTCGATGCTGTACGTGCCGGCTCCGTTGAACACCTGAAGAAAGCCTTGCGGATGTTCGAGCGCGTCTGCGTTGCCAGTGAACCCGTCTGCCGCGAGCAGCGCAGCGAGGAGGCCACTGCGTGAGCTGTTCCCGACGTGCATGGGTTTAGCCATCGAGCCGAGGTTCGATTTGACGCCGGCGGCAAGCGACGCGCACAGCGCAAGGGCGCGGGTTGTTTGCGCTTCGTTGAGCTGAAGCAGCCGGGCGCATGCAGCCGCTGTGCCGAATACGCCGAGCGTTGCTGTCGGGTGCCACCCCTTCTCGTAATGATGGAAATTCACGCCGCGGCCCAGGTTCGTCTCGACCTCGAACCCAGCCACGTAAGCGGTGAGCAGATCGCGGCCCGACGCGTGTCTTTGTTCTGCGAGAGCGATCAATGCAGGCAACACAGGGGACGAGGGATGGCCGCCCAGATTGTCCGTGCAATCGTCGTAATCCAGGACGTTTGCAGCGATGCCGTTCAAGAATGCGGCGCGGAGCGCGCCTGTGCGCTCAGGGGTGCCCCAGACGAGCGCCGCGCCTGCTTCGGTGCCGCTCACTCTTCGCGCGATGACGGCCGCTTCGTCGACGGACCCTGCTATGCCAACGCCGAACGTATCGAGGACCCCGATCTTCGCGTATTCGATGGCGCGCTGCGTCAGGTCCTCGTATCGCGTAGTGACAACTCTTTTCGCAAGCTCTTCAGCGATCGTCATGGCCTTGCACCTCTATTCGAGCTTCACGCCTGCCGCGCGGATCACTTCCCCCCATTTTTTCAGCTCCGCGCCTATGAATGCGGCAAACTGGTCCGGCGTATTGGCGATCGTGTCAGCACCCACTCCTGCGAAGCGCTCACGTAGTTCAGGCGTTTTCATCGCCTTGACCATCTCTGCATGCAGTTTGTCGATGATCGGTTTGGGCGTGCCGGCTGGCGCGTGGAACCCGTACCATGAGCCCACTTCGACGCCGGCGAAACCGGCTTCCTTCATCGTCGGCACGCTCGGCAGCAACGGGGAGCGGTCGGGCCGCGCAGCCGCCAGCGCGCGGAGCTTGCCGGCCTTGACCTGCGGCACGAGGAGCGGCGGGCTTTCGATTGCAACCTGCGCTTCACCGGACACCAGGGCGGGCAGGGAAGTCGCGGCGCCTTTATAGGGCACATGATTCAGGTTGATGCGCGCAACCGACTGAAATAGAGCGCCCGCCAGATGAGAAGGGGTCGCGTTGCCCGATGACGCCAGTACGAGCTGCCCCCGTTTTGCTTTTGCAAGCGCGACGAGCTCCTTCACCGATGCGGCCGGGACCGATGGATGAACTGCAAGAAAAAACCAGCTCGCCGCGGCAAGCGTGATGGGCGTCAGGTCCTTGACCGGATCGTATGGCAGCTTCGAATAAACGAACGGACTGATGACCAGCGGCCCGAAGCTGCTCAGTACCAGGGTATAGCCGTCAGCGGGTGCTTTGGCGACGAGATCCATGCCGATATTCCCGCCGGCTACGGGCCGATTGTCGACGACCACGGGCTGGCGCCATGCATTTGAAAGTTTCTGCCCGACAGCACGGGCGATGATGTCAGTGGGACCGCCGGGAGGGAACGTGACGACGATGCGAATGGGCTTGTTTGGATAACTGGCGGCGCTGTCTTGTGCAGAAACAGCGAAGCTGGTGAGTGTCGTCACAAGAGCGATGCACGACCTGACGAAGAGGCGCATGGGTTCTCCTGATTTTTTGAAGAGATGCTGCTTGCCGGCGTCGGCTCAATGGATGATGTATCCGCCGTCGATCACGATGTCCTCACCTTGGAGGAAAGCCGGTGCGGATGAAGCGAGATAGAACGCAAGATTTGCCACCTCGTCGGGCTCACCGACCCGGCCGGCCGGCACGTACTGCTCCACACGTTTCCGCGTAACTTCCTGATCCCTCTCGAGTGTCGGTCCAGTAGCGATTGGTCCGGGACTGATGGAATTCACGATGATGTTCTCGCGGCCAAGCTCGTAGGCCATGGACTTGGTCAGGTGGATGAGCGCCGCTTTGGTCAGCCCATACAGCGTGCGTTTCGAGTATGCGACGTGACCGAGCTGGCTTGCGATGTGGATGATCCGTCCGCCGCCCTGCTGCCGCATGATCGGCAGCACGGCCTGGCTCGCAAAAAACGGCGCAGCAAGATTCACTGCGATCATCCGATCGAACCATTCGCGCGTGTGATCGCCGAAGTCTACGTGCGAGCGGATACCCGCGTTATTCACCAGCACATCGACGCGTCCGAACGATGCTTTGGCCTTCGCCACCATGCCCTCGGGCGCGCCCGGTTCGCCCAGATCGATCAAAGCAACTTCGACCCGCCCCGCACCCGGAAATGCGCGACACTCGCGGGCGGTCGTCTGCAACTGCTCTTCAGTCGCCTCCGCCACCAGCAGCAACGACGCGCCAGCCTCTGCGAAGCGCTTCGCGATCGCGTTGCCGATGCCGAGCGGTGCCGATGCACCTGTAACGATGGCAACTTTGCGCGCCAGTTCATTCATGCGATTTCCCGTTCGTCACTTCGTTCTGGATCTATCGAATTGGGGCCTGTTCCAAATTAAAGCGTGAGCTCGTCCGCGAATGAGCGGAAGTCGCTGATGGCCTCCAGGTTCATGAGGCCGTCGTATAACTTCTGAGTGACTCCCTTTCCCCACGCCGGCGCGCCGAGCTCGAAGAATTTTCCCTGCAGCTCTTCGGGCTTGTGCGGATTGGATGGTTCGCCTTTGGTGACCTCGCACCGGCCTTTGATGACGCTGGCGTCAGTGAGTGAGATCGCGACATCGCAGAATTGCTTCTCGGGAAATGCCGCTGTGTAAGACGGGTTCTCCGTAACGAACACGCGCGACACCAGATTCTGCACGGCCGGATTTGCGACTGCGCGTTCGTCGAAGGAGCTTAGGCCGGACTTGCCGTGATACAGGATGCTCGCGAGCGCGAACGGAACCGAAAAGCGCGCACCGAAACTCGTAGTGATGTTCTTGCCGTTGAGCATCGCCGCCAGGCTGTAGGCGCTGACATCGATGCGCTCGATGCGTGATGGATCGATCTGTTTTCCCGGTGTTCTTGCCAGCGCGTCCTCGAGTGCGTCGATGGCCGAATGTGCATACCGCCCTGCGCAGTGCAGCTTGAAATAGCTTTTCGTGATCAGCCATTCCTCCCCGAGCTGTGCGACGACGCGTTCCCGGTCAAACGTGTCCGACAGCACGCCGCCGTAGATGGACTGCACACCGTCGGACTCACCGGTGAAGCCCGCTTCAACCAGCCGTACCGCCATCTGCCCCATGTAACCCGAATGGCCGGTATAGATATTGCGGACTGTAGATCCCTCGAGCAGCGTCTTGCGGCTCGTTGCCATGCCCATCGTCGCCGCGACGTTCAGCAGTTCGCGCATCTGCGGCTGGTTGAGCGCCTTCAACTTCCCAACAGCGATTGCGGCACCGATGACGCCGTAGGTGCCGTGGGGATGCACGCTCAGCCTGATATTGGCGGCGCGGCTGATGCGTGCGGAAACTTCGTAGCCGAGCGTCACCGCGAGGAGCAGATCGGCGCCGGAGGCGCGCATGTCCTGTGCTGCTGCGACCGCTGCCGGAACGACTTGAATGCCCGGGTGGCCCTTGGCAAACAGATTCCCCTCATCGAGCTCGAGCCAGGTCCCGGCAGTGCCGTTCAACAGTGCCGCGTCGAACGGGTTCGCGCGCTGGCCGGTACCGATCACCCATGCGTTCCCGCGAGGCGCATTCGCGAGCTGGCGCGCTACCAGGGCGCCCATTTCTTCCGTACGCATTCCGGCAGCAATCACCGGAATGCTGTCGGCGATGACCCAGCGGCCGCGTTCGCGCGCGGCGCTGCTCAAATCGTCCAGCCGTGTGGCACAAATAAAACGACTGGCTTTCTCCAGGTAAGAAGGATGTTCGTTGTTACTCATCAGTCTATCTTGATGCTTGCTTCCTCCTCCCTGGGAGCGGACCGTGAACTGACCGGGTCCTAGCGCGGGATTAGCGGTCAATTGCCGAACAATCTATTCCAACCGCGAGAGCAAGGCAAGCGCTTTGCCGCACCCCGGCTGCCCCGAGGCGTTTTCTTGATACGGCAAGTCAGGCGATGCCGGGAACAGGATGATAAGTCAGCGGCAGGCTGGCGTACCGGGGCCAACTCGCGGGACCGAGCGGCGCACTGCGGAGTGACCTGAGGGTCCGGAGTGACCTGAGGGTCAGACTCCAATTCCTGCGCCTTAATTGAGTCTAACCCTGAGGTCCCTGCATCACTGCAAACCTCGAAGGCGCGCCCGCGGATAACGCATTCCAGATTCCCGATGACGAGGCGGTTGGCGTGGTTTTCGATCTGCTGCGATACGAGGGGCTTCTCATGG
>MERG01000173.1 GCA_001771985.1 Betaproteobacteria bacterium RIFCSPLOWO2_12_FULL_62_13 | reverse complement strand
CAGTTTCGTGCATTCCGGGTGCTCCAGCGCCTCAAACGCGCAGCCAAGGCTATCTATCAGGCAGTAGCGGGCCGTTTCGAATGCGCGCGCGCTTGCAACGGTGTAATACGCGACGTAATCTGCGATTTCCAACAACACCCGGTCCGGCGCAATTCCGCCATCGGCTGTCGACACTGCTCCCCCCCCTGCGACTTCTCAGTCGGCCTGAATGCCGGTTTGCTTGACGATCTTTTCCCACTTCTTGAGGAGCGCGGCACGGACCCCGTCGAACTGTTGCGGCGTGCTGTTGATGATGTCCATATCCTGGCCCTGCAGCTTTTCCGTAACGTCGGGTAATCGCAAGGCTTCATTTATGGCCGCGTTCAGCTTCGCCACTATCGCCTTCGGCGTACCGGCGGGCGCGAGCACCGCGTACCACGAAACAAACTCATAGCCTTGAACGCCGGATTCCGCAATCGTGGGCAATTCCGGCAGCAACCGAGACCGGTTGTTGCTGGTAACCGCAATCGGGCGCAAGCGTTGCGCCTTGATTTGCGGATACACGGGCACCAAGGGGCTGAACATCATTTCCACGCGCCCGGCTAGCAGATCGAGCACCGCCTGGCCACCTCCTTTATAAGGCACGTGAGTCATGTTGACGTTCGCGGCCACTCTGAAGAGCTCACCTGCAAGATGCGAGCCAGTACCATTTCCCGAAGATGCGAAGTTAAGCTGCCCTGGTTTAGCCCGAGCCAGATCAATCACGTTCTGGATGGTTGTCATGGACTGTCGCGGATGCACAACAAGCAACGAGCGGTAGACCACGAGCTGCGCGACACCGGCGAAATCCTTGTAGGGGTCATAGGGCAGATTTTTTTTCAGCAACCCCTGTATTGGATGGCTGCTGGATACCAATAGGATCGTATAGCCATCGGCGGGCGCCTTCGCAGTCAGATCCGCAGCCAAGTTGCCGCCTGCGCCGGGACGATTGTCAATCACCATCCCGCGCCCGAACTTATCGGCCAGCTTGGGGCCGATGGTGCGTGCCATCGCGTCATTTCCACCGCCGGGCGGGAACCCGATCAGCATCCGTACAGGCTTCGTCGGATAATCAGATGCAATACGATCCATCCCCTTTGATGCTGCACCGGCCGATCCTGCGCCGAATACCAACACTACTGCAAACAATGCCGCAAGCTGCTGTTTCATCTGCCTCCCTCCGGTTGTTTTCACTTCCCGCTGCTAAAGCGTACCGCAGCACCCGGCCGCGGTCTCGTAATTACCATTTGCGCTACGACGATGCCGTAACGATAACCTCGTCACCCGCGGGCTGCATCCTGGTGCCAAACCGCTTTGACATTGCTTCCACTTCAGCGATGGCCTCGGTTTCTTCCGATGTCGGTCGTATTACCACCTCCGTACTGTCAAGCTGGCGGACAAACGAAAAAGCAATCCTGCCGACTTGATGGTTGTCATTGAAGCTCACACGCGCCATCATCCCGACCCAGCCCTTCAGAAACCGCTTGTTGCTCTTGATGAAACAGAAACTGCCAAGGCCATAGAAGATCGGTTTACCGTTGTAAACCTCTATCGCGAGCGGGTAATGCTCCGCGTGAGCGATCACCACGTCCGCGCCCGACTCGATCGCGGTGTGTGCGATCTCGATCTGGAAATCGAGAATATCACCGCGGTGACCCATATGGTGCGATGACACCACGATGTCTGCTTTTCCTCTCAGGGCACTGACATCCTCCTTAAACCAGTTCAGATAATCACGGTCGCACCACGTCACTATCTTCGGCGGGGTGCCGGGACGATTCGGAGGGAGTTTTCCGTCCTTGTAGTAGACAGCCTGATAGGCAGTGTAGGCCTTGATCACTGCAACACCAGGATTCATCTCGCCTGCTTCATGATTGTTCGGCCAGTACTGGGACGTGCGCTGCAGGAATCCGAATCTCGTGCCATTGCGAGTTACGACCGCCGGCGCGCGCGCTGCCGCGCGGTTCACACCGGCGCCCACATGAGGTACGGCCAGTTTGTCCAAGCAGGCATTTGAAAACGTAATTGCCTCGGCGCCGTAATTCTGATTATTGGCGTTGCCAACGCAGTGAAAGCCCCCGTGGACAAGCGCAGGTCCAGTGAACGTAGGCGCATAAAAACCATCATATCCGGAGATTTCATCGGGCATCATCGTACGTGGCGCCGGCGGATCGTATAGACAGCACTCGAGATTCCCGAATACCGCGTCTGCATTGTGCAGCGTATCGGCAACACGTCTGAATGGGACGGTCGGGTCTTCGACACCCATTAGATTGATATCGCCCGTGAGTATGATTTTCGAACCCATACGCCTTAGCCCCCTTTGCATGTGGATAGAACGAGCGGCGTGACCCTGAACTGCCCCATTTAGCGCCACCAATTCCCGGTAAGTGGACTCCCGCTCAAATGGAGCAACGACTCACAGCCAGAATGGCTGCGAAAATTAGACTCAGGCCGCTAGAACCCGCTCGCTTCTTCACCAGCTCTTGATCCTGCATCGTTGCTCGTGGTGATTGTAGCGCGCTTGGCGATCCCGCTACCAGGCGATGCGCTGGTCGAACTCGTATGCCAGGGCGGGCTGGATCGCCGGATCGGATGTCGGATCCTGCTCAGCCCCGGCCGCCTCCCACAGCGGCGCGGCCCGGGCAGGCGCAATGCGCGGCGGCTCGGCGGGCCCGCTTCACCGCGGCGAGAAGGCCGGCTAGTTGATTATCAGGCTCGGTTCGTGTTCGACGAAATAAATCGAGCCTGGCCCCAATCAATAATGGCACCAATGGCACCCGGAAAAAAACATAGCGCAAGCGAATCGGCTCTTCTTCCGGCCCGCCGGCAGCAACGATACGCCGATGCGTTTGTTGTCTATAATGAGCCGTGAATCTCAAAACGGGGAGGGCGACCGATGTCAGTCATACGGGGCAGCGGCGAGCATCGCTACAAGGTGATCGATGACTGAGGAAACCCCGATAAACGCCAATCAGGGTTTTCTTCATCCTTCATCCCCGCGCCTTCAACGTTCGTCCTTAACCGTGGCGCGGGCGAGGCTAAAGCTCTTGCGCAAATTCGCTCCGACCCTGACCATTGATTACCCCGCTTCCAAATGGAGAACAGCATGTCTGTCGAGATACGCGACATCCTGCGCAACCGCGTGAAGGAAAAACTCGCGCGCGAAGAAGTGGTCGCGTCCATGACGGTGCGCCTCGTGCGCAGCATCGAGATCGCGCGCATGGCGGCCAGCGCGGGCTTCGACACGCTCTACGTCGATGTCGAGCACAACGGATTTTCGTGGGACACCACCGGCCAGATCTGCATGGCGGCGCTGGCAGCCGGCATCACGCCGTTTGTGCGCGTGCCGACCACGGCCCCCGAACACGTCGCCGCGGCGCTCAATGGCGGCGCCCTGGGGGTGATCGCGCCGCATGTGCGGTCGGCTGCGGACGCGCGCCGCGTGGTAGCCGCGGCCAAATTTCCCCCGTTGGGCGAGCGCTCGGCGGGCGGCCCGGTGCCGCACCTGCAATTCCGCTCGTTTCCGGCTTCCCAGGCCGATCCGGCGCTCAACGACGCCACGATGGTCATCGTGATGATGGAAACGCTCGATGCCCTCGAACACGTCGAAGAAATTGCCGCAGTCGAGGGCATGGACATGATGATGATAGGCACCAACGACCTCACCGCCGAAATGGGCATACCCGGGCAGTACGATGATCCGCGAGTTCGTGCGGCCTACGCGCGCACCACCGCCGCCTGCCGCAAGCACGGCAAACATGTCGGCGTCGGCGGACTGGCGAGCCGCCCCGATCTCACCGCCGAATTCGTGAAACTGGGGGCGCGCTATGTTTCAACGGGCACCGATCTCGGCTTTCTCATGAGCACCTGCCTGCAAAAGGCCAAGCAGGTGCGGGACATGAAGACGTAAGGAGCTTGTCGCATCTCAGGTCCGACAACCTCCTGGTGTGGCACGCATACCGTTCGTCAGCCGGCACGACGTCCGCGTGTCGCGAAGTAGTCGCATAATCGCAGAGGTGGCTGGAATTCCTATTGTTCTTACCGCGTAGTTGCGGGACTCCAACCCGTTTCCAAGGAGGAGGAGCTATGAAACTGTGGATCCGTATGCTGGTTCTGCTGGTTGTCTCGGGCGTGCCGGTCATCGCGCCTGCGCAGTCTTATCCGACCAAGCCGGTCCGTTTCATTATTCCATTTGCGCCGGGAGGCGGAGCCGATCTGGTGGGCCGGCTGCTCGGGCAAAAGCTTACGGAGATCTGGGGGCAGCCGGTAATCATCGACAATCGTCCTGGCGCGGGCGCCACTATTGCCGCCGAGATCAGCGCCCGCGCGGTGCCCGACGGTTACACGGTGTTCCAGTTCAACATCGCGAACGCAATCGCGGTGAGCGTGCGCAAGAAGTTGAGCTACGATCCGGTAAGAGACTTCGCGGCTGTTACGCAACTCGCATCCTCGCCTTTTATCCTGGTTGGTCACCCGAGCCTTAAGGCGCAGAACATCCAGGAGCTCATTGCACTGGCAAAATCCGCCCCCGGCAGCCTGAACTATTCGTCATCCGGAACAGGCGGTCCGTCGCACCTTCTGGGCGAGCTGTTCAACGCGATGGCGCAGATCAAGGTCGTTCATGTGCCCTACGCGAGCGTTGCTCCGGCCCTGAACGACCTCCTGCCCGGGAGAGTGCAGTTGATGTTCGTGATACCCGCAGTTGCGATGCCTCACATTAAAGCCGGACGGTTACGGGTTTTCGGCATATCGAGCAGCAAACGATCGCCGCTCGCGCCCGACATTCCCACTGTTGCCGAGTCCGGGCTCGCGGGATTCGAAGGAGGCGCCTGGTACGGCGTTGTGGTGCCCGCCAATACCCAGCCGGCAATCATCTCCAAGCTTGCGGCCGACATCATTGGCATCATGCGTCAGCCGGATGTGACACAAGGCCTCCTGAAACAAGGTGTCGAAGTGATAGCCAGCACGCCGCAGGAATTTGCGCAGTTCATCAAGTCCGAGATCGCCAAGTTCGCCCGCATAGTCGCCGCCTCCGGTGCACGGTTTGAATAAGCGTCCTCGGCTGCTCGCTGAAGCCTACGGGTATGCCGCACGCTACGACAGCACCGGCACTGAGCGTTACGAACTCAAGGTCACGCTGCCCGTCCTCGCCTCTACACATCCAAGGACGTTCCGGCGACGCGTCCATTGATTTGCCTATTTCCGGGAGGAGTTCGATGTATAAATTCTTTAAGAGAAGTGTGCTGGTACTGCTTTGCGCCGCCTGGCCTGCGTTCGGCCAATCCTATCCCAGTCAGTCGATCCGCGTGGTGGTGGGGGCGGCTGCGGGAGGTGGGCCCGACCTTACGGCGCGCTTCCTAGGGGAGAGGTTTTCCAAGTCTCTCGGACGGCAGATCGTGGTGGACAACCGTGCCGGGGCGAATGGCGCAATTGGCGCCGACATCGTCTCGAAGGCGCCCGCGGACGGCCACACCTGGCTGCTGGCGACGGGACAGCATACTACCAATCCGAGCCTGCAGAAGAATCTTTCCTACGATATCGTCAAAGACTTCGCTCCGGTATCGCGGCTGGTTGCGCAAACCTACTTCTTGATCGTGCATCCTTCGGTTCCCGCCAGGTCGGTACGGGAGCTGATCGCGCTGGCCAGGGCGCAGCCCGGCAAGCTCAACTTCGGTTCGGGAGGCGTAGGGGCCGGAGGCCATCTGGCCGCGGAGTCGTTCAAGGTCGCGGCGAAGATCGATATCGTGCACGTTCCGTACAAGGGCGCCAGCCTCGCGCTGACCGACCTCCTCGGCGGACATCTTGAAGTGATGTTCCCCGCTGTCGCCAGTGTGCTGCCGCACGTGCATTCCGGAAAAGTCCGGGGGCTTGCGGTCACCAGCCCTGAGCGCTATCCGACGTTGCCCGGGGTGCCGACGATCGGTGAGTCCGGCTTGCCGGGATACGAGTTGCGCTCATGGGTGGGCATTCTCATTCCGGCGGCAACGCCGAAGGAGATCGTGCGCCGGATTCATGCGGTGATCGTCGAGACCGTCAGCCAGCGCGAGACCCGCGATGCGCTTATTGCCAAGGGCACCGTACCCTGGATCAGTGCCTCACCCGAGGAGTTCGCGGAATTCATCCGCACGGAGGTCGCCAGGTTTGCGAAGTTGCTTGGGGCAGTCGGAGTAAAGCGAGATTAGGTCGGAGGTACCGCAGCGGCGCTGCCAAGAAATCAGGTGCACGATGTTGGACATGAGCAAGAATCAGGAAATGGGGACGCACCCCTTTAAGTGTTAAGGGCGTTCGATGAAAAACGGAAAAACGTGTGCGTCCCCTTTACATCAATCAAATCTCGCCGAAATGGATCCGTCGATATTGCGCGGATGGGATCTTGTCAGCAATGTGAACGTCCCACAACTCCGCCGTGTCGCCTTTCTGATGCTCGCGCAACAACGCCTCGAAGCGTCCCAGGGCGTTCACTGTCACACCGCGCAGGCCGAAACCCCTGGCCACCGCAGCCAGATCGCCGCGCCCATGAATCGCCTCGCTCGGGTCCATGCCGTGCGCACGGAACTTGTGCGCTTCCGCGCCATAGGCGCCATCATTCAGCACGCACGCCAGCAGGCGCACACCATGCCGCTTGATGGTTTCAAGCTCCTGGATGTGCATCAACAGACTGCCGTCGCCTTCGATCAGCAGGACCTTGCCATCGTTGCGGGTGACGGCGACGCCGACCGCTGCGGGCAACCCTGAGCCGATCGCCCCGAAATAGTTGATGACGTGCCATCTCTCCGGCGCCCGGCCGCGCATGTGCGTGAGCACGAAGTTGGTGAAGTGACCGTTCCCGACCACGATGTCCCAATCCTTGGGCACCACGCGATCCAGCTCGAGCAACGCCGCGCGCGGATCGACTGTATTGGGCTCTACGGGAAACTCCTTGCTGTCGATGACCTCATCCGCGATGCGTTGAGCCAGCACGTGCGTGCGCAGCCCCGGAAGCGCAATGTGACGCTCGCGCAGCTTGGTCAGGATGGCGTCCACGCTCGCTTTGGCATCGGCCCTGATGTGCAGATCGGCAACGCGCAATCCCTGCCACAAGCCTCGGGGGTGGGTATCGATCTGCACGACACGGGCATTGGGATAGAGATAGCCGCCTTCGGTCGTATAGTGACCGAGCCCAACTCCAGCCGCGATCACGAGGTCGCTCTCGGCAAACTGCTCCCGTGCCAGGTTGCCCGCAAAGGCCCCGGCGATGCCGATCGCAAATGGATTGCTGTCGAACAGTCCCTTCGCCAACAAAGAGGTCGCCAATAACGCACCGCACCGTTCCGCAAGCGCTTCCAGTGCCGCCCCGGCGCCGGAATGCACCGCGCCTCGTCCCGCGATGATGATCGGCCGCCTCGCAGCGGCAATCATTTCGACCACTTGATCGACAAGCGCCGGGTCCGGCTGCGCGCGCTGGGGTGTCGGACCCAAATCGGTCGATGGTTTGTAGTCCGGCAGATAAGGGAAGGGCTGTTGCTGAAGGTCCATCGGCACCCCCAGCACTACGGGACGGCGCTCGAATCGCGCGACATGGAACGCTTCGCGCACGCACTCCAGCACGCTGTCGATGTGCCGCATCGGGACGTAGTGCGCGCCAGTGGCAACGGCCAGCGGCCCGAGATCGAGCTCGTGTATGGACCAGGACGCATTCAGTTCCGTATCGCCGGCGAAGATGACGAGCGGCGTATTGCCTCGCGTTGCGCACGCGAGTTCCGTCATGATCTGAGTAAAGCCAGGCCCGCAAGTGACCGAGGCGACGCCGATTTTTCCCGTCGCTCGCGAATATCCCCCGGCCATCGCGCAAGCACAATGCTCGTGCCGGGCGTGGATGGTTCGTACTCCGTGTTTCTGCGCGAGGAGCGAGCTCCAGTACATGTTCGCGTTGCCCATCAGCGCGAAATGCGTATCGACACCCTCGGCCACAAACGCCTGAGCCAGCACCTCGTAAACCCGCATGTTGCTCATTGATCGCCTTTCTGCTCTCGCTTGAAAAAGATTTGCTTCAGCCATCCCAGGAACGCTCTCCACAGGACCGCGGCACCGCCAAGGTCGTGAGCGGAGGGTGGCGCCTGTGGCGGCGATGACGCCGCGCTGGCGGCAGGTGCACGCCGCTCTTCGACGATGCGTGCAATGTTCGCAGCGAATTCGCCCATGAGCGCGCGTGCCACATGCGCGCCCCCTGCCTTGGCAAACATTTCGAGAGGACCGGTGACGTTGAAACCGCCCTCCATTGTGACGAGTGTGGCATCAGTCCCGGTCGCTGTGACGACACTGGATACGAGTAACCGGGAGGCCCCGCGCTGATCGAGGCCGCGGCCTTCGATCGCGCAGCGCCGCACCGCGTGGTCGTATGTCAAAGTCGCTTCGCCACGAAAAATGGCTATCGTAGGGCCGAACTTGACCGTGATCGTTCCTTGATAGACTCCGCCCGGTTGCTCCGCTGTCAACGCGGCGCCGGGAATGCAAGAGGCAACCAAGGCCGGGTCACTCAAGAGCGGCCAGATCTCTTCGGGCGGGCCGGGAATGATCAACTGCTCGGAAAGCGGAGTCATGGATTCTTATTCACCGCGGGTGTCCGTCAGCTTGCTGGAAATACCAGCCCTTACCTGCCCGGAAAATTGCGCACGAAAGGTTCCTGAGTGAACGGTCAATTGCCGACCAATGCCCCCGGCCGTTTCAGGTAGTGGTCCTTGATCGAGTCGGCCGCCCAGCACGCGAGCGCGCCGATCGTGCCGGTCGGGGCGTTGGCACTCTCCTGCGGAAATGCGCTGCCGCCGACCACGAACAGGTTTGGCACATCCCACGATTGCAGATACTTGTTGACCGCGCTCACCGCCGGATCCGCGCCCATCACCGCGCCGCCGATGTTGTGCGTGCTCTGATAAGGGATGATGCTGTAGCGGCCCGCCGCCGGCTGGTCGACGCTTATTTTCGAGGGGCCGATGGCCCTGGCGATCTCCGTGATCTTGCTGGTGATGTAGGCGGAGAGCTTGCGCTCGTTCTCGTGCCAGTCGTAGGTCATGCGTATCAGCGGCAGACCGTTGGCGTCGCGGTAAGTCGGGTCGAGGTCGAGATAGTGCGTGCGGTAGCTCTGGCAGGAACCGTGCAGAGTGATCCCGAACGAACGGCGGTAATACTGCGCCACGTTTTTCTTCCAGTCCGCGCCCCAGCGCGGCGTGCCCGGCGGCACCGGGGTGGAGCGAATCGGTGTTGCCCCGGGGCTTTGCGCGGCCACGTAGGCGCCGCCGATAAAGCCCATACCCTGGTGGTCGAAGTTGTCGCCGTTGAAGTCATCGATCGAGGTGGCGAGCGTGCCGCCGCCGATAAAAGGATTGAACTCCCTGTCATCGAAGAACAGCGTCACCCTGCCCCCGGTTTGATAGGAATAGTTCCTTCCTATCACGCCCTGGTTGCTGACCGGGTCGTACGGCTTGCCGATGCCCGAGAGCAGCATCAGGCGCACGTTGTTGAACGTGTAGGAGGTCAGTATCACCAGCTCTGCGGGCTGCTCAAATTCGAGTCCCCGTGCATCCAGGTAAGTGACGCTCACCGCGCGCTTCTTGTCGGAATCGAGGTTCACCTTGATTACGTTGGCGAGCGGGCGCAGCTCGAAGTTCTGGTGCCTGGCGAGCGCCGGCACCACGGTCGTCAGCGGGGTTGCTTTCGCGCCCATCGAGCAGCCGTGGCTGCTGCAAAAACCACCGCGCACGCATTGGCCGAGCATCAGGCGGTAGGGGTTGGTATAGGGGCGCGACATGCCCGCCGAAGGACTCGGATGCGGTGAGTAGCCGAGCGACTCGGCGGCCTGCGCGAACAGCGCGCCGACGTAGGTCCGTGCGGCCGGCGGGTTCGGATACTCCCGAGAGCGCGGGCCTTCGAACGGATTGCCCCCCGGCTGGATCTCGCCGTTCAGGTTGCCGGCTTTGCCGCAGATGCCATACAGATGCTCGAACTGGTCGTAGTACGGCTCCAGCTCGTCGTAGGTGATGCCCCAGTCCTGGCTGGTGCAGTCCTCCGGAATCTGCTTCTTGCCGTAGCGCGCCAGCGTGCGGCTGCGGGTCTCGAAGTCCCACGGCAGAAAGCGCCGCGCCTGGCCGCCCCAATGCACGGCCGCGCCGCCCACGCATTCGCCCGGCTTGAACGAGCCCACCTCGCGCATCGGCAGCGCGGTCTCGTTCATCGCGTTGCGAAACGTGATCGTTTCGCGCGACAGGTTCTGCACGATGTCGCTGTGACGGTGATATTTGAGCTCGTCATGCGCGTAGGGCATCGCGAAATCGTGCTGGGGATCGATCATGCGCCCGCGCTCAAGGCAGACGACCTTGAGCCCGGTCTCGGCCAGCTCCTTGCATACGATCGTGCCGGCAAGTCCGGCGCCCACTACCACCACATCCGGCGGCTTGAGTCTAGTGCTCATCTAGTGTCCAGAGTCGTTAATTCGTTGCACAATGTTGGGCGTAGGTCGGGGTATGCGCAGCATTCCCCGACATCCGTCAGGCGTCAGGTAGCCGCCGGCACGGCAACCTGACCTACACTGTCTCAACGCGCGCAGCGTCAGGCGAGTGGCCCCGGCCGCTTCAGGTAGTGGTCCTTGATCGAATCGGCCGCCCAGCACGCAAGCGCGCCCACCGTGCCGGTCGGGCTGTTGGCGCTGTTCTGCGGATAGGCGCTGGCGCCGATCACGAACACGTTGGGCACATCCCACGACTGCAAGTACTTGTTGACCACGCTGGTCGCCGGATCCGCCCCCATCACCGCGCCGCCGACGTTATGCGTGCTCTGATACGGCACGATGCTGTACTTCCCGGTGACGGGAACGACGCTCATTTTCGAGGGGCCGATGGCCTTGGCGATCTCCACCGCCTTGGTCGTGGTGTAAGCCGACATCCTGAACTCGTTTTCCCGCCGGTCGAAGGTCATGCGTATCAGCGGCAGGCCGTTGGCATCGCGGTAGGTCGGATCGAGATCGAGATAGTTGGTGCGATAACTCTGGCAGGAGCCGTGGGCGATGATCTGGACCGAATGGTTGTAGTACTGCGCCACGGCCTTCTTCCAGCCCGAGCCCCAACGCGGCGTGCCCGGCGGCACCAGATGAGACTTGATCGGCGGCGCGCCGATACTGCCCACTATGTGGTAAGCGCCGCCGA
>MERG01000172.1 GCA_001771985.1 Betaproteobacteria bacterium RIFCSPLOWO2_12_FULL_62_13 | reverse complement strand
GACCGCCGCGGTGGCGAGCTACGCCCGCCGCGCAATCAAGGACAAGGACTCGGGCAAGCCCTTGGAACCGCTGGCGCAGAAAATGAACGAAATGGCGCAGAAGTATCTGGATACTTCACGGCCGGCGTACTGCGCCCGCCACGGCTTCGTCGACGAGATCGTCGACCTGAAAGCGCTGCGCGGTTACCTCAAGGCGTTTTCCGGCGCGGCCTACCAGAATCCGAAATCCATCTGCCCGCGGCACCTGATGCTGCTGCCGCGCATTATCAAGGGCTGAGGGCGGTTCCAGGGGGCGCAAGAGAACTTGCCATTTTTGAGCATACCGCAGGCCTGTGAACCAGGCAGCGCCTGCGTCTTGACCAAATCAATGTTCATAAATGCGGCCGCCGCCTTGAACCGGCTCGGAAGATGCGGACGCGCGGTGGCGGCGTGCTAGTACGATGACACGCTAATTTCGAAGCGTGCTTGCTTTGTGGGTGTGGGAGCGAGCTTGCTCGCGAATCTTGATATTCGCGAGCAAGCTCGCTCCCACAAGGTGGTGTGCCAGACAGCTAAGTTGCTCGCTACCTTGTTTCGCAATTAAGGTGTCATCGTACTAGGCGGTTTCCAGCACCGCCCGCTTGATCTTCTGCAGCGGGCGTGATTTATTGCTCTGCCAAAGATCGTAATCGATCTGCATCCGCAGCCACGTTTCAGCACTGCCGCCGTTCTCCGGCCCGAGCCATGCCTCGATACGCCGGGCCAGATCGACCGAGATACCGGCCCGTTCGTTGAGTACGCGCGACAAGGCCACGCGCGATACGCCGAGTTGCCGCGCCGCCTCGGTCACTGTCAATCCCAGTGCCGGCAGCACGTCCTCGCGCAGAATCGATGCCGGGTGGGGCGGGTTATACATCTTTGCCATAGCAGTACCCCTCAGTGATAGTCCTCGTAATCCACCAGAACCGCGTCTTCGCCTTCGAATTCGAACGTCATTCGCCAGTTGCCATTCACCCACACCGACCAGCGCCCGGTAGAGAGGGAATGCAGCTTCCATCCTGGAACATTCATATCTTCCATAGTGCGCGCGGTATCCAGTTTTTTCAGTTGCCTCGATAGTCGCAGCGTGGTGCGGCTGGATTCCCGCCTTCGAGCCGTTCTCGAAAAACCGCCGGAGGCCGACGTGGCGAAAGCGCTTGATCATGGATCGAGTGTATCCCCTATAGATACACATTGCAAGCCTTGCACGATGACCTGAAAACGCGCGCCGGGCGTCGCGTCGCAATAGACCGCTTGCGTGATGTGTACGTGCGCGGCAAGTGTCGCGACGTGTTTCTGCCATTTCCGATGGCGCCAATTTGGCGACAGTGATACACTGGCCATTCGATTTATCGTAGGAGAAGACGATGGCATCCGAAATTGCCAAGCAAGACCGCATCGGCGCTCGCGTCCCGCATGAGGTCTATGAAACGTTGTGCCGCGCTGCCGAACTGAGCGGTGCCACGGTCAATCAGTTTTTGGTGCAGTCGGCGTTGAAGGAGGCGCAGGCCGTCATCGAGCGGGAAGATGTCATACGCCTGTCGCCCCGCGACTGGAATTGGCTGCTTGAGTTGATGGACAACCCGACCAAGCCCAACGCCAAACTGAAGGCCGCCATGAAGCTCTACGAGAAGGCCAAGCGAGACGATGCAGGTACTTCCTTTAACTGGAAACCATGAGCGGGAGGGGTTCGACTGCGGCCGCCAGGAACTGAACGACTGGCTGCGACAGGTTGCGCGCCAGCATCAGGACAAGGGCCTGTCGAAGACCTTCGTCGCGACCGTCGAGGAAATGCCGGATCGCATCTGCGGCTACTACGCACTGACCCTCGCCGAACTCGAAAACCGCCATCTGCCGCAGGCCTGGCGCAAGAAGCTGCCGCGCCGGATTCCGGGTGTGCGTTTGGGCCGTCTGGCCATCGATAGGCAATATCAGGGCAAAGGCCTGGGCAAGCTGCTGCTGGTCGATGCCCTTGCCCGGGCGCGGCGAATCTACGGGGAAGCCGGCGGCATCGGCCTGTTCGTCGATGCCATCGATGAGCAGGCGGCAGGCTACTACCAGCGCTTCGGTTTCGCGGCATCTCCGGATAATCCGTTGCTGTTGTTCCTGTCGGCGAAGGTGTTAGGGTGATTGAGTGGCGATTGGCCGCAACAAAGCAAGAACAGGGAGAACCCGGTGTCAGCCATTCATGATCTGATATTACCCGGGCATCGGCGGCAAGCTCTACCGCTAGGGGCTGATCAAAATGAACGAGTTCGTGACCCACTGCGCCCGCGACCGGGTGCCGGTGATCTGGTTCCAGGACACGACCGGCATCGATGTGGGCGATATCGCCGAAAAGGCGGAACTGCTCGGCCTCGGACAGTCGCTCGTCTACTCGATTCAACAGGCCGACGTGCCGATGATGCTGGTGGTGCTGAGGAAGGGCAGCGCCGCGGCCCACTACATCATGGGCGGACCAACGGCCAATCGCCAGAACGCGTTCACCCTGGGCACGGCCGCAACCGAGATCTACGTCATGCACGGCGAGACCGCGGCGGTGGCCACCTACGCCCGCCGCGCGATCAAGGACAAGGACTCGGGCAAATCGCTCGAGCCGCTGGCGCAGAAAATGAACGAGATGGCGCAGACATATTACGACACCTCGCGGCCGGCGTACTGCGCGCGCTACGGTTTCGTCGACGAGATTGTGAATCTGAAAGCGCTGCGCGGCTACCTGAAGGCGTTCGCCGGCGCTTGTTACCAGAACCCGAAGTCGATCTGCCCGCGGCACTAGATGCTGCTGCCGCGGATCATCAAGGGCTGAGGGCGGCTCTAAGGGGCGCAAGAGAACTTGCCAGTTTTGAGCAGACGGCGTGCCAGAACTCCAGGCAGCGCCTGAATATCGGCAAAATCAATGTTGGTAAATGTGGGCGACTGGTGCACCGTCTGCCTAGCCCTTGTCGTATGGGCCAAGAAATCGTGCGCCATTGAAATGGATCATGTGCGACGGCGCATTGGCAATCCATACTTCGGTTTCCCACGCAATGGAGTCGAGATATTTCAGGAAGACCTTGCGGTCTGGAAATGCGGACACAAAAACAAGACCGGCAGAGGAACCACCAAAAAGTGCTTTCAGTTCATCATGCCGCTTCGAATCGACCGGGCCGTGGCTCGTAACGCTCTCAATGAGGAGAAGCCAGTTTTTCCCAGGGTAATAGATCACCACGTCCGGAAACTTTCCGTGGTTATCAAGGACCACGCCTAACTGTTTTAGCATCCGGGCGTCGAAATATCCGTGCTTGTCCCCCGTGTCGCCGACGTATACCAACTCGCCATCGGGAACGTAGCGAGTCGCAAACTCCTCAACGATGGCTCGGATAAGCTCGGAGTGCTCCCCTGCTGAGAGTTTAATTTCTTCGCCGTCTTTGAGTCGCACCCGGATTCTAATCATCTCTCGCTCAGCCGCATATTTCTGCGTGAGCGTCTGTCTTACGCCAAAATACTCTGCGAGCCGCAGCGTGTATGCGTCTGTGCCAAAGGTCTTGAGGACGCGCAGCAAAGCCGGCTCGATCTGATAGACAGCCGCAGGGCTGTTGACAGGACGATCTGGTTTATCGGGGTTGTAGAGACAAACACCGGCTTCAATGAACTGATGCATTGACTGTCGGCGGAACGTCTCTCGGGTGTTGGGCGCGTAGGTGGTGCCATAGTTATCGCGTGCCCAATCCATGATGGGGGTAATTCCAAACAACGGCGCTTTGGCGTCCTTCCATGGTGAATCGGGCTTCATGTCGAGGAGACAAAGAAGACACAGGGAAGTGCGTTCGTTTCGCTGCGCTCGCGGAAGGCCAAGATCCACCAGAATCGAGGCCGCCTCTGCCAGTTTCTCTTGTTTGCTCATATTAACTTTTCGATTAGCTGGTCGATCTGTTGTTGCGTCATAGTCGAATAGTAGGACCTGCCAAGCGTCTTCAATGTCTCCGATGACGGGTATTCCATGTTGCGCAAGTCGGTCGCGTTTACCTGCGTATGGCCAGAGAAGACGCGGAAATGATCGTCTAGCCGCGTGGAGTTTAGAAAACAAGCAAGTCCCTTCGCAATTAGAGGGTCGATCCCCTTCTTCTTGAAGTGGAATACGTTCCAATGATTTTCAAAGCCGATTTTGTCCGACTTTGTCGTCTCGGGGTCGACGATGTATGCGACAACGCGCCGCCGTTCCTCTTTGGCAGAAAAGCGCTTAACAATAACGTAAAAGCCGTTCGGCATTAACCACTTCTCAACCTCAGCATGTCGTTTCAATGCATTGGGTTTTTTGTGTTCTCTCGGATAGACAAACTCACCATTGACGAAATGATGAGGATAAAGCAGAGGAAACGAATTAGCCGTCGGATCACGTAGCCAGAATTCTTTCACGCGAAAATCGACTACCGGTCCGGTGCAAACTTCTAGGTCAAGCTCGGTAAGCTCGCACTTAAATAACCTGTCGGCGTCGAGCGACGGCTCTTCAGTCTGAATGTGGATGAACAGCTGTTCGTCATTCGGCTTGACGACTTGTGAAAATGGGACCGTCCTTGCTATGTAGTCGGTCAACTTATGGTCGTGGGACCATGACACTACAACGTCCGATTGCGCCTTGCCTCTTATGAGTTTAAGTATGATATTTTCCTGAAGGACTTCATCGTCCTTAAAAGCTTTACTGCGCGAATCGAAGACGTGAATATGCTCGATGGAGCATTCCCGCAGCATCAACTCCCGGAACGGCTTGTAATATGGGCCGTTGCAGAAAGAGCGCGGCATGATCGCGACGACTTGGCCGTCTTTCTCCATGAGCAAGATAGTTAGGGCGAGAAAAGCCGTATAAAGATTGACCGTTTCGATGCCGACTTTGCGAAGCCAAAGGCGGTGCTCCGAGCTGCTGCCAATTTTCTTGTAGGGTGGGTTGAGGATGGCATGAGTAAATCGGGTTCCTCCATGCGAAGCAATGTTTACCACGGCGTCCACGATAAAATCGGCCCCGTGGAGTACGTAGGGAATGTTCAAGCTCTTGATGTTGGCTTCAAGGTAGCCGCGCATAATGGGGTCTATCTCCCATAGATCGACTCCAGCCACTCTTCTTAGCTTGCGCGTTGCTGCAACAGTCAACGAGCCGATGCCAGCTCCGCAATCGAGAAGCTTCGCTGGCTCGCATGGAACGTCAAACAGGCTGGCCATAAACTCCGCTATGTTTGAAGCGGTCATGTACTGCCCAAGCTCTCCTTTTTTCTTGGGATCAAGCTTTGCGTTCGCCTCCAAGCGAAGCGAATCGAGGGCCGCACGGCTCTTGATTGAATCTTCTAATAGGTCTTGTCGCAAATTTGTGTCGTCCGTCAATATTTGTCTGTAACGCTCATGGCTAACTGCGCAATTGTCCGCCATTTAGTTGCTATCGTTCGCATTCACACATCCTCAATCGGATCGCAGGGTACAACCGGCAATTGCTCTTCTCTCATACATTTATATCTCGGATACGTGGAGCCGATCCTAGCGCCTGAAACGCCTATGACGGCTTGGCCACTTGAACGACTTTCACAAGGTCTGCGATCAAATCCCGCCCTTCTTTTGATTTCAGTAAATCGAGCACAGTTACCGGGCTCGGGCTATTGTCCGCCACCTTTTGGCCTTCGCCGTCGGGCACGCCGAAGGAGCGCTCGCCGAGGTCTGCCCGAAACTTGTCCTGCATCGCCGTTGGTAATGGCGCGATGTACGGCCCAAGCGCTTCCAGTTCCAACGCAAGTTTCCGATTCTTGCGTTCGGATAATAATGCTTTATTGCCTTGACTCGCCGAATAGGCAGCAAACACGCCTATGGTGATAGAAAGAAATACGCGCGACGCCAATCCTTGCAAAAACTCCGTATCTGGCACATGGGGGATGAACGCGATTAGATAAGCGAAGTAGATCAATGCACCCAACGATATAACCGTAAGACCCTGCCATATATACATGGCCCATCTTGCGTGGTTGGCGACTTTCAAATATCCCGACGTGACGCCAAGATTACCGATCACGCCAACCAACTTTTCTACCTCCACCTTGCGAGCGACTATGGCTTCCAAGATGTTCTTGGCAGATTGCTCATATTCTGTTTTGAGCGCAGTCAACTGCTCCTCGGTACGCTTCTCTGCTTTGTCACGCGCCTCGACAAACAGAGCAGTTTGTTCATCAAGCGTTTTCGTATAGTCAGCCAATAGAGCGGCCATCTTGTCCCGCCGTTCTTGGTGCGCGTCAGCATGCTCTTTGGCGCGCGCCTGCTGTGCCGTTGTGAACTGCGCTTGGTTTTCAGCCGTGATAGCGGCGTATTTTTCTTGGCGCTCCGTCTGAGTGGCGGAGAACGATGTCTGATACTCGCTGGCCTTGGCTGTGTAGTTTGTCTGGTGCGCGGTTTGCGCGGTCGTATATTCCGCAGCCCTCGCGGCCTGATCTGCCGTGAATTGCGTTTGAAAACCAGCAGTAATCGTCGCCACTTTTTGCTTCTCGACCGCGATATCGGCGGCAAGCGCAGTGAGACTTACGCTGTTGGCTTCGGCTTTTACTTTGAGTGCTTGAACTGATGCAAGCGCCTCTGCCAAGTGCTTTTCCAATGCCGCTCTGTAAGCAGAGACGGATTCGCCGATTGCAGTAACGTCATCATTCGATGTCGGCGCGAGAACCGCCGGCAAATTGCTCAGAATCTCGTCCGCTTGGGCATTCATCGTCGTCAAATGCGCGACATTGCTGTCCGTTACATATGCTTGAACCTCCGCGACGGCGCTTTTTAGAAACCCGTGAATCCTGTCCAGCGGTCGTGGATCGGATAGGAACGGATCGGCCGCAGCCAATCTCTTTCCGCAGAAATCCAGCACCGCGCGCAATCGTTCTAGGCTGTCTATCGCGCTGGCATCGAGTCCCTCTTTAGCAGACGCTTGGTCAATAGCAGGGCCAAGGGCTTTGAGCGCCTCCCAAACAGCGTGGCTTCTTATACGATCATTCCACTGGCCCATGCGCTCCTCCCGAAGCATGACGAGGGATGTTCAGTATATCCCATAGGGTAGAGCCACCCCCGATGGACGACCAGCGTATCAGGGCCGGAGCATCAAATTTCCTGTATCGGCTGCAAGTTGAGCAGATCCACTACATATTGAGGGTTCCAAGCCGCGGCTTTGCGTTTCTTGGGCAG
>MERG01000171.1 GCA_001771985.1 Betaproteobacteria bacterium RIFCSPLOWO2_12_FULL_62_13 | reverse complement strand
CCTGCATACAGCGGTATGAGCGCCGCTTATCCGCTGGCGTGGCCCAAGTGGAAGGGGCTGATGCTAGCCATAGCGCTGATAATCCAGGATCCATGAGTTCGGAGCAGCCGGGGTGCGGGAAGGAGCCCTGTTGCCTCATCTAAAAATCTGAGTGAAATGCGGGAGCTTGCCTCGCTCTGGTGATTGGAATAAATTGCTCGATAACTAAACAACCCTCGGCTGTAAGCCGAGGGGTTTAATAGACGTCGGCTTGAAGCCGACTGTAACGGCTCGACGACTGTCATTCCCGAGGCGTCGGGAATCCAATTTCAGCGCACCACAGATTGGATGCCCGCCGCCGCGGGCATGACAACTTGCTTTACCTTTGTTGCACAGAAACCTGCTCATGTTTGCTTCGCTCACATTTCGCAAAAACTTTCTTCGCCTGAAGGCGAGGGGTTTCAACCATCCCCGATGGGGACACTAAAATCGGGAGCACGTCGTGAATTATGGGAGCAGATTACAGAAGACCGTGCCAGTGCTGTTCGCCGCGCTGAGCGCCGTCGCGTCGCCGGCCGACGCGCAGACCTACCCGGTGAAGACCGTCAGGATCATCGTGCCGTTTCCGGCAGGCGCGGGCGCCGACACAACCACCCGGCTATTTGCGCCCAAGCTCGCCGAGGCGCTGGGGCAGCAGTTCATCGTCGACAACCGCGCCGGCGCTGCAGGCAATATCGGAGCCCAGGCGGCCGCCCGCGCCGCACCGGACGGCTATACGCTGCTCATCGCGCCGGCATCCCTCGCGAGCAGTCCGTCCCTGTACAAGAACCTCGGCTTCGACCTCGCGCGCGATTTCGATGGGGTCGCGTTGCTCGCCGCGGCACCGTTCGTGCTGGCCGTTCATCCATCCGTCCCCGCCAAAAGCGTAAGGGAGCTGATTGCTCTCGCGAAGGCGCACCCTGGTCGCCTCACGTTCGCCTCGACCGGCGTCGGCGGGACGAACCACCTCGCGGCTGAGCTCTTCAAGAGCATGGCCCGCATCGATATTCTCCACGTGCCGTACAAGGGTACCGCAACCGCGATCCCGGACCTTATTGGCGGCCAGGTGGCGATGATGTTCACCTCTACGGTGTCGTCGCTGCCTCACGTAAGAGCAGGCCGCCTCCGGGCGCTTGGAATAACGAGTGCAAAACGCAGCCTCGCGGCGAAGGAGTTGCCCACGATCGCGGAATCCGGGCTCCCGGGATACGAGTCGGGGACCTGGTTCGCGCTGCTCGCCCCCGCCGGAACGCCGCGGGAGATCCTGACGCGCGTCAATACAACCATCGCCAAAATCGCGCAAATGCCGGAAATTCGCGATCGCCTCCTCGCCCGGGGCGCCGAGCCGCTGGGCGGCACGCCGGGTGAAGTCGAAGCCTTCGTCAGGAGCGAGATCGCCAAATTGGGCAAAATCATAAGGGCCTCCGGCCTGCGCGCCGAATAGCCCCGCGCCTACCAGTCTGTCGGACTTAATGCCCCGAAGGAGCCTCAGTTGAAATTCACAACCGTGCTTCGCCGAGTTCTTGCCCTATGGATAATCGGACTTGCCGTCTTCTCCGGCAGTATGTGCGTGTTCGCACAGGCCTACCCGACGCGGACGGTGCGCGTGATAGTGCCGTTCGCAGCCGGTGGAGGCAGCGATTTCATCGCGCGACAGATCTCGGCAAAACTTTCGGAAAATCTGGGGCAACAGTTCGTTGTGGACAACCGCGGCGGCGCGGGCGGCTTGATCGGCATCGAAATGACGGCGAAGGCGCCGCCCGATGGCTACACTTTGATGATCATGTCCGCGAGCTTCTCGGCGACCGCCGCAGCCAATAAGCCCGCATTCGATCCGATCAACTCCATTATCCCTGTAATAGAAATCGGATCCTCGCCATTCGTCTTGATGTTGCACCCTTCTCTGCCCGCCAACAACCTGAAGGAGCTGATCGCACTTGCCAAAGGGAAGCCCGGGCAGATTCTTTATGGATCGAGCGGAGTGGGCGGTGTCACCCACCTGGCAACCGAGCTTATGGCGAGCATGGCGAAAATAACATTGGTCCACGTGCCATACAAAGGGGTTGCGCCGGCCTTGACCGACCTGATAAGCGGGCAGATCCATTTCACTTTCGGCAGCTATTCGACCGCGCAAGGGCCGGTCAAATCGGGGCGCCTGCGCGCGCTCTCTATTACCGGCGGCCAACGTCACAAGATGCTGCCGAAAGTGCCGACGATCGCCGAAACGCTGCCGGGCTATGACGTCGAGCTGTGGTTTGGCGTAATGGCTCCCAAAGGCACACCACCTGCTGTAATCGATCGCCTCAACGCGACGCTCAACAAGATTCTGCAAGATGCGGAGATGAAAAAGAACCTGGACTCCCAGGGTATGACGCCCTCAGGCGGCACGCCGGCACATTTCGGGGAGCGCATCCGCAAGGACTACGATCGTTGGGTCGAAATAGTCAGCGAGGCCAAGATCAAGCCGGAGTAAAGAGGATCAGAGTAACAGCCTTCCTTGGCGATGCAGATTGATACTCCCGATCCGGCACGCCGCGTAGTTCCTTAAGGGACTCATCATGTCGATAACGCTGAGAGACGCGCTGGCACGCCTCACAGTGCCGGAGTTGAAGGATTTAGCACGCCACCTGCCGGGCGCCGAAACGGCTGGGCTCAAGGGCGAAGTGATTGAACGAATCGTCGTCGCCATGACTGATGATCCAGGATCCACGAGGTCGGGGCAGCCGGGGTGCCGGAAGGAGCCCTTACTCTCGTGGTTGGAATAGATTGCTCGATGATTGACCAATAATCCCGCTCAAGACCCGCTCATAATCGCGGTCGTCTCCCGGGGAGGAGGAAGGATGAACAAGCTCGTTCACTTTGCCGTTGTGGCATTCGCGCTGTTGTTCGCTGCGGTCACCGCGCATGCCCAGCCGAAATATCCGACCAAGCCGATCCGGCTGATGACGGCGTTCGCGCCGGGCGGCGGCTCGGACATCCTGGCGCGCATCATCTCCCCCCCGGTGTCCGAAGCGCTCGGCCAGACGGTGGTCGTGGATAACCGGCCAGGAGGCGGCGGCACCCTGGGCGCCGGGATAGCGGTACGCGCCGAGCCCGACGGCTACACCCTGATCATCGTCTCCGGCAGCTTCGGCGCCAATGCCGCACTCCACGATCTGCCATACGATTCGGTGACGGATATCTCGCCGATCATCCTGGTCGGCACCACCGGGCTGCTGGCCACCCTGCACCCCTCGGTTCCGATCAAGACCCTGAAGGAACTCATCGCTCACGCCAGAGCGAACCCCGGCAAGCTCAACTTCGGCTCGGCCGGCGTCGGCGGTCTCGGGCATCTTGCCCAGGAGTTGTTCCAGCTACAGACCGGGATCAAGATCACACACGTTCCGTACAAAGGCAGCGGTCCGGTCATGAACGCGCTGCTCAGCGGCGAAGTGGACTCGAGCTTCAGCAGCATGGTGCCGAGCATCCCGCATGTGAAGGCGGGACGGCTCCGCCCCCTCGCCGTGACTATTCCCAAGCGCTCGCGCGCGCTGCCGGAAGTGCCCACCGTTGCCGAGACGGTGCCCGGTTACGAAGTGACGCACTGGTACGGCATCTGGGGACCCAAAGGAATCCCGAAGGACATCGTGATGCGCTGGAACCGGGAGGTGGCAAAAGTGCTGAATACCGACTCGATGAAGCGATGGATGGCGCAGGAAGGGCTGGAACCCGCCGGCGGCCCGCCGGAAGAATTCCTCAACAGGATCAGGAGCGACGTGGAAAAATGGAAGAAGGTGGTCAAAGAGGCGAAGATCGTCATCGCAAGGTGATCCTCGCCTCGCCGCACCTTATTGAGGCTGGATGCCGGCTTCGCGCGTCACCTTCATCCACCTGGCGATTTCGGATTTGGTGAACGCGTCGTGCTCCTCGGGCGTGCTGCCGACCCGCGCTGCGCCCAGGCTCGCCAGTCTGTTGTTGACTGCCGGATCGGCAAGTGCCTCCACGAGCGCACTGCGCACGCGCTCGATGATGGGACGCGGCGTCCCCGCCGGCGCGAGCAGACCGAAATTGCTCGAAAGTACGAAACCGGGCAATCCCGATTCCACGAACGTGGGAACGTCCGGCGCTGATGGCGAGCGGCTCTTGCCGCCCTGCGCAATCATGCGCAGCTTGCCTTCGCGCGTTTGCTGAATCAGCCCCGGCATTGCGGCGAACAGCAACTGCACGTGACCCGCCATCAGTTCCACGAGCGCGGGCCCGGCTCCCTTGTACGGCACGTGCACCATCTTGATCCCGGCCACGGAACTGAACCACTCGGCTGCGAGGTGGCCGAGCGCGCCGCGGCCCGGGCTGGAATAGTTGAGCTCGCCCGGCCGCGCCTTCGCGAGCGCGATGAGATCCTTCACGTTTTTCACCGGCAAGGCGGGGTGCACGACCAACGCCGACGGGACCTCCGCGAGGATCGAGATCGGGGCGAAGTCCTTGATCGAGTCGTAGGGGAGTTTCTTGATCATGGCCGGATTCATGACATAACTGCCGGAAACCATCAGGAGCGTGTAACCGTCCGGCGGCGATTTCGCCGCCATTTCGGTGCCGATGGTACTGCCCGCACCGCCGCGGTTGTCGACGAGGATCTGCTGGCCCAGGATTTCGCCCATTTTGGGAGCGACACTACGCGCGACGATATCGACGGGGCCGCCCGGCGCAAACGGCACCACCAGCTTGACAGGTTTGCGCGGGTAGCCGGATGGCGGAGCGGACTGCGCATGGGCAGCACTAGAGGCCAGAACAAAACCAAGGACCGAAACAAGAACACCGAACCGCCGCAACAAGGCACGCTCCGCCGGGCTTTTCTTGATGATGTGCGACGAGGCTCCCGGCACGAACGTCCGCGTGGAGAAAAGGCGGTGACTTATCGTTTTCGAAGACATGTTTGACCTTTCGATTCGAGTAATGAACTGCTCATTGCAACCGGCCACAGGCGCAAAGCGGCTCGCCTGTACCCACACAGGAACAACGTACTAATGTAGCATTTCTTCCGCCAGCGCAAGGTTCGAGCGATCGGGCTTCAGCACGCCGAGCCGGATCTGCTGGTTGATGTGGTTGACGGCCTCGTTCGCGGGCGTAGGTATATTGGCCTCTTTCCCTTTTTTCACCACGACGCCCGTCAGAAACTCGGTTTCACTCCGCCTTCCCTTCAGGTAGTCCTGGAGAACCACTCCGCGCGCCTTCCGCGCGCTCGGCCCCAGGTGCCCCAGGACGGCTCTGAGAAGCTTCTCCACGACCTCGTCGGTCGAACCCGCGAATTCCTCGGCAGTGAAACCGAAAATGGGCTCGATGGTGTAACCAAGGGCCGTCCCTACAGCCATGGTTTCCCGGCCCACCTTGATGCATAGCTTGAATACTCCGGGAATGTCCGTTGCCTCCCACGACTGAAGACCAAGCATGCCGAACACCGAGAGAATCATGGAACTGTTGACGAGCTTCGCCCACTTGGCTCCCCAGATGTTGGTCGTAATCGAAATCCTGGCGACGCAACTCATGATTTCCTCGAGTTCCCGCAGCCGCGGAGTCACCCTGCCGTGAAGCTCGCCGAAGGCGAACCACGTCGAGTCATGCGTCGTGTTGCGCTGGACCAGGCCGGGCGTAAAAACTTCCGCCGAAAGCTCCACGACGCAACCCATGGTGCGGGAATAGCCGACGATAGGAACGATCGATTCGTCGTTCATCCCGTTCTGCAACCCGACCAGAACGCCGTCGGGTTTGAGGTAGGGTTTTATGAATTCCGCCATCCAGCAGGTGTCGTAGGACTTCGCGGCGAAAAGGACAATGTCGAACCGCTGGTTCAGCGTACAGACTTCGCAAAGGTGATAAGCCCGCACCGGCGTGTGCAAGTCCTCATCCGACATGACGACGCGCAATCCGTTGGCCTTCATCGCCTCCACGTGCGCGGGCCACTGATCTATGAGCACGACATCGTGTCCCGCCCTGGTAAGATCGGCGCCGACACTGCTGCCGATGGCGCCGGCACCCAGAACGACGATCCTTTTTTCCATCGTTTCCTCCTTCAGCCCGAGAGGATCTCGGTTAACCTAGTCCACCTTCGCCCCTGAAGCTTTCACGACCGGCGCCCATTTTGTGCTTTGCTCCCGCAGGAAGCCGGCGGTCTCTTTCAGAGTAAGGGCAGTGGGTATCACTCCAATCGGAGCCAGTTTGGCAGCGACATCCGCCCGCTTCGCAATGATGCGGGTCGCGTCATTCAATTTTTGCCGAATTGACACCGGGGTATTCGCGGGAGCAACCAGCGCAAAAAAGGGCTCCACCGAAACGCCGGGAAAGCCCAGCTCGGCCATTGACGGAACATCCGGTTCGGTGGGCCAGCGTTTGGTGTAGGCGACGGCAAGAACCTTCAGCTTTCCTGCATGGACGTACGTCATGGCAGTTGCGTCAAAAATATAGTCGGTTTCGCCGCCCAAAAGACCGAGGCTCGAAAGGGCCGATCCCTTGTACGGAACATGCACAACCTTGATATTC
>MERG01000170.1 GCA_001771985.1 Betaproteobacteria bacterium RIFCSPLOWO2_12_FULL_62_13 | reverse complement strand
TTACGATCTCGCCGCCACCCACGTGTCCGTGACGCTGCGGCGTATCGTGCTCGTCCTCCGGCTTTCGCGGTGCGCTCAAGCCCGTTGCGACCGCCGCAAGCGCAGCAACTGGCGCGGCCTGTCTCACCTTGGCGCCGCCGCGCTTGAGATCCACTTCAATATCGCCCACTTTCAGATGAAACTCGCTGAATGCGGAGGACGACTTGATCAGTTCGACGATCTGCAGCAGATCTTGATACGTCAGGTTTCGATCGGACACGATTGGCTATCTCCTGTGTGCGGGTGGCGGATTGCGCCACTTGCCGCGATTGCTTCGACGCGAACAATGGCGCAATGCGCTTCGATACTACGCCTTGCGTGCGGATTCCGCGCCGCCCGATTTATTTCCCAGCCGCCCCTCCCCTCTGGGCAAAAGGCTGGTCCGGCGCCGGACGGACCTTGGGAATTGCCGCGCTTACGATGACGGATTCTGCCATGAGACCCTCTAATTGTGGAAATCAACGATGCAAGCGGTGGCTAGGTTGGCGTATCGGCAGCCAAGGCGGCTCCCAAGGCGGAGCCGACGATGCGGTGCATGTCGGTCACGCCGTCGGCGACCAACGTTTTGAGGAAAGCCTCGGAACGCGTCATGCGGGTCTTGCCGGAGACGACCGTGCGTAGGATCGCCGCCTCATTGCTCATTGTCCGTTCCTGCACAATGATTACAAAATGAAACGCAACATACCATTTTCTGATTATTTCACGTAGTTGCCTGAATGTCAAATACAAAAGTATCGATATCAGAACGAAACGTTTCGTTTTTTTTCTTTCTTTAGTATTATACAAACATGATTCCGATGCAGGATGGCAGCCCGGCGAGCTTGCGCGCTTTCGTGGTGCTGGACGCTATTGTGCACGCCATGCCGCTCGACGATTTTCCCCGGCGCCGCCACAGGGAGGATAGGCACAGCAACGCGGACAAGGTCGCGCGAAAACCGAGGCGGATTCGCCGCGACAAGATCAGTACGGACAACGCGGACGAACTCGCCGGCGCGGTGTGCTTCGCGGTTCCGGCGCGCGGGCCGAACGGCAATGTTATTGCCGGCGTCGTTGCTTCCGCGGCGCAGACGCGGCTGACGCCCGCGCAGGCGACGCGGTTCCTGCCCGAGAAGCGGGAAGCTGCGGGGCGGCGTTCGCGCAACGTGCTTGCCGGAGTGGGCGACGAAAGCATGACGCGATGAACGCCGCCGATCCCGGCGCACTCGTCCTTATCAACCGGCGCTTGCGGGTGTTGACCGGCATCGCCGGCGGCGCGCTCACGCTGTACGTGACGCTCGCGCTGTTCGGCCTCGTGCGCAGTTCCTCGCAGCACTACGCCGCGTTCACCTTCGCGGTGATGCTGATGGCGGGCCTGATCAGCGTGCGCGCGGTTGTCGCGGAGCGAATCCTCGATTCCGGTTCGCGCTGGTTCCGCACGCGTCTTGGCGTCGCGCTCACGGGCTTGCTGCTCGCCTCGGCGGGCGGACTGTACATCCTCTACCACGCCAAGCGGCTCGAGGTCGCGGCCCCGTATTTCGACAACTTCGACATGGCGGTCGGCCTGCTGTTCACGGCAGGCGTGCTGATCCTCACCTGGTTAAACTGGGGCGCGGTGCTCACGCTCGTGATCACCGCATCGATCGCGTACTTCTTCTACGGCCATCTGTTCGAGCACCCGCTGCTCACGCATCCCGAATACCAGCCCAACTTCGTGATGAATTACGTTGGTCTCGGCACCACACAAGGCTTTTTCTGGTTCGCCCAGACTGCCGTGGACGACATCTATTACCTGGTGCTCTACGCGTCGGTGCTGTTCGGCATCGGCATGATTTATTCGATCATCGAGATGGGCAAGGCGATGGGCAACCGCATCCCGGGCGGCGCGGCAGGTCCAGCGGTGATCGGCAGCGGGGTGGTGTCGAGTGTGATGGGCGTGGCGGTGTCCAACGTCGTTTTGACCGGCCGCTTCACCATTCCGATGATGAAGAAGTACGGATACAGCCCGGCAATGGCCGGCGCGATCGAAGCAGCCGCCTCGACCTCGGGCCAAATCATGCCGCCGGTGCTCGGGCTCGCTGCGTTCATCATCGCGAGCTTCCTCGGGATGAAATACATCGACGTGGTGAAGGCGGCGGTGATCCCGGGGATCCTGTACATGACCGGGATCGCGATCGCGGTCATGGTCTATGCGAAGCGCCACCGCCTGCCGAAGTTGAGCGAGACGATCGACGCCGGGGTCATCTGGCGCACCTTCCCTTCGTTCCTTGTCTCTTTCGTCGCCGTCTGCTGGCTTCTGGTCAATTACTACTCGCCGTCCGTGGCGGGGCTCGCGGGCTGCGTGATCGCGCTCTCGCTGTCGTTGTTCCAGGGCCGCTACCGGCCGCGCCTCGGGGAGCTCGCGCTGGCGCTCGAGGAAGGCCAGGAACTGATGGCCGTGCTCGCGCTGCTGCTGATCGCGATCGGGCCGCTGGGTCAGGCGTTTCTCACCACCGGCTTTTCCGGGCGCCTCGGTACCTACCTCATTCACGTGCTGCCGGACAACTCATTGGTCCTGCTGATCGGCGCGGCGATCCTGTCGCTCATCCTCGGCATGGGACTGCCGACGCCGGTGGCGTACCTCGTCGTTGCGCTCGCGCTGGTGCCGTTCCTGCAGCTACTCGGCGTGAAGGCTTTCCTCGCCCATTACTTCGTCTTCTACTTCGCAGTGTACTCTGCGCTCAGCCCGCCGGTGGCCGTGGCGGCCCTCGCCGGCGCCAAGATCGCGGGCGCCGGGTTCTGGGAGACCTGCCGAGAGTCGATGAAGCTCGCCGCCACCACCTTCATCATTCCGTTCGCCTTCGTCTACCGGCCGCAGTTGCTATCGTTTCCGAACCTCGGTTGGGACGTCGTGCCGCCGATCGTCGAAATCCTGCTCATCCAGTGGACCAGCTCGATCGCGTTGTTCGGTCATTTCCGGCGGCCGCTGAGCACCGTCGAGAGCGGGCTGTTCGGCGCCGCGACGCTGCTCGGCTACTGGGCGATGGTGACCGAGGCGCTGTATTCCACCTTCGTCTTCGCGGGTGCTGTCGCCGCGCTGTTCGTCACCGTAGGCGTGCGCAGACCCCGGACTGTGCCGTCTGCGGGAGGCGTTTGATTTCGCCGCAGTATGTCTGTCAACCTGTCCAAAGGAGGAAAGCCATGAAAGCAAGATCTGCAATCAGCAGTCTTCTCGGCGCGCTCGCGCTCGCCGCGCTGCCGTTCTCAACCGCGCTGGCGCAGAAACCGGTAGCGGTACCGCTCCTGCTCTGTCCCTGGGGCTGCGGGCCCACCGAGTCCGACACCATACTCATGAACCAGATGATCAAGGAGGGCAGCCCGGTCACCCTGCTGCCGCAGGAGACCCCCGGATACATGTACAACATCCGCGAAATGGCGAACCAGCGGCACTGGACGAAGACTGCGTTCAGCACCGAGGATGTGGTCATCCAGCTCGCGCTCAAATGGGGCGGTACGCCCGAGCTGAAGGAGTTCCTGCCGGAGCGCGTGCCGATCCGCTTCAAGCTGCTCTACGGCGAAACCTGGTGGGCGCAGGGCAAGTTCTTCGTGACCTTCGACCCGTCGATCAAATCGCCCGCCGACCTCAAGGGCAAGCGCATCGGGCTCGGCCTTCGCGGCCAGAGCGACTGGGGTGTGTTCTCGCGGCTGGTGCTCGAGTACGGTTACGGCATCACGCCGCAGAACGCGGACATCCGGCATCTCACGCCCGCCGCGCTCACCCAGCAGCTCCTTGATGGCTCGGTCGACGTGGCGGTCACCGCGTTCGGGACCGAGCCGAGCTTCACTGAAATCCTGATCAGTCCACCTCTGCGCCAGCTGGAAGCGTCTCCGAAACCGCTCCGTTACATCGGCGTGTCGAAAGCAGCGATCGACAAGGTGAACGCCAAGCTCGGCACCACCTTTTTGCACGTGACCCTGCCTGCGGGCAAGCTGCCCAAACAAAGCGAGCCGCTGTCGCTCGGTTTCGTGCGCGGATTCAAGGCGGCGCATCCCGACTTTCCCGAGGAAACGGCCTACCAGATCGTGATGGCGGTGGCGCGCAACGCGCCGAAGATGAAGGAGCTGCATGCGCTGTGGAAGATCTGGTCGCCCGAGCTGATGCTGCACGGCCTGTCGGAGGAGAACGTCCATCCCGGGGCGAAGCGCGCCTATGTCGAACTCGGCTGGTGGGACAAGGTGAAGCAGTTTCCTGCCGTGACCTATCCGCAGTAGCGGCCTGCACGCAGGGCTCGACGGCAGGGCCGCGCCCGTGACCGGGGCGGAACGCGGCGTCGGCGCGCGCATTGGCCGCAGAACTTCAATCGAACGCAGCGGCGATCGCGCTCGATGTACGCGGCCGCGGGGCCCTGCGCGCCCCGCTCGGCCGGCTCGCGGAACCGTGGCGCGGCCGGCGGCGTTCCTTGCTTCGGACGCGTCCTCGTTCATCACCGGGGAGACGATCGCAGATGACGGCGGACTTCTCCGCACCTGAAACGCTCGCCGCGGCGTTCGCCATCGCGCTCGCCGGAGGCATTGTTCGCGGCATCACCGGGTTCGGCGGCGCGCTGGTCATGACGCCGCCGCTCGCTCTCCTGACGAGTCCGTCGCTTGCGGTGCCGGTCGTGCTGCTGCTCGAGTCGGTCGCGGCAGCGCCGATGCTCGTGCAGACTCGGCGCAGCGTTCGCTGGCGCGCGATCGCCCCGATCCTCGTTGCGGCATGCGCCACGCTGCCGATCGGCGGTCATATTCTGGTGAGCGCCGATCCGCATTCGCTGCGGCGCGGGATCGCAGCGGTGGTAATCCTGTTCGCGTTGCTGCTGTTGCGTGGCTGGCGGTATACCGGGGCGCAGCGGCTTGGCAGCTCGATCGGCATCGGCGCACTCAGCGGCGTCATGCTCGGCGCAACCAGCCTCGGCGGCCCGCCGGTCATACTGTATCTGCTCTCCGGGCCGGACTCGATCGCGACGACACGTGCCAACCTCACGCTGTTTGTCGCTGCCAGTTCCCTGGCCGCCATTGCCATGTTGTGGACGCGCAACGTCTTTGATTCTCAAGCGCTCTGGACCGGTTTGCTCCTGACTCCCGCGTACTACGGCGGGCTGGCCGCCGGCACGCGAGCCTTTTCGCGTTTTGACGACGTGCGATTCAGGCGTCTTACGCTGCTCCTTCTGGTGGTCGTGTCGACCTGGGTTCTCATCGCCTGACGCCGGAAACAAGACAGGCGATTGCTGCGCTGAAGATGATACTGGTCTCACGACCGACTCGAACAAAATTGTATTACCCTGGCACAAAAGGAAAATCGTATGACGCCGGAACTGCAAGGAAAGACCGTCCTGGTGACGGGAGCGGCCCGCGGGATCGGAGCCTGCATCGCAACCCACTTCGCGGAGCATGGTTGCCACGTCGTAGTGAGCGACATCGATTTTGACGCGGCATGTATCCATGCCCAGCGGCTCGGCGCCAATGCCACTGCCATGCGCATGGACGTGCGCGATCGCCAGGAAGTGCGATCGACGCTGCAACGCATCGTTCAGGAACAGGGTGGGATCGACGTGCTGATCAACAACGCCGGCCTGATGACGTTCGGTCCCTGCGTTGACACCTCGGACGAGCAATGGGACGATCTGATCGCTGTCAACCTCACGGGAATCTTCAACTGCGTGCAGGCCGTCTCACCCACGATGATCGATCAAGGAAGCGGCTGCATCATCAACCTAGCCTCGGTCGCGGCGGCCAAGGGGGGCGGTGCCTTCGGCAACGTCTGGTATGGGGCGAGCAAGGCCGCAGTCGTCGCGCTCACCAAGGGGCTCGCGCGCGAACTCGGCGCGCACGGCATCCGCGTCAACGCGATCGCGCCTAGCGTGGTTGAAACCGACATGGTGAAGAAGTTCCTGACCCCGGACGTGCGCCAGAGGCTGCTGACGCGATTTCCCCTCGGCAGGCTGGCGACCGTGGACGATGTCGCCAATCTGGCGATCTTCCTCGCCTCGAATCTCTCGTCCTTCGTCACCGGCGAAACGATCGCGGTCGATGGGGGCTTCCTCAAGATCTAGCTGAGGCGGCAACCTTACAGATTGCGACACCCGCAGGCCTGGCAGTCCAATGCAGATCGGCCAGCACCTGCTTCATTGACCGCCGGATGAGCTCGGGCTCGGCCAGCGACATGCCGGTCAGATCGACCGGGTTGACCACAGTCGCGTACG
>MERG01000169.1 GCA_001771985.1 Betaproteobacteria bacterium RIFCSPLOWO2_12_FULL_62_13 | reverse complement strand
GGACGGCTATGAAGTGGCGCGCGCACTCAAGGCGGACGACACCACCAAGGCCATCCCGGTGGTGATGGTGACCGCGCTGGATGACCGCGAATCGCGCCTGCGCGGGCTAGAAGCCGGAGCAGAGGAATTCGTCACCAAGCCGGTGGACCGCAACGAGCTGCGCATCCGCGTACGCAACCTCCTGCGGCTCAAGGATTTCAGCGATTTCCTCGCCAACCACAACCGCATTCTCGAGGAGCAGGTGCAGGAACGCACCGCGAAAGTGGTGCGCCTCAACCGCGTTTACAGCGTGTTGAGCGGAATCAACACGACCATCGTGCGAGTACACGAACGCGATGAGCTGTTTGCGGAAGCGTGCAAGATCGCCGTCGAGCACGGGAAATTCGTGATGGCATGGATCGGGTTGTTCGATCCGGCCACGCAGGACGTGACGCCGGTGGCCAAAGCGGGGCGGGACGAAGGATATCTGGACCAGATCGCGCTCACGGCCAATGAAGATGCGCCAGACAACTGCAAGCTGGTCGCACGCGCATTGTCCCGACTGGAGCCGGTCGTCTGCAACGACATCAGTGCCGATGAGGCGATGAGTCAGTGGAGAGGCGAGGCGTTGAAACGGGGCTATCGTTCGGCGGCGGTGTTGCCGCTGCTGCTCGATGAGCGTCCGGTCGGCGTTTTCGCGCTGTACGCTCCTGAGCCGGATTTCTTTGACGAGCAGGAGATGAAATTGCTGGTCGAAATGGCGGGCGACATTTCGTTCGCACTCGACCATATCGCAAATGAGGAAAAACTCAATTACCTCGCATTCTACGACGCCCTGACCGGACTGCCCAACCGGGCGCTGTTCGATGACCGCATGGCGCAACGCTTGCGCACCGCGGGCCACGAGAAAAGCAAGATGGCGCTGGTGCTGATCGACCTCGAACGCTTCCGGGCTTTCAACGATACCTTGGGCCGGAGCGTAGCTGATCGCTTGCTCAAGCTCGTAGCGGAGCGCCTGCAAAGCGTCATCTTCGATCGCGACAGCCTGGTGCGCCTGGCGCAGGTCCAAGGCGATGTCTTCGCCGGCCTGTTTCCCGACATCAAGGATGAAGCGGATATTGCGCACATCGTGGAAGAGAAGATCATCGGCTGCCTCAATCAGCCCTTCACGATCGCCGGGCAGGACGTGCGGGTTTCCGCCAAGATCGGGGTCGCACTGTTTCCCGGTGACGCGACGGAACCGGATGTGTTGTTCAGCAGCGCCGAGGCGGCCTTGAGGCAGGCGAAGGACTCGAGCGAGCGTTACCTTTTCTACGCCCGCAAGATGAATGCGATGGTCGCCGAAAGACTCAAGCTTGAGAACAAGCTGCAGCGGGCCCTGGAGCAAGAGGAGTTCGTGCTGTTTTACCAACCCAAGGTCGATCTGAGCAGCGGACGCGTCGCCGGCCTCGAAGCGCTGATCCGCTGGAACGATCCCGATGGCGGCCTGGTAATGCCGATGCGGTTCATTCCGTTGCTCGAAGAAACCGGCATGATCGTCGAGGTGGGCACGTGGGCAATGAAACAAGCGGTGTCGCAATACGCGGCGTGGCAGGCGGCAGGCTTGCAACCGCCGCCGATTGCGGTGAATGTGTCGCAGGTGCAATTGAACCGCGGGGATTTCGTCGCGACGGTGCAGCGGGCGATTGCGATCGCGGGCAAACCCGACCATGGCCTGGATCTGGAAATCACCGAAAGCATGATTATGGAGGACATCGAATCCTGCATCGAGAAACTGAAGCTCATCAGAGAACTCGGGGTGGGAATCTCGATCGACGATTTCGGCACGGGCCACTCATCGCTGCGCTACCTCACGCGGCTGCCGATTACGGCGTTGAAGATCGACCGCGCTTTTGTCCAGCATATGACGACGAATGCGGATGACGTGGCGATCGTGTCGACCGTGATCGCGTTGGGGCACAACCTGAAGCTGAAGGTGATCGCCGAAGGGGTGGAAACCGAGGAGCAGTCGAAGTTTCTGCGGCTGCTCAAGTGCGACGAGATGCAGGGCTATCTGTTCAGTAAGCCGGTGTCCGCGGAACAAGTTCCCGCGCTGCTTAAAAGGCCGTGATTCGTGACTCGTGATTCGGACAACGAACAACGTACAACGTGACTGGTGAAAAACTTTCCCCTCACCCTGGCCCCCCGCAAGCGGGGAGAGGGGACATTTTCTCTCTTCCCGCAAGCGCGGCGAGGGAACACTCCCTCTCCCGCCTGGGCGGGAGGAGGGGCGGGGTGAGGGTGGGGCGTCCGCCGGGGCGACGAGTCGAATCGCTAGCGCGAGCGTTCGAATGCCATCAGTTCCTCTGGCGTATTGATGTTGCTGAAGGCATCCGGCTCGTCGTCGAATGCGACCTCGATCACGCTCAACGTCGCATACCAGGCGTCGATTTTGCGTCCGCCGCCAGCGAGGAATTGCGTCAGATGCGGCAGCACATCGCGCCGGCACAGGCAGAACACCGGATGCGGCTGCTCGCCCGTTCTGGCGACCGCGAGCTGTGCCTGCCGTGCCTGCAACGCCGTATCGAGTCGTGTCACCAAATCACCCGGCAGGAACGGGGAGTCGCACGGCACGGTCGCCACCAGCGGATGGCGTGCCGCGCTCAACGCGCATTGCAGCCCGGCGAGCGGTCCCGCGAAGCCGCCGATTTCATCAGTGATCACAGGGTGGCCGAAGCGCGCGTAGAGCTCGAGGTTCTGGTTCGCATTGATGAGCACTGCATCGACCTGCGGCGCAAAACGCTCCAGCACCCACTCGATCAGCGGTTTGCCGCGCAACTCCCGCAGTCCCTTGTCGACCCCGCCCATGCGCCGGCCTCGGCCGCCGGCCAAAATCACGCCCGTGATCCGTTGGGACGCGTAAGGCGTCGGATCAGCGCCAGGTGTTTTCGCCTCACCCTTCACCCTTCACCCTTCACTTCTTGAACCGGTGGTGCCCGGTGAAAAGCAGATAATGCTTGCCGGTCGCGCGGCCGAGCATGGTGATGCCGACTTTCTGCGCGACCTCATAACCCATCTGCGTCAGCCCCGAACGCGACACCAGAATGGGAATCCCCATCTGTGCGCACTTGATCACCATTTCGGAAGTCAGCCGCCCGGTGGTGTAGAACGCCTTGTCGGCGCCGTCGATGCGGTCGAGCCACATCTGGCCCGCAATGGCGTCGACCGCGTTGTGGCGGCCGACGTCCTCGACGAACATCAGAATTTGGGAGCCCGCCTGCGAGTGGGTCGCGAGCGCGCAGCCATGCACCGCGCCAGCCTGCTTGTAGACCGTATCGTGGCGCCGCACCGCATCCATCAGGCTGTAAAAAGTCGCCTCGGTCATGCAGATGTCGTCGGGGAGCCTGATCGACTCGATTTCATCCATCAGTTCGCCGAAGATGGTGCCTTGGCCGCAACCGGTGGTCACCGTGCGTTTTTCCATGCGGCCGTCGAGATCGACGAGCCCGTCGCGCGTGGTCACGGCAACGGAGTTCACTTCCCAATCGACCTGCACCGCGATGATTTCCTCGATGCTGCCGACGAGGCGCTGGTTGCGCAGGTAGCCGATTGCGAGCGCCTCCGGCGCGCTGCCTAGCGTCATCAGCGTCACGATCTCGCGCTTGTCGACGTAGAGCGTGAGCGGATGCTCGCCCGCGATTTCAGTTGCGAGCACTTCGCCGCGCTCATTGCGCGCGTCGACGGTGAAAGTCAGCGGCCGTCGCGCGTGCGTAAGCTGGGGGCGGTAGGGCTGGTCCATGGGAGCGTGATTAGTGATTGGTAATTGGTGACTTGAATTCGGTGATTGGTGACTGGTGATTAGTGATTAGTAAAAGCAGGTTTGTCCAGTCACCAATTACCAGTCACCAATCACCGGTTTTCGGTTACCCGCCTATATAGGACATCTCGATTTTTTGCAGAGGCGCGGTTGCCGCGGTGCGGATTTCGGAATAACGATCCCCGCGCTGGTGCCAGATTGTGTCGATTGCAAGGCCGATGTCCGCGTCGGATGCGCCTCCGCGCAGCAGTGGCTTGAACTCGTGCCCCGTGGTCGCGAACAAACAGGTGTAAAGCCTGCCTTCGGTGGAGAGCCGGGCGCGCGTGCAATCCCGGCAGAACGCCTGCGTGACCGAGGCGATCACGCCGACCTCGCCGCCGCCGTCACGGTAGCGCCAGCGGGTGGCGACTTCGCCGCGGTAATTCGGGTCGACCGCTTCGAGCGGCGTCTCGGCGTCTATCATTGCGATGATCTGTCTGGCGGTGACCACGTCGTCCATCCGCCAGCCGTTGGTGTGGCCGACGTCCATGTATTCGATGAAGCGCAGGATGTGGCCGCTCGCGCGAAAATGACGCGCCATCGGCAGGATGGCCGCGTCGTTGACGCCGCGCTTGACCACCATGTTGATCTTGATCGGAGCGAGGCCGGCAGCGGCGGCGGCAGCTATGCCATCGAGCACTTTGGCGGCCGGAAAATCGACGTCGTTCATTTTCATGAACACCGCATCATCGAGCGAATCAAGGCTGACCGTGATGCGTTTGAGCCCCGCCGCCTTGAGTGCCTGCGCTTTCTTCGCGAGTAGCGAGCCGTTGGTGGTCAGCGTCAGGTCGAGCCCGGGGATCGCGGCGAGCATTTCGATCAGACGCTCCAGATTGCGGCGCACCAGCGGTTCGCCGCCGGTGAGACGGATTTTTTCGATGCCGTGGTGGGTGAAGATGCGCGCGAGCCGCGTGATTTCCTCGAACGTCAGCAGTTCCTTGTGCTCGAGGAACTGGTAATCCTTGCCGAACACCTGCTTCGGCATGCAATAGACGCAGCGAAAGTTGCAGCGGTCGGTGACCGAAATACGCAGGTCGCGCAGCGGCCGTCCCAGCCGGTCAGTGACCTGGGCCGGCGCGCTCGCCGTGGCTGCAAATACCGGATTATTCAAGCTGCATCTCCGAGCTATGGGCCCGCTGGTCCGACACGGGTGGATGGGAGCCCGATTATGGCAAAAGAACCCGGTTCACGGCAAGGAAGACACTACTGATAAATCAACCATTTGCCAGGCATGGTGAGTTGAATAATCGGCCTTGCAGGCGCAGAATCGGGACCCGATGACTGAACCTAACGCTATAACTGACGCAACTTATCCGATCGCGGTGGTCATGGAGCGCATCAGACTTGCCAGCTCCTGGGTGCCGTACCGCTGGGAGGCGACGGGCGTGGTACGCGATATCTTCCCGGCCGGGACGAGCGAGCGCGTGATGCGGCAAGACGAGCAGCTATGGCAGATCCTGTATCCGGGTCTCGAACTCAAGTTGATGCTCGATGAAGCGGAAGGCTATTACCTCAACCTGACCTCCCCGCAGCCGAAGGTATTCGTATTGTGGCGTCTCACTGATGAAATCGCGCGGCCGCAGTTCGCCACGGTGAGCTACCACGAAGGCGCACGCTGGATGGACAGTTCCGAAAACGTGGATGGAGTACCCATGCCGGTGGAGTTGCTGCCGTGGGTCGGTGAATTTGTCGAGCGGCATTACCGGCCCGAGCCGGAAAAGAAAAAACGCTACGCCAGCAATAAAGACCGCGGCCGCATGGGCCGAATTGAGTCGAGCGATGAGCGCTGACCGAGAAAAATTCCTCTCGCGCTGGTCGCGTTTGAAGCGGGAGGTGAAGGGGCAATCTCCTGACCAGGAGTCGCCGCCGGGCAATCAACCCCCGGCACCGCGCGTCGCCGATCCCGACACGCCGCAGCCGAAGCTTCCGCCGCTCGACCAGTTGACGCTGGACTCGGATTATCGCGATTTCTTCCATCCGAAAGTGGATGAAAAGGTGCGGTTGGCGGCGCTCAAGAAGCTGTTCAGCGACCCGCATTTCAACGTGATGGATGGTTTGGATGTCTATATCGACGATTATTCCAAGCCTGACCCACTGCCCGCCGCGGCGCTTGCCACACTGCGGCAGGCGCAAAAAATTCTCGAGTGGGCGAAGGAAACGAAAGAAGAGACTGAGGCGAAACGAGCCGCGGCGGCTGCCGACCCGCTACCGGTGTCTCTGCCTGATCAAGCTGCGTCGACCGCAGTTGGCGTTGAGCAGCCGCCGGCAGTTGCGGTCGAGCCGCCACCGGTTGAACAAGTACAGGATGCGGAGCAACAATGACTCAGGAACGTCGCAAACTGCTGTTGTGCAACTGCAACCGCACCATGCCGCTTGACGGCAAAACGGCTGCCGGCGCGCTCGCGCTTGATACGGTTCCGCATGTCCAAAGCGAGCTTTGCCGCCGGCATGTCGCCGCATTCGAAGCGGCCGCGAAAAGCGGTAACGACCTGCTGGTTGCGTGCACCCAGGAAGCGCCGTTGTTCCGGGAATTGCACGACGAATTCAAGGCGACGGGTGAGATCCGGTTCGTCAATATCCGCGAGACTGCGGGTTGGTCGCGCGAGTCACAGCAGGCCGCACCCAAAATCGCGGCACTGCTCGCTCTGGCACAGCTGCCTGAACCGGAGCCGGTCGCGGTCGTTGCATACCGCGCGGGTGGCGAACTGCTGATCGTCGGTCCCGGCGCGGCTGCTATCGCGTGGGCCGAGCAACTCGCGGAGCAGTTCAGCGTTTGCGTCCTGATGACCGACGGCCGGGGCGAGTTGCCGTCCGAGCGCCGTTATCCGGTGTTCAGCGGGAAGGTACATGAGCTCACGGGCTATCTCGGCGCATTCGAGGTTGCCTGGGACCAGGTCAATCCGATCGATCTCGATACCTGCACCCGCTGCAACGCCTGCGTCACGGCGTGCCCGGAGCATGCGATTGACTACAGCTATCAGATCGATCTCGAGAAATGCAAGGCGCACCGCCAGTGCGTAAGCGCGTGCGGCGAAATCCGGGCGATCGATTTCGACCGCCGGGACGTGCGCCGCAGCGAACGTTTTGACCTGGTGCTCGATCTCGGGGCGACGCCGCTGCTCAGAATGCGCGAGCCGCCGCAGGGTTATCTGGCCCCCGGCCGTGACCCGCTCGAGCAGGCGCAGGCGGCGCGCAAGCTCGCGCAGATGATCGGCGAGTTCGAAAAGCCGAAATTCTTCGCGTACAAGGAGAAAATCTGCGCCCACAGCCGTTCGGAAATTACCGGCTGCTCGCAGTGCATCGATATCTGCTCGACCGCGGCGATCAGCGCCGACGGCG
>MERG01000168.1:5375-12826 GCA_001771985.1 Betaproteobacteria bacterium RIFCSPLOWO2_12_FULL_62_13 | reverse complement strand
CGGTCGGATCCATCCCACGCTGGCACTTGCCGTGGTGGACATCGCGCCCGCTGAGCAGGATTTCCTGCAGATCGCCAGCGACGTTGCCAACCCGCAAATCTTCAATCGCGACAAGAAGGGCTTTATCGTCTGCCGACACGGCGGCAAAACGGCACGGGTGCTCTGCCCGAATCTACTGCTGGATCTCGCTAAGTCTTGGTTTCAGGAAAGTGGCACAGTGGGTCGCTGGCGCCAGCGCGTGCGCTCCGATGGCTCGACAGCCGGGCCGCCCGAATTCGTCCCAGTAGCGGCAGGAGCTGATGCCGGCGAGCAGCGGTTTACGCAAGCCTCTCGGTCCTTCATGGCTTGGCTAGCGAAATCATGCTGGGGTCCGCTCGCCGTGCTCTACACAGATCAGAAGCCAGTCGTGGACTATGTTAACGCGGCTATCGCTTGGTGGGAGTCCGCTGGCCCAGAATCCGCTCTGATTCACACACTGGAAGTGCTCGATCTGTCCGGCCAGCGGCACGGCTTGATCGTGCTGCCCACTCACCCGCTGCGCGTGGCTTGGCAGCAAGGCTTCGATCTTCTAGTTTATCGACATCGCTATGAAGAGAGCGTACCCGCTGCCAGAGTGACCAAGCTGTTGGCAGGACTTTCCGGCGCGCATTACCCGGCGATGTTGCCGGGGCTCGACGGCAGCGAACCGTTTGTGTTCGCGGACTGTCTTGGCTTCCATGCGGTGGCGATGACCCCAGCGGATGACCCCGAACCCAAGGCAACGGTGGCGCTGCTCTCTCGACTACTTGCCAGCGGCGACTCTGATGACGACGAAGGCGTTGCGCCGACCATCGGCCATAGTGCCGCTGACCTATTGGGCGGGGAAATCGCAAGCTATCTGACCCTTCACCCAGAGTATCGCCGAGTGCGTGTCCATGCCCTGCGACCCGGTGACGCCAAGCCAGCGGCGCGCGCGTTGGGAAAGGGGTTACAGGAGGTGGAGAGGGCAGAGGCCGCCGGTATTGAAGCGGCGGAGTTCGCACGCCCGCTCGAACAGCTCAAGCACGCGTTTGAACTGGAACTTTACCCGGCGGACGCCAGTAGAAGGTTGTGCGGTCAATTTCTATCTGCGACCGCAGAACGGCGGCGCAGTGGCGCCGGTTATGTTCCCGAGGAGGACCGCTGGCTGCTAGAAAGCGTACGCCGGCCAGGCGGGGTCACGCTGCCGAGGCTGCACTGGTCGCGTCGTACGCAGGCTATCCCCGAAGCGTCCGCGCATCTGGCCTTGGCCTTTGACTTGCTGTCGAGCCGGATCGAATGCCGAATAGCGAGCGATCTGCCGAATGGTAGTTTGGAGGTACATGGGCTCTCGCTGGTGCCCGAGCGCAGTTTCCACGCTGCGCCAGTTCCAAATTGGCTGACAGTCGTTCCATCAGCGCCGGAGGGCGATAAGCACCCGGTTAGTCGAGTGCTTTCCGAGCGGCTCGTCAAAGCGTATACCACGATCTTGCGCTTAGTGTGTCGACAGCGCGGAGGGAAAGAGGATGAATGGCCGGTGCTGGTGACCGAGGTCAATTCCGATCAGGAGGAGATCCTCACCCGCTTGCACCATCTCTGCGACTGGGTTGTGTCCGTGGATCGCCACGCCGGTGTCGAGTATTTCGACTCGCCGCGCGACCTGCCTCGGCCCTATGACGCATATCTGATCGATTGCGTTCCAGAGCGAGACGACCTCGGCTTTCTTCAGCTCATCACCTCGACCAGTTCGCTGGACGAAGTAAAGCGCTTGCTCGAGGACACTCTCGCAGAAATGGGTCTATCGGCGAGTCCGGCGAATTGCAAGTTGCTGCTTGATTCGCTCAAGGCGCTTAGTGGACGTCTGGCTTTGCGCCTGACCAATGCGGGCAATACGGTCGCTGAGATGGTGGCACTCGCGCTTGTTCAAAACCATTGTGTTCATGCGCAGGAAAACGGAGAGGTATGGATATCTCTGCGCGACGGATTCTTCGTGCCCCTCGACGACGTGCCGGAATTGCTCCAATCGCTCGGAGACAAGCCAGGCGAGTCAGCGGCGCGCGCGGACCTACTCTACGTCAGCGTAGCTCGCAAGGGTGGCTTGCGCTTTACCTTCGTGGAAGTAAAGTTCCGACGCTATCTCAAGACGGCGCGAAGTGCGGATGTGTTGGATAGTGTCGAACAGCAGCTGCAAGCCTCTGAGGAGCGTTGGGAAAAACTCTACGGGCAAGAAACGACGTCGCTTGAGAAAACCGTGCAACGCGCACGACTGGCGCGGGTTCTGCGTTTCTATCTTAAAAAGGCACGGAGACACACCTTACGTAGTGAAGCATATGAGCGACTCTCATCCGAATTGGATCGCTTGGCGCGAGATTCTGCTCGCTATGAGTTAATGCCTATGATGGATCAACCTCGTGCCAGGATCGGATTTGTGCTGTGCCCGGAATACAACGCGGCAGTGCCCGTTAGAATTGATAGAGGTAGTCTCGCAGAAACATGGTTATTTGGCCCAGACGCTCTAAGGCCGCCGCCAGCGAGGACTGGTCCTCTAATCGAGAGCGATAAGACATCGGTAGCGCCACCAGAGCGGGTCGATGAGGTCAAATCGTCGGCTCCGGTCGCGAGTCAACTGTCAGCTGAACTTGTCGCGCCGACTCTGAGCACGGGTGACGCAAACATCGTTCTTGGGCACGATACGTCCAGTGACGATGCCGTCACTTGGCGGGTCAGTATCAAGGGGAACCCGCACCTGCTGATAGTGGGGCTTCCTGGAATGGGGAAGACGAGCTGCCTGATCCAAATTTGTCGCCAGCTTACCCAGGCTGGGATTGCTCCCATCGTCTTTTCTTATCACGAAGACATTGACGAAAAGCTGGGAACGGTGCTTTCGGGGGCAATTCGGGGGGTGAGCTATGCCGGGCTTGGCTTCAACCCGTTGCAGGTGGTTGGTACGTCACCGCTCGCCTACATAGATAACGTAGCGATGTTGCGTGATATCTTCGCGGTCATTTTCCCTGACCTCGGGGACGTACAGTTGGGTCGCATCCGCGAAGCGCTCAAGCAGAGCTACTCTGACCAAGGATGGACTGCGACGTCCAGTGGAGGAATTCCGGCCTTCCATGCGTTCCATGACCTATTGAAGGGTGACCCCAAGACTGACAAGAGAGTTCTGCTGCGTCTCAACGAGCTGGCCGATTACGGGTTCTTCGAAGCCACAAGTGGCGCAGCGAGTCTGCTTGAGTCGCCGATGCCTGTGTTGGTGCAGATTCACGCGACGCAGAATGAGCTACTTCAGCGGGCCTTTGCTTCGTTCGTGCTCCAAAATCTCTATCAGGCAATGTTTCGACGCGGGACACAAGAAACGATTACCCACGCGGTGGTGTTCGATGAGGCTCATCGTGCGGCGCGGCTAAAGCTCCTTCCTACGATGGCAAAGGAATGCAGGAAGTTTGGGCTATCGCTTATTGTCGCATCACAGGAGGTCAAGGATTTCGACGATTCCATATTTACCGCTATCGCGAGTTTCCTCGCGCTACGAACAAGCGAAAGCGATGCCAAGAAATTGGCCAGAATCTTTGCGCCTTCAGACAAACTCACGTTGTTCACCGACAGAGTTAAGCAGACCCAGAAGTACCACGGTTGGTTCTCTACGGAAGGTCTTCGGACGCCAATACAAATCAAGTTACTTTCGTGATGGCTGCGCGAAATAACCAACGCAGCGGCCGATCGTTCCGAGATTCTTCGAACGCATTGGGCATGTTACGCATGCAGACTGGCGAAAGACAACGTGGGGAAATCGTGACGTAGATCGCCGCGTTTTCCTTAGCGCCGAGCTCGATTCGCGATGCCGCCGCGAACAGATGCTCCGTTCCGAATTTCGCGTATCGATCCACCATGACGCGCGACTTCCGGCCACCGAGGTCTTTCAGCTCGTCGCAGCTCGTGCCGGCCTGCCGATGCCAGGAGGCCCAGGTGTACCGCAGATCGTGAAAGCGCAGACCCGACCTAAACACCTGCGCTTGGCACCGACCGGCCATAAGCTGGCGAGCATCCGATATTTCCGGGGTTCTGCGGGGGCTTGCTTCTGACGTAAGTCACTAAAGTAACGTGATTTTGTTCGGAGAAGACAACTAAGACTAGAAAGCTATGCTTAATAGTCGTATTTTAACGTCAGCAAATTGATCGTATTATCCTAAAAACAGCAGTTGCCCCTATGTGCGGTGCGGCAAAAGCGGCTGAAATCCTCGCGCAAGCCAGTTGAAAGCGGTGACATGGGTTGTAATGAACTCGCATACACGCTGCCAGACCGAATCGAGGGGCAACTGCTCCGCAGTTCTTTTCCATGCCTTCAATCGCTTGCTGACGGCGGTCAGAAGCACCCCGCGCATACTTGGCCTGGCCATGCATCGGGGTAATGGACAGATGAGCTTGGCCGGCATGCGAAGTGAGTCGTCCAATGCCGGAGAGCAGGAACGGTCGGCTGGTGATCGCCTCCAGCCGCTAAGTTTAAGAGTCCCCTCCCGGCCTTGCCAACCTGCCCGATCGGTCCACTCGGGCGTGGTGAACGGTGAACAGTGAACACAACGTAGGGCGGCAGCGACTGCCCGGGCATCGGGAATCGAATTCCCCGGCGCTCTGCACAAGCAGCTCGTTGAACTCACGCGGTAGCTTCAGTCTGTCTTGAACCAAAAACAAGAGTCGCCTCGCTGCGTACTGGTGATCCACGGCGGAGCGGGCACCATAAGCCGCGTGCAGATGACGCCACGCCGTGAAGCGCGCCACCGCGTCGCGCTCACCGCTGCCTTGCAGGCGGGCTACGCGGTGCTCGAGGGGGTGGGAGCAGCATCGATGCCGTAGTCGCTGCGGTTGTGGTTCTCGAGGACTCGCCGCTATTCAACGCCGGGCGCGGCGCCGTTTTCAATGCTGCGGGCGAACATGAGCTCGACGCGGCGGTGATGGATGGCGCCACCGGCAGGGCGGGCGCGGTGGCGGGGGCGCGGCGCGTAAGAAACCCGGTGATCGCGGCGCGCGTCGTGATGGAACAAACGTCGCACGTCCTGCTCGCGGGCACAGCAGCCGACCGCTTTGCGCGCGCCGCGGGGTTGCCGTTGGTTGCGCCCGACTATTTCTCGACGCCGGAACGTGCGCGGGCCCTGCGGCGAGCGCGCGTCCGCGCGGCGACATCCGAGTCCGAGCGTCATGGAACGGTCGGAGCCGTGGCGCTTGACCGCTTCGGAAACCTCGCTGCCGCGACCTCGGCCGGCGGCTATACCAACAAGATGGCCGGGCGGGTCGGCGATTCACCCCTGGTCGGGGCGGGACCTACGCCGATAATGCGGCGTGCGCCGTCTCGGCGACCGGGCACGGCGAATACTTCATTCGCGCCGTGCTGGCCTACGACGTGGCGGCACGCATGCGCTACCTCGGCGAAACGCTGGCGCAGGCGTCACGGCGTGCACTGGCGCGCGCTGAGGCGCCGGGCGGCGACGGCGGGCTCATCGCCGTCGATTGCGCTGGCAAGGTCGCGATGCCATTCGTGAGTGAGGGTATGTATCGCGGCTGTGCGCGTCGCGGACGCTGTACGGTGGCGATCTATTAGCAGCCCGTCGGACTTAACAGTCCGTACAGGCTGCTGGCTGAACTGCGCGCGGAGGGTATTGCTAGCCGCATTCTGAAATCCGGTCCGGAAAAGATGGCGGGTAACGGAATTTACGTCCACATGCTGAGACGGCGTTCTTCCCATGTGCCCATGATCCCGCTATATTGCGTAGGTTCGCTTTGCCCAATCCGAAGCGAATTCGGTCGGAGCGGACTCATCTGCAAACCACCGCCTGCTCCTCCAAACCTGCACGATTGTTGACCATAACTCGGGGGCGTTGACAGCCATGTTCGATCTTCATCTCACCGCAGAGCAGTTGGAGTTTCGCGAGACGGTGCGAGACTTTGTTGAAAGGGAGATCAAGCCGATCGCCCTGCATCCGGACCGTTTGGAGCCTTTCGAGAAGCCATTGCTGACGGACATCCTCGACAAGGCGTCGCAGATGGGTTTACGCACCCTGGCGCTCTCCGAGGAAGCGGGCGGGGCGGGCGCAGACAGCCTGACTTCCTGCATCGTGCTGGAAGAACTCGCCGCAGGCGATGTGGATGTCGCGACCGCCTTGGGACAGACCTCGCTGCTGGGCCACCTCCTGTTTGATCAGGCGATGACCCCCGAGCAGCGCAAGCGCCTGCTGCCCGATTTCATTGGAGACGACCATTATCATCTCGCACTTGCGGGAAGGGATCCCGACACCCTTGCCGGTTGGTCTTATCACCGTCCGCTCGCCGCGGAGCCGGGCGCCGAGCCGAGCGCGGTGAGGCAGGGTAATGAGTGGGTGATCAACGGCGCTGTCTCCTTTGTTGCGAATGCTCCGATTGCCAAGTTGATCGCGGTCGAGGTCAGGACCGACCCGAAAAAAACCGGGCTGAACGGGGTGAGCACGCTGCTGGTGCCGCGTAATGCACCGGGGCTTGGCGTGCGCGAGCCGGTGAAGGCCTTCGCCGCATCTGGCCAGCTCATCCGGTGGCACCACGGCACCGGCGCCGAGGTGGTGTTCAAGGATTGCCGTGTGCCGGCGGACCACCTGCTCGGCAAGGAAGGACAGAGCCCGTTTGCGGGCGGCGGGCGGGCGAGGCGCGGCGCCTCGCAGCGGGCGGCGATCAACATCGGAATTGGGCGCGCCGCCCACGAAGCCGCGATTGATTACGCGAAGCTGCGCCGCCAGGGCGGGCGCAATATCATCGAGCATCAGGCGATCGGCACCAAGCTTGCCGATATCGCGATCAAGCTGGAGGTGGCGCGCACCATGGTATGGAAGGCGGCGTGGGCCGCGGACCATCCCGAGGCGGTCGCTGATCGCAGCGTGTCCGCCCTGCCGCTTGAGACCATCGCCCGGGTGTTTACATCCGAAGTGATCCACGAAGTCACGGAGGCGGCTGCCGAATGCTTTGGCGCGATGGGCGTGATGCGGGACATGCCGCTGCAGAAGTATGTGCACGATGCGCTCGTTTTCCTGCATTCCGAGGAGAGCAACAGCGCGGCGAAACTGCGCATCGCCGAAGCCGTCGCCGGCTATCGCCGGCCGCTGGCCGCGTAGCGGCCGAGCTGTGGTAATGGGTAATGGGTAATGGGAAAAACCCATCACCCATCACTCATCACTGGTTCTAAGGAGTCAGCATGGATTTCGCATTGAATGAAGAGCAGCGCGGCTGGCAGATGGAGGCGCGGAAGTTCGCCGAAGACGAGATTCGTCCCATTTCCCTGCAGCGCGACCAGATCTCCGGCCCACGCGAGACCTTCGACTGGGAGATCATCAAGAAGGGCTCCAAACTCGGCCTCCGCACGCTGGCGGTTCCCAAGGAGTGGGGCGGACACGGGGCCGATCTTGTGACGCAGGCGCTGGTGATGGCGGAGCTCG
>MERG01000168.1:0-5364 GCA_001771985.1 Betaproteobacteria bacterium RIFCSPLOWO2_12_FULL_62_13 | reverse complement strand
TGACGCAGGCGCTGGTGATGGCGGAGCTCGCCCGGGGCGACAGCGCGATCTCCAAGACTTTCAGCCAGTGCTGGAAGTGGAGCCATCTGATCGCCGCCTCCAGCACCCAGGATCAGAAGGAACGGTTCCTCAAGCCCTTTCTCGCCGACGACACCTACGTGCTGGGCAAGGGCGGCAGCGAGGCGAACGCGGGTTCCGATAACCGCATGCCTCCCGAAGACGACCCCAGGGCCGGCTGGAAACTCCGCGCAGAACGCAAAGGCGACGAGTGGCTCCTGAACGGCGAGAAACTCTTTATCGCGAACGGAAGCGTGGCGAAGCTCTTCTTCGTGGACGCGCGCACCGACCCGAATGTCGGTGTCCGGCAAGGCACTACCATGTTCCTGATCCCGAGGGAAACACCCGGTTTCCGGGTCGGCAAGGTATTCAACAAGCGAGGCTGGCGGTTCTACCAGAACGCGGAGCTCATTTTCGAGGACGCGCGCGTGCCGCACGCCAACGTCGTGGGCGCGGTGAACGGCGGAGTGAAGGCGCGCGCCACCGACAAGTCGGAATTCGGCGATCTGGAGCTCGCGGCCAACGCGCTGGGGGTGTGCGACGATGCTGTCGGAATCGCCATGAATTACGCCCGGACGCAGTCGCGGGCCGGCAAGCCGCTCATCGATCACCAGGTCATTCAGCTCAAGCTCAACGAGATGTACATGCTGACCGAAGCATTGCGCTCGTTCGTGATGCGGGTCGCCTGGGAAAGGGACCGGGTCTTGCCCGACTCGGGCAACAACGTTCTCGTGATGAATTATTCGACCGATGTCATCCAGCGCGTCACCCGCCTCAACATGGACATCCACGGCGCCGAGGGCTGCATGATGAATGCGCGCGTGGACAAGCTGGTGCGCGACGCCATGATCTGGACGCATCTGGCCGGCGACACCGTGCAGCGGATCAAGGTCATCAAGCGCCTCAAAGCAATCGCCGAGGCCGAGGCGGAGGTCGACGCGGGAAGTCCTGATTAACACCGGTGAATAGTGAATGGTGAATGGTGAATGGGGAGGGCGACAAGCAATGCATTTTGGGGGGCTCCGCTCACTACTCACTCACTACTCACGACGCACGTTTTGGGCGTAGGTCAGGTTGCTGCAGGGGCGGCTACCTGACGCCAGATGGATGTCGGGGAACGCTGCGCGCACCCCGACCTACGTCTGAAATTGTGCAATGATTTGCGATTCAGGACACTAATGGAGGTTTGCAGATGGAAGTGAAAGCAACCTTGAAGGTGATCAACGAAGCGGACTTCAAAGGGAAGCGCGGCGTGACGGAAGGCCAGACCTACAAACGGCTGGTCGGCTGTCCGGAAGTCGTATCGACCGACAGAGTGCGGCTGGGCCGCGCGAGTTATGTGCCCGGAACCTATGAGCAGCTCCACTGGCACCCGATCGAAGCGTGCTATTACGTGATTTCGGGGCACGCCACCGTGCGGGATATCGAAGGCAGGGAATACGAAGTCGGTCCCGGCTCGATCATTTATGCGCCGCCCGGGATCGCGGGGGCCCACGAATGGGAGGTCAAGGAGGGGCTGGAACTGCTCGACATACGCGCCACTACCGAAACCAACCGGAAAATGCAGTTTACTGTGGACAAGAAAACCAAGCGGTCCTACATCGATCTGGGTGAACTGGAGAAGCGCGAGGGGATCAGTTTCAAGTCGCATTACTAGAAGCCGTAAGGTCGTGAAATCGGGAGGTCGTGAGATCGAAAGGCCGGGAGATCGTGAGGTCGGGAGGTCGGAAGATGAGGGATGATCGTTCGCTCTCACGCCCTGACGCCCTCACGTTCTCACGTTCTTGCGCCCTCCCGCCCTCACGCCCTTACGCAGATTACGTAAGACGATGAAACCCGAAATACTGGTCACCAAGCCAATCTACGCGCCGACGCTCGCCCAACTCGAGCGCGAATACACCGTGCACAAGCTGTGGACCGCGCGCGATCCGGATGCATTCATCAAGGAGGTGTCCGGCAACGTGCGCGGCGTCGTGACCACGGGGCTCGCCGGCTTGAGCCGCGCCCAGATGGAGGCGCTGCCCGGACTGGAGATCATCGCCTCTTTCGGCAACCCGCGTGGCACTGTCGATCTTGCCGCGGCGAAAGAGCGCGGGGTGGTCGTGACCAACACGCCGGACTACATTTCAACGATCGTAGCCGACCTTGCCTTGGGACTCCTCATCGCAGCGATGCGCTGCATCGCCGAGGGTGACCGCTTCGTGCGCGCAGGCAAGTGGCCGCAAGGCCCGATCGCGCCGGGCTGTGATCTCGCCGGCAAGACGTGCGGTATCGTCGGCCTCGGCAGGATCGGCCGGGGGATTGCCGCACGCGTCCAGGCGTGCGGCATGTCCGTGTGCTACCACGGACCGCACCGCAAGGACGATGTGTCCTACCCCTACTATCCCGATCTCGAAGCGATGGCGCGGGAATCCGACTGCCTGGTTGTCATCTGCCCGTTGACGCCGGCGACGCGCAACCTGGTCGATGCACGCATCCTCGACGCGCTCGGCCCCGAAAGCTTTCTTGTCAATGTGGCGCGCGGGCCGGTCGTGAACCGGGAGGCGCTGATCGCGGCGCTCAGGGAAAAGCGTATTGCGGGTGCGGGCCTCGACGTATTCTGGGACGAGCCGCGGGTGCCGCCGGAACTCGCGGTGATGGAAAACGTCGTGCTTACGCCGCATATGGGCTCTGCCACGCGCGAGATTCGCGAGGAACGTGGCCGCAAGGTCCTGGCGAACCTCCGTGCGCATTTCGCCGGCAAGCCGGTTCTCACGCCGATCACTTAACGGAGCAGATCCATGAGACAGCTTATTGCCGCTCTTGCAGTCACGGCACTCGCCGGTTGCGGTGTCGAAACCGCCACGACCGCAGCGACCGGCGCCGCCATCAAGGCGCAAGAAGTGGAGGAGGGCAAGAAAACGCAGCAACGGGCGCAACAGAAAATCGACCAGGCGATGGACCAGATGCAGCAGCGCGCGCGCCAAGCGGACGACACCAGCGCGCGCTAGCCGGGTACGCGGCGCCGAGTTCGAAGGAAAGCACAGGCTGAATAAGTGCGGATCCCTGGCGGCCATGCGAGGCATAATGCAGGAAGCGTTGAAGAAAAAATCGGACACTCAGGGCGCGGTTGTTGTACAACGCGCGCAGGAGCGCTTTTTGACTCAGATGGTGCAAGAGCGCAGAACCGTTGATGTGTTCTTGATCAGTGGCGTCAAGCTTGAAGGGGAAATCGTAGCGTTTGATGAGTATGTGATTCTTCTGAAGGGCGCGATAACGGATATGGTGTACAAACACGCCGTGTCTACCATTCAGCCAGCCACGAGCGATCGACAAAAAAGGACGGCGACTTCCGAGCACGGTACGTCTCGCGCACCAACGATAAGGCGTGCTAAGACAAGGCTGCCGATAAGCCGTAGCGATGGGAATGGCGATTCAGCACTCGGAATGGCTGCTGCGATGCGGAAGGCGCGCCTGAGAGGGTGATCAAGATTACGTGGCGGTACTGATATTTTAGTCCAGTAGTGTTCGAAAACTCAGGCGACGTCGGCATTCTGCGCTGAAACGGCAAGTGATACATTGAGGCGATTACCTACGATCTCGCACATAACGACCAGCCGTTCCAAATGCATAATCCTCCCGTTCGGGGAATGTATTGCCCTATGCAACTGCAGTCTTTGATTGTATAAGGCGGTCATCGATGGCGCGTCTGATCTCTTTTTCGAACTTTGGGGGCCGGAGTTCGGGAGACATGCGAGAGCGGCGGTGGGCGTAGCGGAGCTGCCTCGCAGGGCAATTCTCGAGCTCATGGGCGAGTTTGAAATCCACGAGTAAAACGGCGCAGCGCCAAGGGAAGAAAGGGTGGCCCATGACAACCAAAGTCATCCCGGCCACTTGCAGGGAATGCTCAGTTCGATGCGGTGCGCTGATCTACCTCGAAAACGGTCGCGTCGTGCGTATCACGGGGAATCCGGACCACCCGGGCTCGCGTGGCGCATTCTGCGTAAAGGGAGCAAATGCACCCGTTACTGCACGGGAGCATATGGACCGGCCGCTGCACCCGCTGTGCCGTGTAGGCAATCGTGGCGAGGGCGAGTGGTGGCAAGTCTCGTGGGCTGAGACGTTTGACGCCATTGCGGAACGGATAGGGACAATAAGAGCTGAATATGGTGCGGCTGCAATAGCGGTACCGCCCGCGGATTCCCATCGGGCTGCGGGCGCTGGTCTGCAGCATGGCTCGGGTTAATCCGGTTTGGGGTGAGGAGCGGATTGCCAGCGAATTGCTGGTCAAGCTCGGTTTTCGGGTCTCGCCAAGGACAGTGCGCAAATACATGCCGAAGCGGCCGGCCGGTCAGCCACGAGGGACCAGTGCTGGTCAACGTTCTTGATGAACCATGCGAAAGCGATTCTGGCATGTGACTTCTTTGTGACGGTCACGGCGACGTGCCGACTGATCTACGTCTTCGTCGTCATCGAGCGTGGTCGCCGCGGTCTTGCACGCGTAGATGTCACGGCGCACTCAAGTGCTGATCTTGATCGAAGTGCCCTCGATGCGGGCGGCAAAGCGGCTGCTCAACTCCTGGGCGAGTTAAGGCGTGATCTTCGTACCTAATGCGGATGCCTCGCGAGTAAAAAAATTCGTCATCCCACCCGCGTAGCATGCCCCCGTCAGCGTGTCCGTGATCACGATTCGATCGTGGCAGGACAACACGCCAACCAACCGCTCGCCATACCGTTCCATCAGCATCTGTGCCATCGCCTCCTTCGCGTTCCTGGACCCAGTACCGCTATGTTATCAACGTGTTCCGGCTTAGAATTGCTGCCATGAATCTGCGACAGATCGAAGCGTTCCGCGCGGTCATGATCGCGGGGACCGCGACGGAAGCAGCAAATCTGCTGCACACCTCTCAACCCGCCATTAGCTATCTTATAAGGCAGTTCGAACGCACATTGGATCTGACACTCTTCCAGTTACATCGCGGACGCCTCCCGCCGACGCCGGAGGCTAGCCCGAGTTTACCGCGTAGATTTCGCAAGCTCTTGTATTGTAGGTAAAAAGCTGGCGTCCCGCGTATGACCTAAGGGGCGAGATAGCGGGCGAGACCGAGGGTCTCGTAGAGCGTGCGCTGTTCGGGTGATAGCGAGGAGACGGTCATCGCGAGCCGCGGCGCGTGTGGTTTTTGCGTGGGAGGGTAGAGTACGCCGACCTCGCGGATTTGGCCGAGCGAGTCGAGCAGCGCGGGGCTGGAGAGGGTGATTCCACGGCGGTGCATTTCGCGGGTCAAGAGGCTGATGAGCAGCAGCGCGAGCACGCAGTAGAACACGTGG